>JAURWR010000058.1 GCA_030654805.1 Burkholderiaceae bacterium
GCCCTCCCGCTGATCGAGCTGGCGAAGGAGACCTACCGCGAGTTGCTGCGCGCCGACCCCGACAACTGGGCTGCGCGCTACAACCTCGAGCGCGCCCAGCGCCTGCTGCCCGACCCCGACGACGGCGATGCGCCGCCGGCCGAGGCGCCGAGCAACGCCGAGCGCGCCGCCACGACGATGCGCGGCTCCTCGCCGGGCTTGCCATGAAGCGACGCGGGCGCGCCGCGGGCCCGGCGTCCGACGACGGCGGCCGGCGGCCCTGGCTGGCTCGCGGGCTGACCGCGTGCCGTGCCCAGATCGTCGACCACCTGGACCGCACGCTGCTGATCGGCGCCGCGCTGGCGCTGGCCGCCAGCTTCCTGCATCCGGTCGCCACGTTCGACCGCGACCGGTTCGATCAGGTCATCGTGTTCGACATCACCCAGAGCATGAACGTCACCGACTACCAGCTTGAAGGCAAGCCGGTGTCGCGCCTCGTCTACGCCAAGCAGGCGCTGCGGCAGGCGCTGCTGGCCTTGCCGTGCGGATCGAAGGTGGGCTGGGGCGTGTTCACCGAATACCGCTCGTTCCTGCTGATCGCGCCCGTCGAGGTCTGCACCCACCTGGCCGAGCTGCGCGCCACGCTGGACAACATCGACGGCCGCATGGCGTGGACCGGCAACAGCGAAGTCGCCAAGGGCCTGTTCAGCGGCATCGGCATCGCGAAGCTGCTGCCCGACAAGCCCGCCATCATCTTCGTGACCGACGGCCACGAGTCGCCTCCGGTGAACCCCCGCCACCGGCCGGTCTTCAACGACAAACCGGGCGTCGTGAAAGGGCTGATCGTCGGCGTCGGCGACCTGAAGCCATCACCGATCCCGAAGTTCGACCCGCTGGGCCGCCCCATGGGCGTGTGGGGCGCCGATGAAGTGATGCAGACCGACCCGCGCAGCCAGGGGCGTGGGGGCAGCGTCGGCAACGAGCAACTGGCCGAAGATCCGGCCGACGCCGGCCCGGCGGTGACGCTGCCCGGCAGCACGCCCGGCAGCGAGCACCTGTCGGCGATGCGCGAGGGCTACTTGCGCTTGCTGGCGGACGACACCGGCTTGTCCTTCCTGCCGCTGCGGCAGCCAGATGGCTTGATCCGTGCGTTGACCGCACCGGAGCTGGCTCAGGTTGCGCCGACAGCCACTGATCTGCGCCTGGCACTGGCGGCGGTGGCCTTCGTTCTGCTGCTGGCGCGCAGCGCCATTCCGATGTGGCAGCGCCTGCAAACCCGACAAAGATCACCCCGTACAGGCATAAAACCTTCAGTGCGAGGACAATAAGGGTTTTCGTTGGCAGGCTCGCATCTCGAGCTGCCGGCTCAACATGAGAGGTCAACTCCCGCGCCATGGCCACACAACGATCCAAGACCACAGCAAGTTCCACCGCAGCTCCTGCCGCCGCTACTGCCGACAACGTCAAGTTGCGGCAGACCCAGGCCGAGTATTCGGCCGCCCGACCATCGTCGGAACCCGGCATCAAGCCGATGATGTCGAGTTCGAAGATGTACGTCTGCCGCCGTTGCCAAGCCAACTTCAAGACCGGTGAAGGCAAACCCGATCCGCGCCTGCGCGGACTGGGCAAGTGCAACAAGTGCCTCGATGCGGCCACTGCAACGCAGAACGCCGCACTGGCTGCCTGAATCCGTGAGAGCGGCTCCGGGGCGATTCCCGGAGGCCGCTTCCAGCCGCACACGCGGCTTTTTCCGAGCCAATATATCAATGACAATCTATCTTATGTCTACTCAAAGACATACGACTCCATGGACAACATGCCGTAGACGGTGCCGCCTTCGATGACTTCGACCCGGTCGGTTTCCGACGCAGCGCCGACCGCCACCAGCAGTGGCAAGAAGTGCTCCTCGGTCGGGTGCGCGCGCTGCGCGTGAGGTGCGCGGCGCCGGTAGTCGACCAGCGCGTCGAGATCCCGCGCCGTGACCGCCTGCCGTATCCACCGCACGAAGTCGGCGACGTAGGCCGCCTCGGTCGCCGGGCCTCGGAACTCGCCCAGGTTGTGCGTCAGGCTGCCCGAGCCGACGACCAACACGCCACGCTTGCGCAGCGGACGCAGCGCCTCGCCGAGACGCAGCGCGCCACGCGCATCGAGGGTGTCGCTCATGGACAGTTGCAGCACCGGCGTCGACGCGGCCGGCAGCAGATGGCGCATCGGGACCCAGGCGCCGTGGTCGAGTCCATGCTGCGCATCCAGCGTCGCCTCCAAACCAGACAGCGCGAGCATCCGCACCACGTCGGCGGCCAGCGCGGGATCGCCCGGCGCCGGGTACTGCAGTTCGTACAAGGCCGGGGGGAAACCGCCGAAGTCGTGGATCGTGGCGGGCCAGGCACTGGCCGTCACGCGCAAGCCGGGCGTCGTCCAGTGCGGCGAGACGATCAGCACCGCTTCGAGCGGCGGCAAGCGCCGGCCGAGCGCGGTCAGGGCTGCGCCTGCTGCGCCGGGCTCCAGTGCGAAGGTCGGGGCACCATGCGAGACAAACAGGGCGGGAACAGGTTTCATGGGAAGCTCCGGCGTTGAATCTACAGTCGGGGCGGCGACTCGTGTTTTCAACACGCGGCCGGACTGACTTTCGGATGGATCTGTGAGCATTCACCTCCCCCCTGCCACGAACCCAGGCCCCACGAGCCCGCGACTGTGGGTCGAGTTGAGCACCACCGACTTTGCCGCGCTGGATGCCAACGCCATGGTCGCGGTGCTGCCGGTGTCGGCGACCGAGCAGCACGGGCCGCACCTGCCCCTGTCGACGGACGCAGTCATCAACGACGGCATCCTGCGTGCGGCGATTGCACGCCTTCCCGGGGCGACATGTTCGTCGGTGCTGTTGCTGCCGCCGCTGGCGGTCGGCGACAGCCTCGAACACAGCGCCTACGCGGGCACGCTGAGCATCGACAGCGACGCGCTGATGGGAGCGTGGCTCTCGATCGGGCGCAGCGTCGCGCGAGCCGGCGTGCGCAAACTGGTGATCTTCAACACCCACGGCGGCCAGAAGGCGCACGTCGATCTGGTCGCATTGCGGCTGCGGGTCGAATGCCGGATGCTGGTCGTGCGCGCGCACAGTTTCGGCTTCGGCGTGCCGCAGGGCTTGTTCGATGCCGAGGAGCGTGCCCACGGCATCCACGCCGGCGCGGTCGAGACCTCGTTGATGCTGCACCTGCGCCCCGATCTGGTGCGGTTGTCTGCACTCAAGGCCTTCCCGTCGCTCGGCCAGCGCCTGGTCGCGCAAGGCGGTCCGCTGGGTGTCGAAAAGCCGATCGGCTTCGGCTGGATGACGCAGGACCTGAACCTCGAAGGCGCCTGTGGCGATGCGACTCAGGCCAGCGCCGACAAGGGCGCTGCGGTGCTCGATCACATGGCAGCGGGGCTGGCGAGCCTGTTGCAGCAGGTGGTCGAACTGCCGCTGGACACCTTGCGGGACGGACCGCTGCCGACAGGCTGATCAGGCTGCCGACGCATCGCGCGCCGGTCTCGACTCACTCGGGCTTGAGGTGCCCTGCCCGATCCTGCTTGGTCTCGATGTAGCGCGCGTTGAACGAATTGACCGGGCCGTGCAGGGCGACGCGCTCGACGACCTCGATGCCACCAGCTTCCATGGCAGCAATCTTCTTCGGGTTGTTGGTCATCAGCCGGATGCGCGCAATGCCCAGCGACTTCAGCATCGCCACCGCCGCGCCGTAGTCGCGATCGTCGGCTGCAAAGCCCAGGTAGCGATCGGCGTCGATGGTGTCGAGACCCTCATCCTGGAGTCGGTAGGCGCGCAGCTTGTTCGCCAGGCCGATCGAACGGCCTTCCTGTTCGAGGTACAGCAGCACGCCGCCGGTCTCGGCGAGTCGCTCGATCGCGCGGCGCAACTGGTCGCCGCAATCACAACGCAGGCTGCCGAGCAGGTCGCCGGTGAGGCAGGACGAGTGCAGCCGCACCGGCACCGGCTGACTGAAGTCGGGTTGCCCGACGACGATCGCGACGTGTTCGGCACCGCCGTGATCCTCACGGAACAGCACCAGTTCGCAATCGTCGTGGGCCGCGAGCGGCACCTGCGCATCGCTCACGCGGCGCAGGCTTGCAGAGCCGCCCAGCGGCATCTGCGACACGTCCGCGCTGGAAACCCACAGCAGCTGCTCGGCCGCCAGCGCCGCCTCGTCGGCTGAAGAAACATCGACGACCAGCAGCGCCGGGATCAGCCGGGCCCGCCGGGCCAGCTGAAAGGCGCTGTCCGCCGCGCGCGCGCGATTCGAGGGCGTGAGGTGATCCACGGCGGAGGACATCGGCAGGATGCCGGGCGTGGACGACCTGATGGACGTCACCGCCGCCAGCCCGTGCAAGGCGTCGAGCGAGATATCGGCAGGCAGCGGCAGCCGAATCGATTGGGCGCCCAACGGCCCGGGCGCACCCACCTTCATCCCCAGCGCCAGCGCGCGCTCGGTCGTCAGCAGCAGGTGCACCGGGGCGCCGAGAGACGACAGCCAGCGCAGCCGCAGCGGCGTCAGCGCCTCGACGGCGGCCACCACGCAGCTGGAAGTGACCACGTCACCGGGCGGGTCGCAGTCGATCAGGCGGACGACGCGCCCGTGCTTGAGCTCGGTCTGCGCCCGGTCGACCCGCGTGGCGGCTTGCTCGTCGGCGGCAGAGGCCACCGTCGGTGTTCGATGTTCCTGGTAACGATCGTTCATCAAGAAAGGCGTTGGGCGCGACCGCCTGGGCTGATCAGGGCGAGCAGAGCATGCGCGGCAACTGCGCTCGAAACGAGTGCCCGCACATGAGTCGAAGCCCTGATTGTCCCCCGAGCAGGGAAGCCCGTTCATCGATGTGCCTTGGGGTGCCCGCTTGAATTGCGAATAGGCGATCCGCCTGACAGCGAGAGTCCCTATCGGGGGGATGGAATGAGCAGTAAGCAAGACCCTCTTCATAAATTAGCGCAACAATCCTTCGCCCACAAACTAATCGGGCAGGCGACTTTCCGGCACATCAAGCGCGCTCCCATGCCCCGGGGCACTCACATCAACAATTAAACGGAGACTCATAACATGGCCATCAAGCAAGGCGATCGCGTTCCGAGCGGCAGCTTCAAGCAACTCACCACCACCGGTGTCATCGACATCTCGACCGACGCGCTGCTCAAGGGCAAGAAGGTCGCCCTGTTCGGCCTGCCCGGCGCCTACACGCCCGTCTGTTCCGCCAGTCACCTGCCCGGCTACATCGACAACGCGGAAAAGCTGCGCCAGGCCGGTTTCGACACCATCGCCTGCATCTCGGTCAACGACCCGTTCGTGATGGACGCGTGGGGCAAGTCCACCGGGGCCGACGACAAGGTGCTGATGCTGGCCGACGCCGACGGCTCCTTCACCAAGGCAATCGGCCTGGTCATCGACCTGCCGGCCTTCGGCCTGGCCGGTCGCTCGGAGCGCTACTCGATGGTCGTCGAGGACGGCGTGGTCAAGAAGCTTGACGTCGAGAAGAGCGTGCTGGACCACGACGGCAGCAGTGCTGCCTGCATGCTGCGCGGCAGCTGATCCCGCCACGGACAGGCACAGAGCCCGCTTCGGCGGGCATTTTTGCGTGCGCCGGCGAAACGGCTGCAAGCGCCGTCAACTCAATCCCCGAGCCCCAGCGCCTTGAGCAGCGCATCGAGATCCAGTTGGTCTGCCACCCGCGCGGCCGTCACCGGCACCAGGTAGTCGACCACGCCGAGCAGAGGTGCGCCGTGTCGCCCTTGCAGCGCCCGGGTCAGCGTGTCGATGTTGTCCTGCGCATGCGTCATGTCCGGATCGACGCGGTTGGCAATCCAGCCAGCGAGGCGCAGGCCGCGTGCAGTGATCGCCTGGGCGGTGAGCAGGCTGTGGTTGATGCAGCCCAGCCGCACGCCGACCACCAGGATCACCGGCAGATCCAGCGCACACGCCAGGTCGTCGGCACCCCAGTCTTCTGCATCCGACCCCTCTTCGGCTTCGACCAGTGGCACGCAGAACCCGCCCACGCCTTCGACGACCAGGGCATCGCAGCGCGGCATCAGCCGACGAGCACCGTCGATCAGCACCCGCGGCTCGATGCGCCCGCCTTCGAGCCGCGCGGCGAGGTGCGGCGCGCAGGCCTCCTCGAGCAGGCAGGGACACACTTCGCTGCGCGTCAGTTCGATGTTGCTGGCGGCGTGCAGCGCCTCCACATCTTCGTTGTGCCAGTGACCGCCAGGGCCGCTCGCCGCGCTGCACCACACGGCGCCCGCAGCCACGGGCTTGTACCCGGCAACGCGCAGACCATGGCAACCCAGCGCATGCAGCAAACCGGCGCTGACCGCCGTCTTGCCGACCTCGGTGTCGGTGCCGGTGACGAAACAGCCTCGCAACGGCAGATCGCTGTCGGGTTCGGCCAGCGCCGCCTGGCTGGCGGCCGGCTCCCACAGGACGCCGGCCTCCGTGGACTGCCAACCGCTCGATGAATCGCCACCCCCGGTCATGTCGTCCCCTCCGCGTCGCCGGCGCCGCGGGCTGCAGCCGCCAGGCCCGCCAACAGGCGCTCGACATCGTCAAGCCGATGCGCGGCGCTCAGCGTGATGCGAAGCCGCGCGCTGCCCGAGGGCACGGTGGGCGGCCGGATCGCCGGCACCCACAGGCCCTGGGTTTCGAGGCCAGCGGCGATCGCCAGCGCCTCGGCGCTGCCGCCGACGATCAGCGGCTGGATCGCGGTGTGCGATTCGGCCAGCCGCCAGCCACGCTGGTTCAGCACCTCGCCGAGCACCTCGGGCACGCCCGCACGCAGCGCCGTGATGAGTGCATGCAAATGCTGCCGACGCTGATCGCCTTCGTCTCCGCGAATCAAGCGCAGGCTCGCGCGCACGGCATGGGCCACAGCGGGCGGCGCGGCGGTGGTGTAGATGTAGGCGCGGGCGCTTTGCACCAGCCAGTCGATGAAGGTGCGGTGGGCCGCAACGAACGCGCCGCCCACGCCGGCCGCCTTGCCCAGCGTGCCCATGCAGATCAGCCGTTCGCTGCGCAGACCGAAGTGCGACAGCACGCCACGCCCCTGCTCGCCGAGCACGCCGAATCCGTGCGCATCGTCGACCAGGATGTAGGCGTCATGCTGCTCGGCGAGCGCCAGCAACTCGGGGAGCCGTGCCAGATCGCCGTCCATGCTGAACACACCGTCGGTGACGATCAGCTTGCGCGGGGTGCTGCACGCCGCGAGGCGCCGCGCCAGGCCGGTCAGGTCGTTGTGCGGATAGGTATGCACCGCCGCCTTGGCGAGCCGCGCACCGTCGATCAGCGACGCGTGGTTCAGCAGGTCGGTGTAGATCGTCGTCTGCGCATCGCCCAGCGCGGTCAGCACCGCCAGGTTGGCCAGGTAGCCGGTGCAGAAATACAGCGCCCGCACCTCGGGCAGGTGCGGCGACATCATCTCGGCCAGATCGTCCTCGAGCAGCGCGTGAGCCCGCGAATGACCGCAGATCAGGTGCGAGGCGCCACTGCCGGCGCCGTAGAGCCGGGCTCCTTCGGCCAGCGCTTCGATCAGCGCCGGGTGGTTGGCCAAGCCCAGGTAGTCGTTGCTGCAAAAGGTGAGCAGCTCGCGCGGCGTGCCGTCATGCGCGGTGACGGTCTGGCGCGGCGCACAGGCGGTTTCGGCAACACGGCGACGGCGGCGCAACGATTGCGATTCACGCTCGGCCAGCTGCTGTTCGAGGTGTTTCAGCATCGCGTCGTCGGTGAGGCGTCAGTGGCCGGAGTTCAAGGTCGCGTTCAAGGTCGCGACCGTGCGCTCGGCCAGATAGGCCGCATGCTCTTCGTTCAACAGATACGGTGGCATCAGGTAAACGGTGCGGCCGATCGGGCGTATCAGCAGGCCCTGCAGTCGTGCCGCCATGTGGAAGCGTTCGGCGAAGCGCACACCAGCCACCGATTCGCGCACGTCGAACGCCCAGATCATGCCGCGCTGCCGCACCTGCTCGATGCGTGCATCGCCGGCCAGTCGCTCGGCCAGTGCGGCGGTGAGCAACGCACCGGTTTCGCGGTTGCGCTGCAGCACCGGCTCCTCGTCGAAGCGGTCGAGCACTGCCAGCGCGGCACGGCAGGCCAGCGGATTGCCGGTGTACGAATGCGAATGCAGGAAGCCGCGCGCGGTGTCGTCGTCGAGGAAAGCGTTGTAGATCGCATCGGTGGACAGCACCAGCGACAGCGGCAGGTAGCCGCCGCTGATGCCCTTGGACAGGCACAGCAGATCGGGCCAGATCGGTTTCGCATCGGTCGGATCAGCCGCCTGCTCGAAGGCGAAGAAGGTTCCGGTGCGGCCACAGCCGACCGCGATTTCGTCGGCGATCAGATGCACCCCGTAGCGATCGCACAGCGCCCGGACTTCGCGCAGGTAGACCGGATCGTGCATCGCCATGCCGGCAGCGCATTGCACCAGCGGCTCCAGGATCACCGCAGCGATGTGCCCCGCGCGCGACTCGAACAGCGCCGCCAGCTCGGCCGCTGCACGCCGCGCCACGTCGGGAGCCGACTCGCCCGGCTCGGCCTGTCGCGCGTCGGGCGCCATCACCACATGCGAGCGCATCAGCAGTGGGTCGTAAGCGTCGCGGAACACGGCCACGTCGGTGACGGCGAGCGCGCCGATCGTCTCGCCGTGATACCCATGGCGCAGGCAGACGAACTCGCGCTTGTCGCCCTGCCCCCGGTTCTTCCAGCTGTGAAAGCTCATCTTCAACGCGATCTCGACGGCCGATGCGCCGTCGCTCGCGAAGAAGGTGTGGCCCAGCGCATGGCCGGTGCGCGCCGACAGCCGCTCGGCCAACTCGACCGCCGGCGCGTGAGTGCAGCCAGCCAGCATCACGTGCTCCAGCGTGTCGAGCTGTTGCTTCAGCGCCGCGTTGATGCGCGCATCGGCGTGGCCGAACAGGTTGACCCACCACGAGCTGGTCGCATCGAAGTAGCGCGCCCCGTCGTAGGCCTCGAGCCACGGCCCGTGGGCACGCGCGATCGCGATCGGTGGCACATCGGCCATGCGCTGCATCTGCGTGCACGGGTGCCACACGCTGGCGACGCTGCGACGCTGCCAGTCGGCAGCGGTCGATGAACTCGGAGAGGGGTCGGCGGGGATGGACATGCAGGGTGCAACGGCGGGTGTGGGTCGATTATCGAAGCCAGGCCGAATGGGGTGCTTTCTGCGGGTTGTCACCTATCTGTCAGCTCGTGCGGACTACCATCGGACGCGGTGTGGCTGTTGCAGCGTCGCTGCTTCGGGCTCATCGTTGCCAACCGTCCCAGAGGCCCTCGCTTGGACAAACACTACCTGACGCCGCTGTTCGCGCCCGCCTCCATCGTCGTGCTGACCGGCGGTGCGGCGCCGCTGACCGCTGCCGCGCGCACGCTGCACGCGGCCCTGAGGGAACAACCCTGCGTCGGCACGCTGACATTCCTGGACGTGAACGCGACCGGCACCCTGTCCGATCTGGCGCATGCGCGTGCCGATCTCGCGATCATCGCCATGCCGCCCGACGAGGTCTTGACGGCGCTCGCCGCCGCCGGACGCATCCACTGCCGCGCGGCCCTGGTGATTTCCAGCAATGTCGACGCCGCGACGGCAACCCTGATGCACGATCAGGCACGGCGCGACGGCATGCTGATGCTGGGGCCGAACGGCCTCGGTTTCCAGCGGCCCGGCCTGCAGATCAACGCCAGCATCGCTGGCGCGTTGCCCGCTGGCGGCTCGTTGGCGCTGGTGTCGCAATCGGGCGCGCTGACCTCGGCCATCCTCGACTGGGCCAATTCGAACAGCGTCGGCTTCTCGACCGTGGTTTCGCTCGGTCCGCACCCTGGGGTCGACATCGCTCAGGTGCTCGATTTCCTCGCGTCCGACGCGCAGACGCACAGCATCGTCGTGTACCTCGAAGGCATCAGCCACGCGCGGCGATTCATGAGCGCGCTGCGCGCCGCCGCCAACGCCAAGCCGGTGGTGGTGCTGAAGGCCGGGCGCAAGCCGGCCGGCAACGCCGCCGCGCTGACGCATTCGGGCGCGATCGTCGGCAACGACGATGCCTTCGACGCCGCGCTGCGCCGTGCCGGTGCGGTGCGGGTGCGCTCGTTCGTGCAGCTGTTCTCGGCCGCCAAGTGCCTGGCTTCGCGCTATCGCGCGGTGGGCCCGCGACTGGCCATCGTCACCAACGGCGGCGGCCCCGGCGTGATGGCGGCGGACTGGGTCTGCGAGATCGGCCTGCAGCTCGGCCGCCTGAGCCCCGCCGAGGCGGACGCACTGCGTCCGATCCTGGCACCCGGGGCCACGTTGAGCGACCTGATCGATCTGGCCGAAGACGCCACGGCCGAACAGTTCGAGGCAGCACTGTCCGCCGCAGCGCAATGCACGCAGATCGACGGCGTGCTGGCCATCTATTCGCCGAAAGCCGGCACCGATTCGGCGGCCATCGCCCGCGCGCTGGTTGCGGTCAAGGCGCGTTCGGAGAAACCGCTGCTGAGTTGCTGGATGGGCGACGCCTCCGTCGGCGAGGGCCGCCGACTGCTCAACGACGCCGCGATCCCGACCTTCCGCACCCCCGAATCGGCTGTCGGCGCCTTCGGCAACATCGCGGCCTACCACCGCAACCAGCAGCTGCTGCAGCAGACACCGCCGCCGTTGTCCGATCTCGCCAAGCCCGATGTCGAAGGCGCGCGCATGCTCATCGAGAGCGTGCTCACCGAGCGACGTCAGGTGCTGACCGAGATGGAGTCGAAGGCGCTGCTCGCGGCCTTCCACATCCCGGTCACCAAGACCCTGCTGGCGCGCAGCGTGCACGAGGCGGTGCTGATCGCCACGCAGCTGGGCTACCCGGTCGCGCTGAAGATCGACTCACCCGACATCAGCCACAAGTCCGACGTGCAGGGCGTGGCGCTGAACGTGGTCAACGCAATCGGCGTGCGCGACACCTACAACGAGATGCTTCGGTCGGTGACTCGCCTGCTGCCCGAGGCGCGCATCAACGGCGTGACCATCCAGAAGATGTCGGGTCAGGAGCGCGGCCGCGAGGTCTGCATCGGACTCGTCACCGACGATCCGTTCGGCCCGGTGATCACCTTCGGCGCTGGCGGCACGATGGTCGAGCTGATCGATGACCATGCGATGGAACTGCCTCCGCTGAACCAGTTCCTGGCGCGCCGGCTCATCGAGCGCTCGCGCGTCGCCGAGACGCTGGGTGCCTGGCGTGGCGCGCCGGCCGCCGACATGGAGTCGCTGGAGCAGGTGCTGCTGCGCGTGTCGGAGATGGTCTGCGAGCTGCCACAGCTGCGCGAGATGGACATCAACCCCATCATCGTCGACGAATCCGGCGCGCTGGCCGTCGACGCGCGCATCGTCATCGCCCAGACACCGGAATCGACCGGCACCTCGAGCCACCATCAGTACCACCACCTCGCGATCCTGCCGTACCCGCTGAACCACGAGCAGCAGTGGCCCCTGCGGGGCGGCGGTGAGTACACCGTGCGCCCGATTCAGCCCGACGATGCAACGATGCTGCAGGCCTTCGTGCGCGAGCTGTCTCCCGAGAGCCGCTACTTCCGCTTCATTTCGGCGATCCAGGAATTGCCGGCCTCGCTGCTGTCGCGCTTCACGCTGATCGACTACGACCGAGAAATGGCGCTGGTCGCCACGGTGCGCACCCCGCCGTCGGACGACGACAGCCCGGCCATCGAACGCATCGTCGGGGTGTCGCGCTACATCACCAACCCCGATCGCAGCAGCTGCGAGTTCTCTCTGGTCGTGGCTGATGACTTCAAGGGCAAGGGGCTGGGATCGAGGCTGATGCTGTCGATCATGCAATTCGCCCGCGAACAGGGCCTGACCGAAATCGAAGGGCTGGTGCTGGCGCGCAACGCCGAGATGCTGAAGTTGATGAAGGGATTGGGTTTCGGCATCAAGCCGTTCGTCGACGATCCGGATTTCAAGTGGGCGACCAAGGCGCTGTAGTCACCGAGAAAACTTGCCCTCAAGAAGCAGCGGAATCGGTCGAAAACCGAATACTGAGTCCGCCTTCGGAGACGCCATGAACGCCAACACCGCTGCTGTTGCAGTCGATTTTTCGTGTGCGAATCCGCACGCGCTCGCCACCATCCTGGAGGCCAGCCAGACGCAGAGCATCATCGCCGCACGCGACATCTTCGACATCTCCGGCACCAAGCTGTGGGCGCGCGACCTGCCGGTGTCTCAGGCGCTGCAACGCAAACTGCTCGACCGCCAGCTGCGCGAACCGCTGGAAAGCTGTCTGAAGGCCGAGAACGGCGTGACCGCGCACACCTTGGTCGAGGCCGTCGAAGCATTGCTCAAGCAACCGACGCCACTCACCGCCCTGCTCCATGCGCACGCCGACGCCATCCTGCGCGAGGCGGCCAAGCTGCCGGTGCATCCGGTGGCGCAGCTGCTGCTCACCGCCACACGCAGCAGCCGCCCGGTGGCCTACCAGCACGCCATCCAGGCGATGGCACTGAACGGCGCGCTGATGCTCGCGCAAGGCGGCAAGCCCGCCGAGCTGCGCACCGCGATGCTGTGCGGCCTGCTGCACGACCTGGGCGAGATGTACATCGGCCCGGAGTTCGGCGAGGCCGACGCCGAGCGCACCCTGGATGTCCTGAGCTATCAGCAACTGGTCGTGCATCCGCACGTCGGGCAGTTGCTGATTTCCCAGTTGACCGATTACCCCGCCGAGGTCGCGCGAGCGATCGCCGAACACCACGAGCGAATGGACGGCTCGGGCTACCCGCATTGCCTGCGCGGGGAGCAGTTGTCCATGCAGGGCCGGCAGCTGGCAGTGACCGAATCGACGCTCGCGACACTGGCTGAGTCGGCGGCGCAGCTGTCACGAGCCAGCGTGGCGCTGCGGGTCGTACCAGGTGAATACGACCTGCGCTGTGTCGGCCTGATCACGCAGGTGGTGCGCCAGCAACCGACCGCCCCCGCTCAGCGCACGGCAGAAGAACTGCAGGAGCGGCTGGCCAAGCTGGCCGAGGTGATGCACGATGCCAGCGCAGCCACGACCGCGCTGCGCGGCGCGGCGATGTCGGCGGCGCTGAAAGAGGCGCTGACACTGACCGAGCATCTGTTGGCGAGGCTTCACGGCGGGTTGATGACCAGCGGTCTGTGGAGCGTCGACCCGGTCGCCGCCCCAGACGCCGCAGAAGTCGAGGCGGTGGAAGGCGAGCTGCGCTTCCGCCTGCGCCGCATCGAACGCGCCGTGCGCCTGCGCGCCGGCCTGCTGACCGACGAAGACTCCCAGCGGCTCGACGGACTGTGCCGCCAACTGACGATCAGCGGCTGATCGCGCAAGTTCGGCCTGCTCACTGCAAACAGGCGCCAGCATCGAGGCACGATCTCCGCGATGATGAGGACCTGAGCTCGGCTTTTCCGAGTCGCACCCGGTCCCCTCGATGATCCACTTCGAACAGTTGCTCGCCGGCTTCACCGCCACCGTGTGTGTGGTGTTGCTGGTGCGGCTGTGCCTGGGTGACGCGCGACAGCGTCGATTCGACAACGCGGTGCGCTCGATGGGCTGGAAACTCCGCCATGGCGCACGACAGGTCTGGCGCGCGCCGGCTGCCCGCCGCACGGCCGCAAGTGAGGCACGGAGTGCCATCGAACGAGCGCGCAACGGTCGAGCCCCGGTCGAACCCAACGACGGCGATTGGCAAGGCAACGTCTACACGCCGAAGTCATTTCGCAAGCCCCGCAAGCCGCACTGAAGTTCCGCGCGCCGGCCGACGCTGCTGATGACGCACAGCACTTCACCGCGCGGCGCGCGCATCGCACCGCTCCCGGCGGCGAAACCAACCCCCGTATTTGGCGTCTGACCTCGAATCCGTTCCATCTGAAGATGGTTCGACGGAACCACCGCTTTACACAGCGGAAACAGTGCCGCCCCATTGCTTAACCCCCTGCGCGCGACACTCGGTGCAATTGTCTGATCCGATGCCGTTGTTCCGATGGCCCTGCCCGCCCCCGCCCTGTTCCGTCCGACTGCCGCCATGACCGTCACCTCTTCCGTCTCGCGCCCCCTCTGGTGCCGCATCTTGTTCAACCGCACGCTCTGGAGCGTCATCGCCCTGCTGGCGATGGTCGCCGGATCGTGGTGGGCCTGGCGCACGCACTACGGACGCACCGATCTGCGCGATCAGTACCAGTTCGCCACGGTCCAGCGCGGTGACATCCAGGACCTGGTCACCGCCACCGGCACGGTGCAGCCGCTCGACTACGTGGACGTGGGTGCGCAGGTGTCGGGCCAGCTGAAGAAGCTGCGCGTGGAGGTCGGATCGGTCGTGCAGGCGGGGGACCTGCTGGCCGAGATCGACCCCACGGTGCTGACAGCCACCGTCGACGCGCGACGCGCCGGCCTGCGCACCCAGCGCGCGACGCTGGCCGAGCGCGAATCACAGCTCGTGCTCGCGCAGTTGCTGCTCACGCGTCAGCAGAACCTGATGAAGGACGACGCGACCACCACCGAAGCATTGCAACAGGCCGAAGCCAATGCGCGTGCGGCGAAGGCGCAGGTCGACGCCACCCGCGCGTCGATCGAGCAGACCGAATCGACATTGCGCGCGGACGAGGCCAACCTGAACTACGCCCGCATCTACGCGCCGATGGCCGGCACGGTCGTCTCGGTCACGGCGCGGCAGGGGCAGACACTGAATGCGAACCAGCAGGCGCCGACGATCCTGCGCATCGCCAACCTGTCGACGATGACCGTGCAGACGCAGGTGTCCGAAGCCGATGTCAGCAAGCTGCGGCAAGGCATGGAGGTCTACTTCACGACGCTCGGCAGCCAGGGCAAGCGCTGGTACGGCGCGCTGCGCAAGGTCGAGCCGACGCCGACCGTGACGAACAACGTGGTCCTGTACAACGCCCTGTTCGACGTGCCGAACGCCAACCAATCACTGATGACCAACATGACGGCGCAAGTGTTCTTCGTCGCGGCCACCGCGAAGGACACGCTGCTGATCCCCGCCGCCGCATTGAACATCGGCACGCGTTCCGGCGATGCAGCCTGGCGACGGGAACGAAGCGCCAGCGAGCCGCAGCGTGAAGGTCGCGCGGCTTCGGCGCCGTCGGGGCCGGCCTCCGCCTCGACCAGCGGATTCGCGACCGAGGCTCAGCGCGGGCCGCGTCGCGCGACGGTGAGGCGGCTGACGTCCACCGGTGCGCTCGAAGACCGGTCGGTCGAGCTGGGCGTCAGCAACCGCGTGCAGGCCCAGGTGCTGTCGGGCCTGGCCGAAGGCGATCAGGTCGTCACGGGCATCAAGCTGCCGGCGACGCAGCGCGGCAGTTCGCAGAGCCAGCCGGGCGGTGGCCTGCAGCAGAGCCCCGGAGGCATGCCGCCAGGCATGGCCGGGGGCTCGCACGGTCGGTGACTTCAGTGAATCGCATCGATCCGTTGGCGTTGGAGCAGCCCGTGGCCTCGACTGCCCGCGCAGCCGAGGTGCCGCTGATCGAGCTGCGCGGCGTCACCAAGACCTACCGCAACGGCGAGCTGGAAACGCGGGTGCTGCACGGCATCGACCTGACGATCCACGAAGGCGAGTTCGTCGCGATCATGGGCGCGTCGGGTTCGGGCAAGTCGACGCTGATGAACATACTCGGCTGCCTCGACAAGCCGACCACCGGCAGCTACTTGTTCATGGGCCGCGACGTGTCGGCACTCGATCGCGACGAGCTGGCGCTGCTGCGGCGCGACGAGTTCGGCTTCGTGTTCCAGAGCTACCACCTGATCGCCGGCGCCACCGCAGCCGAGAACGTCGAGGTGCCGGCGATGTACTCCGGCCTGCCGCCGGCCGAACGACATGCGCGTGCGGCGGCGCTGCTCGGCGAGCTGGGACTGTCCGAGCGCCTGCACCATCGGCCGAACCAGCTCTCGGGCGGTCAGCAGCAGCGGGTGTCGATCTCGCGCGCGCTGATGAACGGCGGACGCATCATCCTGGCCGACGAGCCGACCGGTGCACTCGACAGCCAGAGCGGCGCCGACGTGATGAAGCTGCTCGTCGATCTCTCGCAACGCGGCCACACGGTGCTGCTGATCACCCATGAAAAGGAAGTCGCAGACCACGCCGACCGGCTGATCGAGATCAAGGACGGCCGCATCGTGGCCGACGCCGGCTCGGCAGCGCCCTCCCCCACACAGCGCCGTTTCACGCCTTCGGCGGCCGTGCGAAATGGCTCGAACCTGGTGGACATGCTGGAGGCCGCGAAGATGGCTTTGCGTTCATTGCACGCGAACCTCTTCCGCTCGGTTCTGACCCTGCTGGGCATCGTGATCGGCGTCGGCTCGGTGATCGCGATGCTGGCCATCGGCGACGGCGCCAAGCAGGCGGTGATCGACCGCATCAGCGCCATGGGATCGAACCTGTTGCTGGTGCGCCCTGGAGCGCCCAACCAGCGCGGCTTCAGCGCGACGGCCACGCTGGTGATCGGCGACGTGCAGGCCATCGACCAGGTGCACAACGTGCTCGCCGCCGTGCCCGAGCAGAGCAGCAGTGCCACGGTGCGCTACGGTAATTTCGACACCAGCACCAGCATCACCGGCACCTCGTCGAAGTTCCCGCTGGCGCGCCAGTGGCCGGTGGCGCACGGCAGCTTCTTCAGCGCCGAGGACGAGGCCGGCTACGCCACCGTCGCGGTGCTCGGCCAGACAGTGGCGAAAGCGCTGTTCCCCGACGGACAGAACCCGGTCGGCCAGTACGTTTTGGTCGGCAACCTGCTGTTCCAGGTGGTCGGCGTGATGTCGCCGCGCGGTGCCTCGCCGACCGGCGCCGACCAGGACGACACCGTGCTGGTGCCGTACGCCACGAGCAGCCTGCGGCTGTCGGGGCAGCGCTACCTGCGCAACGTGACGGTGGCGGTCGACGACGTGGCACGCATCGACGAGACCCAGGCCGACGTCGAGGCGCTGCTGCTCGACCGCCATGGCGTCGTCGATTTCCAGATCCGCAACATGGCGTCGATCCTCTCGACCACCGTCGAGACGCAGAACACGCTGACCCTGCTGCTGGGCTCGATCGCGGCGATCTCGCTGCTGGTCGGTGGCATCGGCGTGATGAACATCATGCTGGTGTCGGTGACCGAGCGCACCCGCGAGATCGGCATCCGCATGGCCACCGGCGCGCGCGAGAAAAACATCATGCAGCAGTTCCTGATCGAGGCGGTGGTCATCTCGGCCATCGGCGGCGCGATCGGCGTGGCCGGCGGACTGGCTACGGCTGCGGCGATCGGCGCCTTCGGCACGCCGGTCCAGTATTCACTGATCCCGGTGCTGCTCGCCTCCGGCTGCGCCTTCGGCACCGGCCTGGTGTTCGGCTACCTGCCTGCCCGCAAGGCGGCGCGGCTCGATCCGGTCATCGCACTGGCTGCGGAATGAACACCCCACGACCCATGTCCATGTTTTCGTCATCCACGTCTCACGTCCCACGCGACACCGCACTGAAGTGCGCCATGGCGGCCGCATTCACCCTCGTCGGCTGCGCGACACCGATCGACAGCACGCGCCCCACCATCGATCTGCCGGCGCAGTGGCGCGAGGCCTCCCCAGGCAGCAGCGTGCTGCAGCGCGACTGGTGGCAAGGCTTCCAGTCGGCCGAGCTGGCGCAGTTGATCGATGCGGCACAAGCCGGCAGCCCGACGCTGGCCATCGCCGCCGAACGCGTGCAGCAAGCCGAGATCCTGGTGCGCAGCGCTGGGGCCACGCTGTTCCCGTCGGTCAGCGTCGGTGGCGGCACCGGCGCGCAACGCAGCGACCCGTCGGGCGCCAGCGCGCGCACCAGCAAGTCGACCAACGTGTCCTTGGGCGTCAGCTACGAGGTCGATCTGTGGGGCCGGCTCGCCGCCGGTGTCCAGGGAGCGCAGGCCTCGCTCGCGGCCAGTCGCTACGACCTGGAGACCGCGCGGCTGTCGCTGACCACCGGTGTCGCCAACGCCTACTTCCAGGTGCTGGCGCTGCGCATGCGTCTGGTGATCGCACGCGAGAACCTCGCGATCGCCGAGCGCGTGTTCAAGATCGTCGACTCGCGCTACCGCAACGGGGCGGCCTCGGCGCTGGACGTGAGCCGGCAGCGGATCACCGTGATGACACAGCGCGCGACGCTGGAGCCGCTGGAAGTGCAGGAACGCCAGACCGTGACCGCGCTGGCCGTGCTGCTCGGCCGCACACCGCAGACCTTGCAGGTCGAGATCCGCAGCTTCGACGGATTCGCGATTCCCGAAGTCGGCGCTGCCCTGCCCTCTGAACTGCTGGTGCGCCGCCCCGACCTCGCCAGCGCCGAAGCGCAGCTGGCCGGTGCGGATGCCGATGTGGCGGGGGCGCGTGCCGCGCTGCTGCCGAGCCTGTCGCTGTCGGCATCGGCCGGCCTGGCGAGCGCCTCGCTGCTGTCGTTCGCCAACCCCGCGACCAGTCTGGGCCTGACCGCATCGCTCGTGCAGACCCTGTTCGACGGTGGTCGGCTGCGCAACCAGGTCGCGCTCAGCGAATCGGCGCGCCGGCAACTGGTCGAAAACTACCGCGCATCGATCTACACCGCGCTGAAGGAAGTCGAGGACGCGCTGGGCAACGCCGTGCGCCATCGCGGGCAGGAGCAGGCGCAGCTCGCGATCCGCGACGAAGCGCAGCGCTCGCTGCGGTTGGCCGAGTTGCGCTACCGCGAAGGCGCCGACGACCTGACCAGCGTGCTCGATGCGCAACGAACGCTGTTCTCGTCGCTGGACCAGCTGGCGCAGCTGCGGCTGGCGCGGCTGACGGCGGCGCTGGACCTGTACAAGGCGCTAGGAGGGGGTTGGGCTGCGGTTTGATTTCAGCCTCCACGGCTGCAAGCCAGAGGCGCGCTACCGCCACTCGTCTCCCGGCACGGTCCGCTTCATGAAGTCATCGAACATCGGCACAGTGAAGGCGGTGTCACCATGATTGGGGCTCCACACCATCCCCTTGGCGATCAGCGAGCTTCGCGTTGGTGCGAGCGAAGAGACATCCGCGTTGAAACAGGAGGCAATATCGCCTGACCGGTGAGGGCCCTCCCCCAACTCCGCCATGGCACGAAGGTATTTTTTCTCCTTGGGCGTCAGCCGATCGAAGCGAACTCGAAAGAAGCTCTCATCCAGCGCCGCTATCGCGGTCACCGAAGCGGTGTCGACAGCTTGAGTACCGATAGGCGATGCTGCCGCTGCACGCCACGTGTGACTGCCCCATTGCTGAAGGAAGTACGCATAACCCTGGGTCACTTGCAGGATCTTCGTCAGGGCATCGGGCGTGATCGTCACACCTTCGTCTGCGAGAGGCTTCTCGATGGCCTGGCCAGCTGCGGCGGGCGGAAGAGGCCCAATGGTCGGAAAGTCGAACAGCCGTTCTGCGTACGACTTGGCGTTTCCCATTCGCCCGCGCAATTGAGGCAGCCCTGCTCCGACAAGAACGACAGGCAGCTTTCGTTGCTCGGTTCGGTGCATCGCAGTAATCAAGGCAGCGAGTTGCGGCTCTTCGACATACTGCAACTCGTCGATGAAGATGGCCAATGCCGTTTCAGCTGCTTTTGCCGCCAAACCAACCTGTTCGAAAAGCGCTTGCAGATCGTGTTCGAGATCGCCGTTGTCGGCCAACCCAGGCTCGGGGTCGTAATCCAAGCCGACCTCGATGTCACCGAATGTGACCTTCAGCTTGCTGGCAAATCCCGCCAAAGCGCGCAACCCACGTACCGCATAGTCCTTCGCCGCTTCGACCTGGCTCAAGCGCAACAGCGCTTGGCGCAGTTGCGGCGCCAGCAGAGCAGGAAGCGATCGCCCTTCGGGCGCCTCGACTCGGACGGTGTGGATACCCGCCGCTTCAGCATCCTCTCGCACCCGGTCCAGCAAGACGGTCTTGCCGACACCGCGCAGGCCGACCAGCATGGCGCTCTTTGCAGGGCGACCGATTCGAGCGCGCTCAAGCGCGACTCGAAGAGACTCGCGCAACTCGTCACGGCCTGCCAGCTCGGGCGGCGGGGTGCCAGCACCCGGCGCAAATGGATTACGGATAGGGTCCATCGCGCGAAGTTTATTCAAATGTTTGTCGATTTACAATTTTTCAATAACTTCTGAAAATTAGCTATAAATCCGAGCTCGCGCCCGCACTGAACCAGCGCAACCGTCCATCACACCTCCGCCCACATCCGCAAGAGGTTGTGATAAGTCCCCGTCAGCGCGATCACCGGCTCGGTGTCGCCCTGCTCTTGTCGCAGCTTCATCAGGTTCATGTCCATGTCGTGCAGCAACTGGCGTCGACCATCGTCGCGCACCATGCTCTGCAGCCAAAAGAAGCTGGCCAGCCGCTCGCCACGCGTGACCGGCTCGACTCGGTGCACCGTGGTCGCCGAATACAGCACCAGATCACCGGCCGGCAGCTTGATGCGCGGCTGGCCGGGCAGCCCCTCGATGACGAGTTCGCCACCGTCGTAGTCGGCGGGGTCGTTGAGGAACAGCGTGCCCGACAGGTCGGTGCGCACCTGCTGTCCCATCGCTTCGCCGAAGGTGATGGTGCGCACCGCGCTGTCGATGTGGTTGCCGAACGCGTTGGCGCGCCCGCCGTAGTGATTGAACAGCGGCGGAAAGATCCGCCGCGGCAGCGCCGCACTGAAGAACATCAGGCTGCGGCTCAGCCCCTCCAGCACGAGCTGCCGCAGCGCAGCCGTCACCTCGTGATCCTGCGGCAGCTGCTGGTTGTTCTTGACCTGCGCCGACTGGTCGCCCGCCGTCGCGCGGCCGTCGCCCCAGGGCGCCTCGCGCAGCAGCGCACGCGCTTGTTGCAGCGGCTCGCCGGACAGCACCTTCGGGATCACGATGAGCATGACACGTCCTTTCGAGATAACCGTCGCTCGGCAATTCAGAACGTCGCGGCCAGCGTCAGTTGCGCGGCCCGCGTCTCTCCCGGCACGGTGAAGCCCCGATACAGGCCGTCGGCATACACCTTGTCGAACAGGTTCTTCAGGTTCAGGCGAACGGTGTACGGACCGGTGACGTACTCGACCAGCGCATCGACCTTGGCATAGCCGGGCGCCCTGTTGATACCGGTTTCGGCCAACGCGGGCTTGCGGCTGCTCATGCCGTCGGCGCCGGCACCGATGCGCCAGTTCGGTGACAGCCGCCAGGTGGCCCAGAGGTTGGCCGTGATCTTCGGCGTCAACCCCGGCGTCTTGCCGACCGACGCCTGCGACGCGGCTGAGCTGCCGGCTGCATCGATGCGGCCTTTCATCCAGGCGATGCCGCCGAAGACTTCGAGGGCCGGGGTGATCCGCCCCACCGCCTCGAACTCGACACCGTCGGTGTGGCGCTTGCCACTCAGCAAGAACGCGTTGCTGGCCTGGTCGATGTCGGTGTTGCGCTCGTTGTACTTCTCGGTGCGGAACAGGGCGGCACGCAGCGACAGGTCGCCATCGGCCAGGTCCCACTTGGCGCCGACCTCCATGTTGCGGCTTTTCTCGGGCTCGGTGTTGGCACTGGTCGGGTCGAACTGGTACAGGTCGCCCGACGCGTTGAACGAGGTGCCATACGACGCATACCAGCTCACCACCGGGGTCGGCTGGTACAGCACGCCGAAGCGCCGGCTCCAGACGGTGTCGGTGCGCGACAGCGGGCCGGCGACACGCTCGTAGTCGGCCGAGAAGCGGTCATAGCGCAGGCCGGCGATCAGCTTCCACTGCGGCGTCAGCGACAGCGTGTCCTGCATGTAGGCGCTGTAGCTGTCCGCATTGAACTCGGTGTTGCGGTTGCGCACGCGCGCGTCGTCCAGCGCGGCAGAGCCGCCGGTGGCGGCCCAGGTCACCGGGGCTTTCGCGGGCGTGCCGCTGTAGCTGTAGGTGGTCGTCTGCTCGTTCGCGTACTCGGCACCGGCCAGCAGGTCGTTCTTCAGACCGAACCATTCGAACTTGCCGCTGTAGTCGGTCTGGACAAAGCGGTGGCGGTCCTTCGCGGCGCGTGTCTGGCTGCCGCGGCAGATCAGGCTGCTGTCGCTGATCGAGGCGATCGGCGTGGTCACGGTGCCGGTCGGGTAGCTGCATGCAGTGGCCAAGCCGCTCGACGCTGCGGGGACCGCCGCGAAGCCGGCGGTGGTGGACCAGAGATCGCGCTTGTAGTGGCCGTCTCGCACGGTGGTCTTCAACTGACCGCCACCAGCGAAGCGATGCAGGTGACTGAAGAAGAACTGCGTCGCCGAGTCGTCCTGGTAGTCGGACTTCGTGCCGTACCAGCGGTCGACGGCCGCGTTGACCGGCCGGCCGTTGAGCCAGCGGAAGCCGTAGTCCGGCACATCGTCGTATTCGAGGTGATACGCACCGACGCTGAACTCGTCGGCCGTGCCGATGCCCCACTGGAAGGTCGGCGCGATGCCGCGGCGGTCGGTCGACGGCCCGTTGCGAAAGCTGTCGGCATCGGTCTTCATCACGTTGACGCGCAGCGCCGCGTTCTGGCCGGTGACGAGGTTGAAGTCGCCGGTGAGCCGGTAGTAACGGTCGGTGCCGGCGGTGAACGCGACCTCGTTCTGGTTGACCAGCAGCGGCTGCTTGCTGACCTGGTTGATGATGCCGCCGGTCGAGCCGCGTCCGTACAGCATCGAGGCCGAGCCTCGCAGCACCTCGATGCGGTCCTGGTTGAAGGTGTCGCGGTTGTATTGCGCGATGTCGCGCAGGCCGTCGAGGTAGATGTCACCGCGCGTCGAGAAGCCGCGCAGCCGCACCAGGTCGCCGATCGCCCCGCCCTCCCCCGCCTCGAACGCAATGCCCGGCACGCTGTGCAGCGCGGCCTTCAGCGTGTCGAGGTTCTTGTCGTCGATCAGCTTCTCGGTGATCACCGTGACCGACTGCGGGATGTCGCGCAACTCCTGTCGTCCCTTGCCGACCGTCGTCGTCACCGCCTGGTAGGCCGCCTTGCCGGTGGCCTCGGCCGCAGCCTGAACCTTCACAGCAGGCAAGGTCGTTTCGGCGGCTTTCTCGCCGTGGGCCGGCGGCGCGGCGACCTGCGCACGCACCGCCCCCGACATCGGCAGCAACGCCAGCCCGAAGCCTGCGGCGATGGCGCCGAGCGGCAGCATCGGCGCAGTGGTGCGGCGACCGCAGTACCGCTTCGAGCGGCGGGATGGGGAGGTGGCTGAAGGCATCGTAGATCTCCTGAGGTGGTTTCTGAAACGGGGTTGCGCAGGCAAGCCCAGGGGGCCAGCGGGCCGCGCCAGGCCAAGCGCGGCCTCCACCTGCGCGCGGCGGGTGTTTTTTCGGGGGTGTGGGATCGCTGCCTAGGCTGCTGGAGCGGGCGGGCGCGTCATCGGGTCGGAGCCGCCGGCAGCGGCTCGCTGACAAAGCCGAGGCGAGTCAGTCCGGCATGCGAGGCATCCGCCAGGGTCAGGGCGACATGGCGGTAGGCCACGTTCTGATCGGCGCGCAGATGCAGCTCGGGCTGCGGACGCCTGGCAGCCGCCTCGACGAAGCGATCGGTGGCTTGTGCACGGGACACCGGCTGGCCGTTCCAGAACAGCCCGCCCTGCGCATCGATGGACAGATTCAGCGCGTCCGGCACCGGGGGCTGCGGCACCGCACTCGTTTTCGGCAGGTCGAGCTTGACGGCGTGCGTCAGCAGCGGCGCGCTGACGATGAAGATCACCAGCAGCACCAGCAGCACGTCGATCAGCGGCACCATGTTGATGTCGTTCATCGGGCCGCCGACGCGCTGGGAGGAGTCGAAGGATGCGAAGGCCATGACTGGCTCCTCAGCTCAGGCCGCGACCGGGCCGCTGCGACGCGCCGGGGTGCCAGAAGCAGCAGCGGTGATCACCGGCGTGCGAGTCGACGGCGGGGGTGCCACAGCGGTCTCGGACGCCGCTTCTCCCATGGGCTGGCCCATCGTCACGAAGGTGTGCAACTCGCCGGCAAAGGCATCCAGTTGCGCGGCGATCACCCGGTTGCGCCGCGTGTACAGGTTGTAGGCCATCACTGCGGGGATCGCGACGGCCAGCCCGAGCCCGGTCATGATCAGCGCCTCTCCCACCGGTCCGGCGATCTGCGCCAGCGACCCGGGACCGTCGGCTGCGCTGCTACCGATCGCCAGCAGCGCGTGATACACGCCCCAGACGGTGCCGAACAGACCGACGAACGGCGCGGTGGCACCGATGGTGGCCAGCAGCGACAGGCCGTTCTCGAGCCGCATGGTTTCCGCATCGAGCGCCTTCCTCAGCGTGCGCGTGACGAACTCGCTGGCCGACCCCGCCTCCGCGAGCCGCGTGGCGCCATGGCGTGCGTGGTGCGCTTGCGCCTGCAGTGCCTGCTGGGTCAGTTGCGAGTACGGATCGCGCGGTCCGCCAGCCGCCTGGTGGGCCAGACCGACCTCGACCTCTGCCAGCGAGCCGGCATTCCAGAAGTGCTCAACGAAGCGCTGACTGCGGCGCCGCTGCATCCAGCCGGTCAGGGCCTTCAGCACGATGACCGCCCAGGAAAGCGCCGACATCAGCAGCAGCACTGCCAGCAGTCCCTGCCCGACCGCATCGGCCTGCGCGACGAAGTGGGCCAAGCCGAGCGCGTGGTCGCCCGGCAGGGACGAGGCGGCTTGAACGGCCGAATCCGCATCGAAGTTCATGATCATTTCTCCAGATCGAAGGTCAGTGGAATGAGCGCCCAGCCGCCCGTCGGGCGCCCGTTCTCGGCATAGGGTTTGAAACGCGCCTGCTGCACCGCCAGCAGCGCGGCGTCATCGAGGCGTCCGTGGCCCGACGAAGCATTGAGCTGCACCGATCGCGGCAGGCCGGCTTCATCGATGTAGACGCGTACCAGCACCCGGCCCGTCTCGCCCTGGCGGCGCGACAGACGCGGGTAGACCGGCGCGGGTGCAACGAGGTACTGGACCGACTCGGCCGGCAGGTTCTTCGGGAGCGGCGGTGCGGCTGGTGGCGCGGTGGTCGCCGTGGCGTTTGCCATGGCCTGGAACGAGGACGCTGCCGACTGCGCCAGCGGTTGCGCCTCGGCGGGTCGGTCTGGGTTGTCATCGACCAGGGGCGGGGCGGTGGACAACGCGGGCTGCGTCGCTGTCGCCTGCGACGGGGACAGCTCTGCCGTGGACAGCAAGGGGACGCGCACCGTCGGCAACGGCCTGACGACCGCCCGGGGCATCGGCTGGGGTGGCGTCGGCATCGACGGGGAACCCACCTCGACGGGTTCGGCGAGGGCAATCCAGCCGACTTGCAACGCCGTCTCGCGCGATGGCGTCGACTCAGGGGTCGGCCCTGCCCGCAGCAGCCAGCCCGCCGCCACCAGATGCAGCAGTCCGATCGCGATCACCACCGTCCAGCGCTGCGACCGAGTCAGGTCGGCCGCCCTGCCCTTCGAGCTCGAACGCACGCGGGAGGGCCGCCCACAGACAAGCTCTGATCGGCAAGCGACGGCATGGGCAAGTGGCTGCGAGCGACCCGCATCAGAAGCAAACTGTCGAAACATGTGCAGAGGAGATGAAACTGCCCGTTGAAGAACGCGATCAACTCGAAATTTGAAAGAATCATAGCGCAAATGCGAACGATTCCTATTGTTATTATCTTCGGGCCAAGCACTTGCACCTCAGCAGCGTGGGTGGACTGCCCCGCCGGCCCTTTGGCGGGGTGGGCAACAGTCAGGCGTCGGTGGGTGTCAGCGCACGCCGGATCGCCGGACCCAGCTCTTCGAGCGTGTACTGCTTCTGGATCACCTCGCGCACGCCGGCCGCGCGCGCGGCCACCCGCAGTTCGTCCGACACGTAGCCCGAGATGATGATGACCGGCAATCCAGGCCGGATCGCCACCAGCTCGCGGCAGACCTCGACACCCGACAGCTCCGGCATGCTGTAGTCGGTGACGACCACATCCCAAGCCACCGGTTCGGCGCGCACCGCAGCCAGGGCCCGTTGCGCGCTGCCGAAACAGACAGGGCGGTATCCGGCGCGCGTCAGCAGGCGCTCGACCAGCACCTTCATGACCTCGTCGTCGTCGAGGTAAAGCACTCGCTCGCCACGACCGCTCCAGGCAGGCGGCCGCAACGGCGGCATGCTGGGAGTCAGCACCGGCGCACCGCTGGCGACCGTCGGCAGGTAGACGTGGAAGGTGCTGCCCTGCCCGGGGCGGCTGTCCACCGTCAGCGCGCCGCCGTGCGCAGTGACGATGCCATGCGCCACGCTCAAGCCGAGGCCGGTACCCGCTCCCGCCGACTTGGTGGTGAAGAACGGCTCGAATACACGCAGGCGCGTCGACTCGTCCATGCCGGAACCGGTATCGGCAACCCACAGGTGGGCGCAACCGGGAGACCCCTCCTCGCAGACAACCCCGGCGGATCGCGCAGCACTGCGCGCGACCAAAGCCAACCCCACAGTCACATGCCCGGACTGGCCTTGCAGCGACTGCGCGGCGTTGGCGCACAGGTTCATCAAGACCTGGTGGAGCTGCGTCGGGTCGGCTTGCACATGAATCGGCGCATCGGTCAGGTCGGTGTGCAGGCTGACGCCCGCTGGCAACGCCACCCGCAGCAGCCCGAGGATGTCCTCGACCAAAGGTCGCAATGACAGTGCGACCAATGCCGGTGACTGACGTCGGCTGAACGCCAGGATCTGCTGCACCAGGTCACGTGCGCGTGACGCGGCGATGTCGATCTGCGACAGGCTGCGCTCCACCGGATGCCCTGGCGCGAGATCGTCGCGGGCCAGGGCGACGTTGCCGAGGATGGCTGCCAGGATGTTGTTGAAATCATGCGCAATGCCGCCAGCCAGCGTGCCGATGGCCTCGAGCTTCTGCGACTGGCGCAGCTGCTGGCCCAGGTCCTCGATGTCGGCGCGCTGGCGCTGGAGAGAACCGGCCGTGCTGTTGAGCACCGCCATCAAGCCGCCGAGCTCACCGCGCGGGTACGGCTCGGCGATGCGGGCGTCGAGCTGACCCTCGCCCAGCCGGCGCGCCATCTCGGTGATGCGTCCGATCTGACGCCGGATGCCGAGCTCGGCGATCGCCCACATCGCGGCAAACAGCAACACCGCGAGCAGCGCATGGAAGGTCAGGTCCTGTGCCAGTCGTTTGTTCGCCGCCGCGATCAGGTCCACCTTGGACACCCCCAGCAGCACACGAACGCCATGCAGACGGCTGGACGCGATCTCATCCTTGGCCCAGACCTGGGTTTCACCGCGGGCATCAACGATCTCCGCCACGCCGGCACCCGTCGACTGGTTTGCCAATCGGAACAAAGCGCTGTCAGCGATCAAGCTTCCCGCCGCCGCCCGCCCGCTGGCGTTGCCCGACCAAACCAGCACCGTGCCCTTGCGGTCGACCAGCAGGATCTGCGGCTGCGGGGTCACGAACTCGCGCAGTCTGTCCTGGGTGAATTTCTCCAGATTCAACGAAGCCAGCAGGATGAATTTCAGCGGTCCCGCGCCATCGCGCACCGGGTAGGCGATCTGCAACACCGAGATACCGGTCAACCGGCCGAAAGTCGGTTGCAAGGCGACTTCACCGCGCTTCGTCAGGGCCTGCTTGAAATACTCCCGGTCGCGCAGATCGAGTTGTCGCCCGCTGCGCAGCGAGTCGCAAAACAGCGCGCCGTCGGGACGGATGGTGAGCAGACCCGTGTACTGCGGACGCTCGTCCAGCACCGCCGACAAGAACGCGGAACAGGCCGCGCGGTCGGTGGTTTCGAGGTCGCGGGCACGGGACAGTCCGTAGTGCAGCTGGGCCGTGCCCTGGACCCTCGCATCGAGTTCGTCGCCAATGCGACGGGCGGAGGCAGCGAGCGTGCGCCTCGCTTCGGCGAGCTCCTTTTCGCGCTCCTGAATGAACCGCCAGCCCACCAGACCCGTGGGGAGCAGCGTGGCCAGCAGCAGGATCAGCAGCAGGCGGGCTCTGAGACTCACGCGTCGACCCCTTCATGCTCGGGGCAGCGTGCCAAGAAAACGATCCCTGGGTCGATGGGCATGGCGACGATCGTCCTGTCAACCCCGGCTGCGTCGCCGATCCCGCGGATCGGTGATCAGGTGCCGGAGCGATCGATCAACAATTTGCCATTGCTTGTAGCACAAGCACCTCCAAAGGATGTGCACAAGCAGCGCGCCTTGCCAAGGAGCGCGGTCAGGCTTGCTTTTGCTTGAGCGCCTGCGTCGTTCTCAACACCGACTGAACCACCCTGTCCACCGACGCCAGGGATTTCGGGTCCGCCAGCGCACCCGCATCGTCGAACGCCTGGTCGGCCAGCGCGAGCCCGAACTGCTCCGGCACGACCAGCATGCCGAGATTCATTTGCAGGAACTGCCGGGTGAACAGCAGGCTGCGCACCCCACCCAGCCCGCCGGGAGACGCGCTGAGCAATCCCGCCACCGTTCCGGTCAGCGCCGCCATGCCGGACGGTAGACCGTCCTCGGCGACCGGGCGCGTAACCCAGTCGAGCGCGTTGACCAACAGGGGCGTCGGGAACCCGTTGTATTCGGGAGTGGCCAGCAGCAAGGCATCGCTTGCGGCGAAGAGTTTGCGCAACCTGCGTGCCCCCTCCGGCATGCCACGCGCTTCGATATCGGCGTCGTAGATCGGCAGATCGAGCGCACGCAGATCCACCGGCGTCACCCAGGCGCCGGCCTGTTCGGCCAGGCGCAAGGCAACGGTGGCCAGCTTCTGGTTGTACGAACCGTTGCGGGCGCTGCCAGCAACGACCAGGACACGCGGAGGAGTGCTCATGGCCGCCCGATCACACCGTCAGGTCTTCGATCGTCTTTCCGCCGGCCAGCGCGGCCTTGAACCAACCCGGTCGCGGGCCCTTGCCGGACCACGAATGGCCTGCGTCGTCGCGGAATTTCGGCTTTCCCGGCACGCGGGGCAATTTGCCGACCTTGGAGGGTGCCGCGCCCTTGCGTTTCAACCGCGTCGTCGAGTCGCCCAGGCCCAGATCGGCGGCGCTGAGTCCGTAGACAGCGATGGCCTCCTTGATGCGCTTGATGACGCCCTCGACTTCCTTTCGTTTGATGCTTTCAGCCTGATGCCGGAGCACGTCGATCTGCTTCATGAGTTGGGCGTAGGACTTGGCCATGAGGTGTCTCCAGACGTGAATGGAATAAGTCGACCGAGCAGGATTGTGCGTCCGGCACACGAAGACTCGCTCGGCAAGACCTCAGGGGCCACGCCGACACAAGATCACCTCGTTGCGGAAGCAGCGAAGCAAGAGTGAATTAGTAGATTGATAATTAAACTTATCAATCTATTAAGACTACGGTGAAATTCACCCACCTCATGCCGGACCCGGCCATCCCACGAGCCTGACCGCCGACATGCGCCTGACTCGAGAGCACTTCCGGTTTCTAAGCGGCGCAGTTCAAGGGCTGGACCTGCACGCGCTCTGGGATCGATATCTGTACGCGCTCGGCGCGGCCGATCTTCGGCGCATCCGGTCGGTGACCGCCCTGCTCCACGACGAACTCGGCGCACTGGCTCGGCGCGCTGGTCGCCCCGAAATCGCGGCACTGCTGCGCAGGCGGTCAGAACCAGCCGTGGCTGCGGCACCCGCACTGACGCTGGACGAGTTTTCGGCCACCCTGCCGACCGACATGCACAGCGAGGCGGAATTGCTCACGCTGTGGCGGGATGCTCAGGCGGAGAACGCCATCGGCCCCCGTGCCGGACAGAGGCGGCAGCGGCTGATCAAACGCCAGCTCGATGCCTTGCGGTGGCTGGAGACATTGGCGGTCGCATCGCCGCACCTGAACGACCCGGTATCCGCCTGGCTAGACCACCAGGTGGCCCGGCGTCTGGGCACCGTGGGCATCGAGTCGCTGGGCGACCTCTTGCGGTGGATCGAGATCCATGGTCACCACTGGTACCGGCGTGTACCCCGAGTCGGAGCCCAGGGGGCAGCGCGGACAGTGAGCTGGCTGGTCGGTCACGCAGACTCCTTGGGCGCCCTGCCCAAACATGCGCTGGTGCCCAGGCCGCAGATCGATGAAGGCTCCCTGGCGCCAGCGCCGACCGTGGGAGTCGTTCCGCTGGAGCGTCTGCGGTTGCCGCCGGCCCTGTCGGGGGCCCAGGGCACGAACCGGGCAGAGGTGCACCGGCGCCGAACCCTGGCCACCGACGATCTGGAGGCGGTGCAAGCCTGGCTCGGGCAGCACCCGCCCACGTCTCACACTTGGCGTGCCTACCGCCGCGAGGCCGAGCGTTTTCTGCTGTGGGCGGTGTTCGAGCGGGGCAAGGCGTTGAGTTCGCTCGATGCCACCGACTGCACAGCCTTTCACGGCTTTCTGGCGGCTCCGGGCGCCGACTGGGTCAGCCCGCGCCATGTGCCCCGTGGTTCCGATCGCTGGCGACCACTCGAAGCCGGGCTGTCAGCCGGATCGATCGTCACGGCGATTGCAATCGTCAGAAGCCTGTGCGGCTGGCTGGTGCGGCAGCGCTATCTGGACGCTGATCCGTGGCAGGAATCCTCGGTGATCGATCGCGACATCGCACCCACGGTGTCATCGCGATCGCTGCATGACAGCGACTGGGCTTTGCTGCAGCAGTGGTTGGCAAGCCGCCCGCCGAGTCTTTCTGCCGATCGCTTGCGCGCACTGATCGCTTTCGCTTGCCACACCGGGCTGCGCGAGTCCGAACTGGCTGCCGCACGGACCAGCTGGTTGAGCGTTGCTCCACACGCCGATGGACGGTTGACCTGGACGGTGCAGATCGGCGCGAAGGACGACCGAGCATCACCCCGCACCGTTGACTTGCCAGACGCGATGGCGGCTCAGCTGCTGAAGTATTTGAGAGCCACCGGCGATCAGGAACACGAACTGCCCCGTGCGGTCGACCGGCCTGTGTTCGCGCACCGATCCGATCCGGGCAGGGCGTTGACTCCCGGGCGGATCTACACCCTGATCAAGAGCGCCCTGCGTCGGTGTGCCGATGCGTCGGAATCCTCTGACCCGACGAGCGCAGCCCGGCTGCGACGTGCATCGACTCACTGGCTGCGCCACACCCACGCGATGCATCTGGCGGCGACTGGCACGTCGCTGGGTGAGCTGCAGCGCAGGCTGGGCCATCGGTCGCCAGGATCGAGTGCCGCCTATTTGTGCGCGTCGGTCGCCGAAGACCGCAGCAAGCCACCGAACTGAACGCGTTGTACGGTACAACGCCGCGCCAGACGGCGCACGGCCGCAACGTCAGCCGAGGAACCTGACCATCAACAGGCGCAACTCTTCGCGGCGAGCATCGGACACGGTGCCCTTGGCGAAAACCACCGTGGATTTGCCATCGGCGCCATGGCTGATACGGGCAGCACGCTTGCCGTCGGCCGAGGTGATCGTCAGGTCTGCGGTGTTGTACGGTACAACGCGATCCGCCGAAGCGGTGAGGGCGTCCAGCACCTGGCGTGGGCCGAGCTTCTTCAACGCGACCGCCCTGGCGCGCGCCATGGTCCCCTCCGGGTCCTTCTGCACGGCCGACGACAACGCCGGGCCCCAGTTGTACTGAATCACCAGGGGCGTCGAAAACGCCTCGATCACCGCATCGGGTAACCGGGCCAACGTCAGCGCCTTGCTGACGTTTCCGGGATCGGCGCCAACCGCCTCGGCCAGGCGCCGCAGCGACGGGTACAGGCCTTCATCGAGCGCTTTTCGGTACATCAAACCTTGTTCCCACGGGCTGAGGTCCTTGCGCTGCCGGTTCTCGCGATCCATCGCCGTGAACAGCTCGGCGTCGGAAACGTGCTCGATCATGGCCAGCACGGGCAGGCCCAGATCCAGGCAGGCGCGATGCCGCCGGTGCCCGAAAACGATCTCGAAATCAGCCTCGGCGCGCCCGGGCAGCGGTCGCACCTTGATCGGCTGCACGTTGCCGCCGGCCTGGCGGATTTCCTCGCGCAGCGCGGCGAATTCCGGGGATTCGAAGGCCGACGCATGCCGATTGGCCCACTTCGAAGCAACCACGCGCATCGGGTCGAGCGCACGCACGACCGATGCGCCGTCGAAGGCTTCGAGTCGGACCTTCAACTCTTCGGCCTCCTTGATCGCGTCGGACTGCGAAGCCAGGAAATGCATCATCGCGCCAGGCGCGGTCTTGGGCTTGGTTTCTGACTTGGGTGGCTCGGTACGCCGCTCCGGATTCACCGGCAGAGGGTGATGGATCAAGCCCGCTTTCTCGAACAGCTTCTTCGCCATCACGCATCTCCTTCCAGCTGCCGCCGCCAGACGGCCTGCACCGAACCCTCGATCAGCTCGGTGACGCGCTCGTAGGCGTCCTTGGCGCGCTTGAATGTCTTCAGGTTGCCGTCGTAGCGGCTCAGATCGTAGACGGTGCCGAATTCCGCCGACGCGGTCGCCGTGACGGCGGTCTTCGGGATCTCGACCGGCAGCACCTTGTCGGTGTAGACCGAACTGATCCAGGTGCGCACGATCGCGCTGGCCGCATCGGACGAATCGACCCGCGACATCAGCACGTGGATGAACTCGAAGGTCTTGTCGAGCCCGCGGTTGGTCAGCAACCCGCCGGCCAGGTCGGAGAACAGGCTCCAGAACTGCGCCGCCGAGGCGAAGTCGAGCGCGTTCGGCGGCAGCGGCATGATCAGCCCGTCGCTGGCCATGAACGCGTTGATCGTCGTGTACGACAGCGCCGGCGGCGTGTCGATGACGATCACGTCGTACTCGGCACGCACATCGTCGAGACCGTAATGCAGCACGTTCCAGAACTCGAACTCCGGATCGCGCGCCTGCCGCGCCGGCAGCGCGAATTCGGCGCCATAGAGCAGCGGGGCGGCGGCGACCAGATCAATGCCGTCCCAGTAGCTCGGGCGGATGGCATAGCGGATCGAGCTTTCGGCGCCCGTGCACAGCGGCAGGATGGTGTCGCCGTCGTCGACCTCGGTGTCGGGCAGGATGCCGAAGAGGGTGGTCAGGCTGCCCTGGGCATCGGTGTCGACGACCAGCACCTTGTGGCCGCGCAGGCTCAGCCCCTGCGCCAGCGTCACGGCCGTGGTGGTCTTGCTGACGCCGCCCTTGAAGTTGCCGATCGAGATCGTGACCGCCTCGGCGCCGGGCGGACGCAGTGCAGACTGCCGGTACTCGCGCACCCACTGGCGCGCTTCGGCGAGGCTGAACTCACGGCGCGATCGCGTCGAATTGAGCTCGCCGGCCGGCAGGTCACCCTTGGTGATGCGGTAGGCCATGTGGCCCTTGTCGATGCCGCACAAAGCCGCGACCTGGGTGCTGTTGAAGCGTGGAGGTGATTTGCGTGCCGTCGGAGACAACATCGCGCTGCGAATTTCACTCATCATTCCGACGGCCCGCTCGGCTTGGTCGACGATGTCCGCGAGAGTGATGCGTTTTGGTTTTCCGATGACGATGGGTTCCAACTCGATCTCCAGAAAAGTCGACAAACAAGCGAGTCAACGCAATCGCGCCAACTGACGCCATTGTGTCAAATCCAGCAGCGGCAGTCTTTGTTTCTCTTCAACAAAGACAGGGACGGGGATGGCAGTCCCTGTTCGCCTTTGGTTTTGTATCGAGCGTTGGGGGCGAGAAAGCCCGAGCTGGGTTCATAAGTCTAATTTCTTCAATACCCTTTAATAGCTTTAGACTCCTAAAACACGATATTAATCAATCAGTTATCTTATTTTGTGTGAGTGCATACAGGCTGATGCGTGAGGTGTTTTAGGGAGCAAGGTGCGGGGATGTGTGCGTCTGCGTGTGACGGTCTGGGCGGACAGGTGAGTGCAAATAGGCTTGCTTGCGCCGATCGTATCTTTGGGTGCCGTCGCCTGTTTACCCATTCCGGCCACCCTTCCACATGGCATCCACGTGAAAGAAAATAGGTGTCTGGGACCGGGTTGTCGCCTTGACCTGCTGTCTCAGCGTTCTGCCCCAACTGAATGCTGCGGATGGATGCGCGGCGGGAGGCAATTCGGTGACGTGAGCTGATTTGGGCGCGAGCCCAGGCTCTGCTCACATCGAATCGGACGAGAGACGTGAGGACATTTGGGTACGTCTTCCAAACAAGGTGATTTGATTCACTCACATCCCCGTTGCGGATGACGGAGGTTCACGTCAAACTCGGCCGATGATGGATCCGACCTCAGCCGACCCCCAATTGCGCAAGCCGGTCAACACGCTGGCGATCGTGCCGACCAAGTCCAGCAAGATCACCGTGCTGGCGCGCAAGGCGTACAACGTGCTGCTGTACATCGCGCAGGAACAGGGCATCGACCACGAGGTGTACCGAGCACCGCTGCAAAGCGTGTTGCGCGGCATCGACTTCAACTCGCACGCCCGCGAGATCGTCAAGCAGCACCTGCGCGCGATGGTCAGCACCACGGTCGAATGGCAGTCACCGACTTCCGGCGAAGGCGAGGCCTGGAACGTGGCCGGCCTGCTGGCGCACGCCAAGCTCTACAAGCAGTCGGGCGAGAACTGGGTGGAATGGTCATTCGCGCCCAACATCAAGCACGAGTTGCTCGAACCGCAGCGCTTCGCGCGGCTTCGGCTGGACGTGATCTCGCAGTTGCGTCGGCACGCGGGCGTCGTGCTCTACGAGATCTGCTCGCGATATCGCGATGTCGGTCTGACGGCGCGCCAGCCGTGGCCGTGGTGGCGGCCGGTACTGACCGGCAGCCCCGACAGTGACGATTCGGTAAAGCAGGAATACCGCTTCTTCAAGCGAGACACGCTCAAACTCGCCATCGCCGAGGTCAACGCGGTCACCGATCTCGATGTCGAACTGATCGAGCACCGTGCCGGCCGCTTCATCGCCGACATCCAGTTCAGGATCAGCAAAAAGCAGCAGGCGACGCTGCCGCTGGGCCGCGCACCGCAGCCGGTCGATCTGACGCAGGTGGCGCGCGCCCATGCGGCCGGGTTGCGCGAGGAAGATGCCGAGAACCTGATCCACACCCATGGCAACGACGCGATGAGTGCTGCGCTCGATGCCCTCGAGAAGCGCGCGGCCAGCGATTTCCCGGAACCACTGCGCGACCCGCACCGGTACCTGCGCGCGCTGCTGGTGTCGACCTCGACATCGGCGGCCAAGACCGCAGCCGATCCGACGGCAGCACCCGATGCGCGCGAGACGCAGGTCGCCGCCGCAGCGGTCGAGGGCTGGACGTCCGAATGGGTCGGCCGACGGCGTGCCGGAGTCATCGCCGAGTTCGAGGCCTTGCCCAGCGAGCAGCAAGCCGATTGGGCCGACCGGCTGCGCATGCATCTTGCCGAACGCGGTGTGCATCCGTCGATCCGACGTCGCCTGGAGACGCACGGGTGGAAGCACCAACTCGTCCTGGGCGAATTCATCAAGTTCTACAAGGGCCCGGAGTGGGACAAGCCCGGGCCGCAGGATTTGCTGGCGATCGCGGCCGAACAGACTGCGCGCGGCCGTTGATGGCGTTGGCGCCGCGGCGCGCTAGATGCCGCAGCCTCCAGGCTATGGCGACGGGCTCGGTGGGCGAAAGCTCTCGCACGGATCCGGCCGCGCAACGCGTGCCGTGAACCAGGCCTCGTCGTAGGGGCCATCGACCGATGTCGAGCTGTCTGCGGCGCGTTCCAGGAACCCGATGCTGACCATGCGCGCATCGTTCGGAGATGTGGCGGCCTTCGCCAGCAGATAGTGCGGCACGCCGATGTCCCGCCGCACGTGGCCGTTTCCGGCGATCAGCACCACACGCGTACCTGCGGGAGCCTGGAGCATGGCTGAAGCCAGCGCGGCGTCGCGGGCTCGTTGTGCGAGTGCCATCGGAGCCACCATCTTCGCGGGCAGGGCGCCGCAATGACCCGCGTCGATTTGGCGAGCCAGCTCGGTGTCGAGCGCGGCTGTCCAGCGCGACGGTGTCGGGGTGGCGTCATCGCCGGTATCCGACAGGTAGCGGCGCAGGTCGGCAGGAACCTGTGTGATGCCGCCACGCACGACCTGGGTCGCTTCGGCGCGGCTCAGGTTGCCGCCGAGCACGGTTGCACCGCCTGCCAGTGCGGCGTCGAGCAGCGGGCGGTGCAGCGGCCACACCCAGTTTTTCTGATCCAGCCGACCCGCTTCCATGACCGCATCGGTGTTGCGCGGTGCGGCGGCGATCGCGGCGTTGTGCTGGCGGTCCATCTGCTCGAACACGACCCAGGTCGGCAGGCCGTCGGCCAGCATCTCGCGCAGCAGCGCTGCGCGGATCCGGTGGTGTTCGGGGTTGTCGTGGATTTCTCCGAGCAGCAGGTGGCGGGTGCTGCGCAGCCGCTGGACCGCTTGCGCGAGGCTCAGCACGCGCCCCGACGCATCGACGGCTTCGGCTGTCGGCGTCGTCACTGCGGGCCCTGCCGTCACCGGTTGGGCGGACAGTCCGCCACCTGAGGCGACAGCCGCTGCCTTCAACCAACATCGGCGAGTCATGCCACGCACTTGGCCCAGCACCGGCTCCAGCCTCACCGTGCGCGCGCCAGGTGCCACCAGCCCAGCCCCGCCGTGGTGCCGGCGCGGGGGCTGTACTCGCAACCGACGTGACCGGTGTAGCCCAGCTCGTCGAGCAGGTCGAACAGGAACGGATAGTTGATCTCGCCGATGTCCGGCTCGTGGCGTCCCGGCACGCCTGCGATCTGGATGTGGCCGACGTGGTCGATGTGCCGACGCAGCCGGCTCGCCAGGTCACCTTCCATGATCTGGCAGTGGAACAGGTCCATCTGCACCCGAAGGTTCGGCTCATCGACCTCGGCCATCAGGTCGTGCGCTTGCTGCTGGTAGTTCAGCCAGTAGCCGGGCATGCTTTGCGTGTTGATCGGCTCGATCAGCAGCGTGATGTCGTGTTGCGCGAGCGTGCGTGCGGCGTACCGCAGGTTGGTGACGTAAGTGCGATGCATCGTCTGCCGGTCCGCGATCCCGGCCGTGTGCGGCACCAGCCCGGCCATCGCGTGCAATTGCCGGCAGCCCGAGGCCAGCGCGTAGGGCAGGGCGGTCGCCACCGACGTGGCAAACTCCGCTTCGCGCCCCGGCAGCGCGGCCAGGCCGCGTTCGCCGGCATCCCAATCGCCGGGCGGCAGGTTGAACAGCACCAGCCGCAGGCCGTGATGGCGCAGCCGCTCGGCCAGATCGTCTGCGCTGAGCTCATAAGGAAACAGGCACTCGACTGCATCGAAACCGTCGGCCGCTGCGGCCGCAAAGCGGTCCGCAAACCGATGCTCGGTGTACATCAGCGTCAGGTTGGCGGCGAAACGCGGCATGTGGTGTCCGTGGATTCGGGCGGAGGTTCTCACGCCCTCAGACGCCGAAGGCTTCGCGCACGCCGAGCACGCGGCCCGTCTCGGCTGCCTCGTAACCACCGAGCGCGGAAACCGACGAGCGATAGGCCGGAGACTGCAGCAGCTGAAGCACCTGGGGCATCGGGTCCGTGTCGCGGGCGCGCCGGTTCATCGCGAGGAAGTAGCGCTCGCGCACCAACGGAATGAAATGCAGCCCGAAACGTTGCGCCGCCGTTTGCACGCCCATGCCGACATCGGCCATGTCGCTGGCGATGAACGCGGCCACGGCGGCGTGCGTGAACTCGGCGCTGTCGTAGCCGGTGACCTCGTCGTGCGAGATGCCCTGCTTGGCGAGCATCAGCTCGGTCAGCATGCGTGTGCCCGAGCCCTCGGGGCGGTTGACGAAGCGCAAGTCCTTGCGCCGCAGGTCGGCCAGGCCGCGCACGAACTTCGGGTTGCCCGGCGCGGCGAACAGGCCCTGCGTGCGCACCGCCACCTGCACCAGCAAGTGCGTGTCGTCGCGCAGCCAGCGGCGGTAGCGCTGCGCGGCGGGCACCTCGAACTCGCCGATCGGCACGTGGAAGCCGGCCAGGTCGCACTCGCCGTGCGACAGCGCCGCCACCGACTCGAAGCTGTTGCGGTAGCGCAGCTCGACCTGCAATCCAGCGGCGTTCAACTGCTGCATCAGCGCGGCGATCGCGAAACCATGGCTGGCATGGACCCGCAGCGCCTGCGGAGGGCGTGGAAGCGTGCGCTCCAGTTCATTCGCCAGCTCGGATGCCAGCGACTCCAGCGTCGGTGATAGTCGAGCCGCGATGCGGCGGTCGGCCCAGATCAGCTTCTCGGCCAGCGGCGTCAGCGTGGACCCACGTCCGCGCCCCGCGTTCAGCAGCGGATGGCCGAACAACTGCTCGGCCTTCTTGATCTGACCCCAGGCGTGCCGGTAGCTCATGCCCATGGTTCGCGCGCCCTGGGCGATGGCGCCGGTCTCCTGCACCGCTGCCAGCAGGCTGAGCAGCGAGGTGGTGTCCAGCAGTGCGTCCGACTCGACGCCGAGTTCCCAGTGGGGAGTGATGTTGATTCGGAGCATTAAGCAATCGCTTTCATATCTTTAGGGCGTTGCGGTTATATCGTCAGCAGGTAAATCAGTCCAGTCGAATGGTGTTCGCAAAACATATACCTTCGGTGCCTGCTGCCCACCGCGCCCTGTGAGAGACCGCTGCCCATGAACGCCCCCGTCATTCCCATCCACCTGTTGAACGACCCCGCCCCGCCGCGCCCGAAGCGGACCCAGCGAGAGCGTCAGGTCGGCGCCGAGGCGTTGGCCGAGGTCAAGCTGGCGAGCGGTGCGCGGCCTTTCAGGCGCGATCTGCTGATCGAGCACCTGCACGACCTGAACGACCGGTTCGGCCAGCTGCGCACCGATCACCTGGCGGCGCTGGCGCAGCTGCTGAAGCTGTCGCAGGTCGAGGTCTACGAGGTCGCGACCTTCTATCACCACTTCGACGTGGTTCGCGAGAACGCGGCCGGCGGTTTCGACGCACCGCCTCGGCTGACGGTGCGCGTGTGCGACGGTCTGTCGTGCCAGATGGCCGGTGCCGCCGATCTGCTGGCGCGGTTGCCGCAATTGCTCGAAGCCGACGTGCGGGTGATCCCGGCGCCGTGCATCGGACGCTGCGAGCAGGCGCCTGCGGTGGCGGTGCACCAGCATCCGGTGGCGCACGCCAGCGTCGAATCGGTGGTGGAGGCGGTTCAATCGGGCCTGACGACGCACGAGCCTGAGCCGTACACCGGCCTCGACGCGTACCTCGCCGTGGGTGGCTACCAGGCGCTGGAGGCCTGCATCAGCGGCGTCCGCGATGTCGAGTCGGTGATCAAGTCGCTCGAAAGCTCGGGTTTGCGTGGTCTCGGTGGCGCCGGGTTCCCGGCCGGCCGCAAATGGCGCATCGTGCGCGGCCAGTCGGCACCGCGGCTGATGGCAGTCAACATCGACGAGGGCGAGCCCGGCACCTTCAAGGACCGGCATTACCTCGAACGCGACCCGCACCGTTTCCTTGAAGGCATGCTGATCGCCGCGTGGGCAGTCGGCATCGACGCGATCTACATCTACCTGCGCGACGAGTACCACGGTTGCCGGGCGCTGCTCGAGCGCGAGCTGTCCCGTCTGCACGCCAGCCCGCCGACGGGCTACGGCGCGAACGGGCTGCCGAAGATCGAACTGCGGCGCGGCGCCGGCGCCTACATCTGCGGTGAAGAGTCCGCGATGATCGAATCGATCGAAGGCAAGCGCGGCATGCCGCGTCTGCGCCCGCCCTACGTGGCGCAGGTCGGGCTGTTCGGCCGGCCGACGCTCGAACACAACTTCGAGACGCTGTACTGGGTGCGCGACATCCTGGAGCAGGGCGACGAGGCGTTTGCCAGCCACGGCCGCCATGACCGCAAGGGACTGCGCTCGTTCTCGGTGTCCGGCCGCGTGAAGAAGCCGGGCGTGCACCTCGCCCCGGCCGGCATCACCTTGCAGGAGCTGGTCGACGAATACTGCGGCGGCATGCTCGACGGGCACACGCTGTACGCCTACCTGCCGGGCGGCGCGTCGGGCGGCATCCTGCCCGCGAGCCTGGCTGACGTACCGCTCGATTTCGACACGCTGCAACTGCACGGCTGCTTCATCGGGTCGGCGGCGGTGATTGTGTTGTCACAGCACGACCGCGTGACCGACGCGGCGCGCAACCTGATGTCGTTCTTCGAACACGAAAGCTGCGGCCAGTGCACCCCGTGTCGCAGCGGCACGGCCAAGGCGCGCGAACTGATCGCGCGCGATCAGTGGGACACCGGCTTGCTCGCCGAGCTGTCGCAGGTGATGCGCGATGCGTCGATCTGCGGCCTGGGACAGGCGGCGCCGAACCCGATCGACTGCGTGGTCAAGTATTTCCCGCACGAGTTGTCCGCGCCGAATTCAGGAGCCCGCGCATGAACGCCCCCACATCGCATGGCCTGCTGAAGGCCGACGTGCCGGTGGTCGAATTCACCCTCGATGGCAAGCCGGTGCAAGCGCGCACTGACGAAACACTGTGGCAGGTCGCGAAGCGCGAAGGCACGACGATCCCGCACCTGTGCCACATGGAAGGCCTGAACCCGGTCGGCAACTGCCGCGCCTGCATGGTCGAGATCGATGGGGAGCGCACGCTGGCCGCGTCCTGCTGCCGCAACGTCAGCGCCGGCATGAAGGTGCAGACCGACAGCCCGCGCTCGCAGGCCGCGCGCAAGATGGTGATCGAACTGCTGGTCAGCGATGCCGGTGGCAGCACCGACCGCCACACGAACAAGTCCGAGCTGAGTCAGTGGGCGACGCAGCTCGGCGTCACCGAAAGCCGCTTGCCGGCGCGCGACGTGCACTACGCCGCGCCTGACCTGAGCCACGCCGCGATCGCGGTGAACCTCGACGCCTGCATCCAGTGCACCCGCTGCCTGCGCGCCTGCCGCGACGAGCAGGGCAACGACGTCATCGGCCTGGCGCTGCGCGGTTCGCACGCGACCATCTCCTTCGATGCCGGCGATGCGCTCGGCCAGTCGAGTTGCGTCGCCTGCGGCGAATGCGTGCAGGCCTGCCCGACCGGCGCACTGATGCCGGCGCGCGACGCGGGCCTGGCGCCGATCACCAAGCAGGTCGATTCCGTCTGCCCTTACTGCGGTGTCGGCTGCCAGCTCACCTGGAACGTCGGCCCCAATGACCAGGGCCAGGAACGCATCCAGTTCGTCACCGGCCGCGACGGCCCGGCCAACCACAACCGCCTGTGCGTCAAGGGCCGCTATGGCTTCGACTACATCCACAACCCGAAGCGACTGACGGTGCCGCTGGTGCGCCGCGCCGGCCGAGCGAAGGACCCGGCCGACATCGAGCGACTCAAGCGCGGCGAGTTGCGTATGGACGAGCTGTTCCGCGAAGCGAGCTGGGACGAGGCGCTCGATCTGGCAGCAAACGGATTGAAAAAAATCCGCGATGGTGACGCCCCCCACGTCGCCGCTCACGGCAGCCAATCAGCGCTCGCCGGCTTCGGCTCGGCCAAGGGCAGCAACGAAGAGGCCTACCTGTTCCAGAAGCTGGTGCGTCAGGCGATGGGCAGCAGCCACGTCGATCACTGCACGCGGCTGTGCCACGCCAGCTCGGTCACCGCGCTGCTCGAAGGGATCGGCTCGGGTGCGGTCAGCAACCCGGTCGCCGATGTGGCCGAGTCCGAGCTGATCTTCCTGATCGGCGCCAACCCGACCGTCAACCACCCGGTGGCGGCAAGCTTCATCAAGAACGCGGTGGATAAAGGAGCGCGGCTTGTTATTTGCGACCCGCGGCACACGCAGCTGACGCGGCGCGCGACCTGGCACCTGCAGTTCCGCCCCGACACCGACGTGGCACTGCTCAACGGCATGCTGCACACGATCATTGCCGAGGACCTGGTCGACGCCGAGTTCGTCGCCGCGCGGGTCAACGGCTACGACGCGCTGAAGGCCTCGGTCGCCGAGGCGACGCCCGAGCGCATGTCCGAGATCTGCGGCATTGCGCCCGAGACCATTCGCGAGGTGGCGCGTGCGTATGCGACCGCGCGCAGCGCGATGATCCTGTGGGGCATGGGCATCAGCCAGCATGTGCACGGCACCGACAACTCGCGCGGGCTGATCGCGCTGGCGCTGATCACCGGCCAGATCGGCCGACCCGGTACCGGACTGCATCCGCTGCGTGGTCAGAACAACGTGCAGGGTGCCAGCGATGCCGGGCTGATCCCGATGATGCTGCCCAACTACCAGCGCGTGTCGAACGCCGAGGTGCGCGCGCATTTCGAGGCGATGTGGCACACGACCATCGATGCGACCTCGGGCCTCACCGTCGTCGAGATCATGCATGCCGTGACCGACGGCAAGATTCGTGGAATCTTTGTCGAGGGCGAGAACCCGGCGATGAGCGATCCCGACCTGGAGCACGCGCGCAAGGCGCTGGCCAAGCTCGAGATCCTGGTGGTGCAGGACATCTTCGCGACCGAGACCGCGATGCTCGCCGACGTGATCCTGCCGGCCTCGGCGCAGCCCGAGAAATGGGGCAGCTACACCAACACCGACCGACTCATCCAGATCGGCCGCCCCGCGCTCACGCCGCCGGGGCTGGCCAAGCAGGACCTGTGGGTCATCGAGCAACTGGCCCGCCGCCTGGGGGTGCCCTGGAACTACTGGCAGCCTGCCGACGGCGAGGGTCATGTGGCGGCTGAAGCGCCGGTGGCGCGTGTCTATGAAGAGATGCGTTCGGTGATGGAACCGCTGGCCGGCGTGCCGTGGTCGCGCCTGGTGCGCGAAGAAGCCGTGGTCACCCCCGCGCACCACGAAGACGAGCCCGGCGAGAGCGTGGTTTTCATCGACCACTTTCCGACCGCTGACGGCCGGGCCACCGTGGTGCCGACCACCTTCCGGCCGGGTGCCGAGCAGGTCGATGCCACGTATCCGTTCGTGCTGACCACCGGCCGCGTGCTCGAACACTGGCACACCGGCGCGATGACGCGGCATGCCAGCATGCTCGACGCGATCTCGCCCGAAGCCTTCGTCTCGATACATCCGATCGACGCGGCGAGGCTCGGCATCGCCGATGGCGAGGTGATCGCCCTGGTCACGCACCACGGCCACGTGCAAGCGCGGGCCAGCCTCAGTGGCGAGGTCCAGCTCGGCCAGGTGTTCCTGCCGTTTGCCTTCTGGGAGGCGGCGGCCAACAAGCTGACGGGCGATGCGCTCGACGCGGCGGCCAAGATCCCGGGGTTCAAGGTGACTGCTGCTCGAATCGACAAGATTTGAAATCCGCCAGCGGCGCTGCGCCAGAATGCCGGCGACTCTTGCCATGAACGCGCCCGGTCTCGCCACTCGACCCGAACGCGCCGCAGACCGGCGCGTGGTGTCGGTGCGTGCGCCGGGTCGACTGCACCTGGGCTTCCTCGATCCGGGCGGCTCGCTGGGCCGGCGCTACGGCAGCCTCGGGTTGGTCGTCGATGGGTTCGAGACCCAGGTCGACCTGTCCGATGCGAACGCTCATCGTGTCACTGCGGCAACACCGTCGGCGCAATCCGAGATCGACCGCGCCGAGTCTCATCTGCATGCACTGACGCGGCAGACGGGACTGGACCAGCCACTTCATCTGCATCTCGAAAAACTGCTGCCGGCTCACGCCGGTTTCGGCTCGGGCACCCAGTTGGCTTTGGCGATCGGCCGTGCTTTCGCGATCTGGCACGGGCTCGAAGTGTCGTCAGCGACGCTCGCCCACTGGCTGGGCCGCGGCCTGCGCTCCGGTGTTGGCATCGGCGGATTCGAGCAGGGCGGCCTGCTGGTCGATGGCGGGCCGGGCGCCGACGGCCAGCCCGCGCCCGTGCTGTCGCGGGTGGCGCTGCCCGAGGATTGGCGCGTCGTGGTCGTGCTCGACTCGCAGCATCATGGACTGTCGGGTCATGAGGAAAAGCGGGCCATCGCGGCCTTGCCCCAGATGCCTCAGTCTGTCGCCGCCGACATTTGCCACCAGGTGCTGATGCGCGTGCTGCCCGGCGCGGCGTGCGCCGAGTTCGCGCCGTTCGCCGCCGGCATCACCCGCATACAGCAGCAGCTCGGTGCGCACTTTGCACCGGCGCAAGGTGGCGATCCGTACACCAGCAGTGCCGTCGGCCGGCTGGTGCGATGGATCGGCGAGGCGGCCGGGGGTGAATCGGGTGCGGCGATCGGACAAAGCTCGTGGGGTCCGACCGGCTTTGCGATATTGCCCAGCCAGCAGCAGGCCGAAGCCTTGGTCGAAGCCGCGCGCGCCGCGCAGAGGGTCGCTTCGCACCTGACGGTGCAGATCGTGAGCGGCCGCAACCACGGCGCGAGGCTGGACGACCGTCTGTCCGCCACGCAGTGACCCTGCGCGAAACACAAGCAGAGACAGTCAACGAGAGGTCCGCGATGGAACGCCCCTACATCCTCCACATGTTCACGCCGGGTCGCCAGATGAGCCCGTTCGACATCAACATGGCCGCCGACGCGGGCTACCAGATCGTCGTGCCGTACAGCGGCGTCGACATCGGGGCCATCTCCGGGCTGACGCAGGACGTGATCTTCTCGCGCGGCCCGACCGGTGTCTCGCGCACTGGCATCTTCCTCGGCGGGCGCGACGCCATCCTGGCGGCCGACATGCTCGACAAGTCGGTGAAGGCGATGGTCAAGCCCTTCGTCGTGTCGGTGCTGGCCGACCCGAGCGGCGCCTACACCACCGCCGCCGCGATGATTGCCTGCGTCGAGGCCGCGTTGCAGCGCAAGCACGGCCACGGTCTGCAGGATCAGAAGGTCGTCGTGATCGGCGGCGCCGGGCCGGTCGGGCGCATCGCCTGCGTGCTCGCCGCGCAGGCCGGCGCCCGCGTTTGCCTGTCGAACCGCGATGGTCTGGTCGAAGCCGAGACCGCCGCCGGCGTCACCGGCGTGCGCTTCGGCGTGACGCTGAAGGGCGTGTCGGGCGAGAGCCGGGACACGGTGCACGCGTCGCTGGCCGATGCCGACGTGATCCTGGCCTGTGCGGCGGCCGGGGTGCAAGTGCTCTCTGCCGAGGACCTGTCGCAAGCCAAGCAGCTGAAGGTCGCCGCCGACGTGAACGCGGTGCCGCCGAGCGGCATCGCCGGCGTCGGCGTGATGGACAACGGCGTGCCGCTGGCGGGCACGCAGGCGGGTGGGATCGGCGCGCTGGCGATCGGCAACGTCAAGTACCAAACGCAGCACCGTCTGCTGGTGCAGATGCACGACTCGCCCACGCCGCTGGTGCTGAGCTTCCCCGAAGCCTTCGCGACCGCGCGGCATTTCTTGCGCGAACAAGCCGCCGGGCGAGTCGCCTGAGCTAGGCGGTGGCGCAGCGATGACGATGCTCGTGGTGGCCGCCATCTCGGCGCGGACGATGGCCGAGGCGACCGCGCGCGATGGCTACGAGGTCGCCGCGCTCGACCTGTTCGGCGACACCGACACCCGCGCCGCGAGCGCCACCTGGTCGGCGCTCGGCGAGCCCGGTTCGCTGTGCATGGACGCCAACCGCCTGATCTCGGCGCTGGCGAGTCTGGCGCAGCGCGGCGATGTGCTCGGCTGGTGTCCGGGCGCGGGGTTCGAAGGGCGGCCCGATCTGCTGGAGCGTGGCGCTGCGGTCTTGCCGTTGATCGGCAACGGTGCGGCGGCGGTGCGGCGCGTGCGCGACCCGCGGATTTTTTTCGACGACCTCGATCGCCTCGGCATCCCGCATCCCGAGGTGCGTGCGACGCCACCGGCCGATGGCGATGTGTCCGGGTGGCTGGTCAAGGATTTCCAGGGCACTGGCGGATGGCACATCCGGCGCTGGACCCGAGGGGACGCGGTGCCGACCGCCGGTTCGCCAGCGCGGTATTTCCAGCGCGAAGCGGCTGGCATCCCGATGTCGGCGACCTTCATTGCCAACGGCGTCGATGCCTGCGTGCTCGGCTCCAACATGCTGAAGACTCGGCGCTTTGGCGCGAAGCCGCACGTGTACAGCGGCGCCGTCGGGCCGGTGGGTTTGCCGGCCGCCGTCATGCAGCAGATCGGTCGCATCGTCCCGGCGCTGGCGGGCGAATTTGCGCTGCGCGGGCTCGGCAGCCTGGATTTCCTGCTCGACGGCGACACGGTCTCGGTGCTCGAGATCAACCCGCGTCCGCCGGCCAGCATGGCGCTTTACGAACACCTTCGTTTCGACGGTGCTGCGTTGCCCGAGCGACCGACGCACGGCTTGATGGAAGCGCATATCCGTGCTTGCCTGCGCGGTGATCTGCCTGCGATCCGTTCCGGGGATGCCGAGGCTGCGGCCGTTCGTGGCATCGAGATCGTCTATGCCCGTCGGCCTGTGCAGGTCGATGCGGCCATGACGAATCGGTTGTCGCGCTGGCCCGGTGCGCACGATCTGCCCGTCCCTGACACCCACTGTACCGCCGGAGATCCGCTGTGCAGCGTCACCGCCGCCGGCGCCAGTGCCGACGAAGTCCGAACCCGATTGAACGACAGCCGCAAGAGGCTGTTGCAGACCCTGGAGACATCGACATGACCGACACCCTGCCACCGCTGGCCGACACCCGATTGAGTGTCAACGCCCTCACGCGATCGCTGGTGCAGCGACTGTTGAACGAAGCCGATGCGCTGAACGTCAAGGTGCTCACCGACCCGACCGGCGTGTGCATCGTCGATGCCGGCATCGAGACCCGCAGCAGCATCGCTGCCGGCTTGCTGATCGGCGAGATCTGCATGGGCGGACTCGGTGACGTCACGCTGCGCACCGGTGTCGACGATGGCTGGCCGACCTGGGTCCAGGTGCGCAGCGCGCAGCCGGTGCTGGCGTGCCTGGGCAGCCAGTACGCGGGCTGGAGTCTGGCAGCGACGAAGGAAGAAACCGGCGGCAAGAAATTCTTCTCGCTCGGTTCCGGCCCCGCGCGTGCGTTGGCCGGCAAGGAGGCGCTGTTCGCCGAGCTGGGCTACCGCGACCGCGCCGAGTCCGGCGTGCTGGTACTCGAAGTCGACCGGCTGCCGCCGAAGATCGTCATCGACAAGGTGCTCAACGACTGCGGCCTGAAGCCGGCCGGCCTGACGCTGATCCTGACGCCGACCACCAGCTGGGCCGGCGGCACGCAGGTGGTGGCGCGGGTGCTCGAAGTCGCGCTGCACAAGGCGCACGAGCTCGGCTTTGCGCTCGGCAACGTCGTCGACGGTCTGGCGACCGCACCGCTGCCCGCACCCAGCCCCGATGGCGTGGTCGCGATGGGCCGCACCAACGACGCGATCCTGTACGGCGGCCGGGTGCACCTGAGCGTGCGCGGCGACGACGCCGCGGCGCGCGATCTGGCGAAGCGCCTGCCGTCATCGAATTCGCGCGACTACGGCCGCGGCTTCGCCGACATCTTCAAGGAAGCGGGCTACGACTTCTACAAGATCGACGGCGCGCTGTTCGCGCCGGCCGAGGTCTGGGTCAGCAACGTCGACAGCGGCAACACCTGGCACGCCGGTGCGTTGAACATGCCGTTGCTGCAAAGCCTGTGGCTGCAGGAAGCGTGAGACATCCGATTCACTCCCTCTCCCTCTCCTCAGAGGGGCGAGGGAGCCGTTGCTGATGCGCGTCGCCATCCTGACCGACGAGACCGGCTGGCACACGCGCCAGCTGCAGACCGCGCTGCGGGGTCGCGGCGCGGTCGGACGCTGCGTCGACCTGGCCGATTGCCGCATCGACACCACCGTCGCGTGGCACGGGTTGGCGATCCCCGGCTACGGCCGCGAGCTGCCCGACGCGGCCATCGTGCGCGGCATCGCCGGTGGCACATTCGAGCAGGTGACCAAGCGCCTCGGCGTGCTGCACGCGCTGCGCGAACTCGGCGTGCCGGTCTACAACGACGCGCGCGCCATCGAGCGCAGCGTCGACAAGGCCATGACCAGCCTGCTGCTGCACGCGGCCGGCATCGCGACGCCGCCGACCTGGGCCACCGAGTCGGCGGCGCAGGCGCAGCGCATCGCGATCCGCGAAGGCGCAGCCGGCCACGCGCTGGTGCTCAAGCCGCTGTTCGGCTCGCAGGGCAAGGGCCTGCAACTGGTCGGCGAGGTCGACGGCGTGCACCACCCGCTACCGCCGCTGGACAAGGCGTATGGCTCGCTTGCCTACTTGCAGCGCTTCGTGCCGGCGGTCTGCGATCCCGGTTTCGACTGGCGTGTGCTGGTCGTCGGCGGCCGAGCGATCACCGCGATGCGCCGTGTCAGCCGGCACTGGATACACAACGTCGCGCAGGGTGCGCGCTGCGAGCCGCAGCCGCTGACCACGCCGCTCGCATTGCTGGCCGAACGCGCGGCGGCGGCGCTCGATCTGGACTACGCCGGCATCGACATCGTGCCGGTGCGCAGCGAGGCAGGCAACACTGGCGAGCTCGAAATGCAGGTGATCGAGGTCAACGGCGTCGCCGCCTGGCACGGACTGCAGCGGGTCACCGAGTTCAACATCGCGGCCGCGCTGGTCGACGATCTGCTGTGCCGCAAGTGTGCCGGTGAGGCTGCTCTTGCCCAGGCAGGTGCTGACCTGAGTACGGATGCTCGCAGCGCGTGAACCCGGACGCCGACAAAGCGATCGATCGGGCGCGGACCGCCTACCTGCGCGCCTGCGAACTCGACATCGCGGTGCGCAAGCCCGGCAATGTGAGCTTGGCTTCGCCCGGGCACGGCATGCAGGCGCAGCAGTTCATCGACAGCGCACGGGCCTCGGCCGATCCACTGTTCGCGCGCGGCGCCCGTGTCGGCGAGCGCATCGAGGCGGCGACCGAAGCGACCTGGGCGGTGGCCGGCTGCAACACCAACCTCGGCATCGTGCTGCTCTGTGCGCCCGTGGCGGCGGCGGTGGAACGGTTTCCGCTTGCCACTTCTGCACTTGAAGTGCGTCTGGCCATCGAGTCGGTTCTGGCGGATCTCGATGTGGCTGACGCTCGGGCCGCTTACCGCGCCATCGCCCGAGCCAACCCGGGCGGTCTCGGCAGCGCGCCACGCGAGGACGTGCGCAGCGAGCCGACGGTCACGCTGCGTGAAGCGATGGCGCTGGCCGCCGATCGGGATCAGATCGGGCTGTTGTACCGGGATGGGTACGCCAGCTTGTTCGACATCGGCGTTGCTGCGCTGGGCGATGACTTTCACTGGCCCGAAGCCCAGCCATCCCCTCGGCTGGCCGACGGCGGTGTGGCGCTGCCGACGGCACGGATCGGCCGCGCGGTCCTGCGCTGCTATCTGGCGCTGCTGGGACAAGCGCCTGATTCACACATTGTTCGAAAGCGCGGAGCAACCGTGGCACACACTGTCATGGACACTGCGGCGCGCTGGGGCTCCGACGCCCGGCTGATCCCTGTCGGCTCGGGGCTTGAAGTCGACCCGGCATTTGTCGAATGGGACGAATCCCTGAAGACCGACGGCCTCAACCCCGGAACCACGGCTGATTTGACGGTTGCATCGATGCTTCTGGCGTCGATCGCACAGCCGCTGTCATCCGGTTGAATCGGCAACGCCGTGCAGGTTGGGTTCCGGGTTGTGGCGGGTTTTCCAGTGGCACGGATCGTGATACTGTCTTTGACCGGCTGGAGCACCAGTCCGTGAGACAAGACCTCTTCATCCCAGACAGGAGCTAGAAAATCATGGCAAAAATTGACCGCTTGATGGTTGGCGAATCGCTCGTCGGCGACGGCAACGAAGTGGCCCACATCGACCTGATCATCGGCCCACGTGGCAGCGCCGCCGAATCCGCGTTCGCAAATGCGCTGGTGAACAACAAGGACGGCTTCACGTCGTTGCTGGCCGTTGTCGCGCCGAACCTGCTGACCAAGCCTGCCACGGTGATGTTCAACAAGGTCACCATCAAGGGTGCCAAGCAAGCCGTCCAGATGTTCGGACCGGCCCAGCGCGGCGTCGCGATGGCGGTGGCCGATTCGGTCGAAGACGGCACGATTCCGCTCGACGAAGCCGACAACCTGTTCATCTGCGTTGGTGTCTTCATCCACTGGCTGGCCGAAGACGACAAGAAGATCCAGGACTACAACTACCAGGCCGTTCGCGAATCGATCAAGCGCGCCGTCACCGGCTCGCCGACCGCTGCCGAAGTGGTCGCGAAGAAGGGTTCTTCACCGCACCCATTCGCTGCACACTGAGTTCGCCGAGTTCGGTTCCTGCGGCCCACAAAGCCGCAGGAACCACGCAAAAAAGCCGATCGGAACATCGATCGGCTTTTTTGTGGGCGGGTGCAGAGCAGGCCCCGCAGGCGTCAACGCTCCCCGGGCACCATGCCCGCGCCGATCACTCGCAGGACGTTGGCCGCGCGCGGAGCTTCGGGCAGGTGGGTTGCGGTGCGCTCGATCACGACACCGACCGCCGCGACATCGTCGAACTTCTTCGGCTTGACCACCTTGACACGCACCCACGCGGCGCCGAAATCGACGATCAGCATGTCGGCGATGGTTTCGGCGAACGATTCGAGCAGGGTCAGCTTGTGTTCGCGGTACAGCAACTGCAACCGCTCGCGAACCACGCCGTAGTCGATCGTGTCGGCGATCTGGTCGGTGTCGCAGGCCTTGGCGCGAGGCAGCCCGGCATGCAGGTCGACGACGATGGTCTGCGGCCGGTGCAGCTCGGAATCGTGGATGCCGATGACCGTCTGCCCGGTGAACCCCTCGATGAAGATCACGTCCATGGTCTGCGCCGCATCGGCGGCGGCCACGCTGCGGACTCCGGGCGTGGCCGCAGGTGCCAGGGCGGAGGGAAAACCGGTGTCGGGTCGGGTGGTCAAGAGTGTCTCCAGAGCGGGTGTTTTGTCTGTATCAAAACAGCCGCGACAATGCGATATTGGCATACCCGCTGCAAGCATCGAGCCACAGGATGCAGTCCGTGACCGAAGCAGTAGTCGGCGATCCGCAAGGCGTCGGCCAGCGACGCATCGATAAGCACAAGAAGGCGCTGCAACCACCCTTTCAACCGGGGTGCCAGCGCAGCGAAAAAGCCCAGGAGCCTTCCATGACCATGAGTCTGCACAGCGCAGAGCGTCACGCCGAACGGATCCTCGACGCCTTGCGTCGCGGCGAGCCGAGCGTTGCCACCAACGACATCGTCACCCGCTCCTGGGGACGCTGCGTGCACGACTATCGCTTGCACCCCGACCGGCCGCACGAGCCGACGGTGGTCGCCCGCAGCGCGCTTCAGGAGCGGCGCGAGCGCATCGGCGACGTGATCGAATGCGCCCGTCACGAGATGTCGACACTGTTCGAGCAGCTCGCCGATGCCGAGGCGGCGGTCGTGCTGACCGACACCGATGGCGTGATCGTCCACATGGTGGCGGCACCCGCGTTCGCCGCCGACGTCGCTCCGCTGGGTCTGCGCCCGGGCGCGGTCTGGAGCGAGACCGCCGCCGGCACCAACGGCATGGGCACCTGCCTTGCGTCGGCCAGTCCGGTGGCCGTGCAGCGCGAAGACCACTTCTTCACGCAGTTCACGCAGCTCACCTGTTCGGCGGTGCCGGTGTTCGACCCGTCGGGTGAGCTCGCGGCCGTGCTCGATGTGACCAGTCGCTCGATCCTGATGCAGCAGCACCTGTTGGTGCTGCTGGGCATGACCGCGCGGATGATCGAGAACCGGCTGATCGACCAGCGCTTTCCACTGGCGCACCCGCTGCACTTCCACAGCCGCCCCGAGTTCGTCTACACACTGCACGAAGGCAAGCTCGCGGTGGCCGAGGACGGACGCATCGTCGCCGCCAACCGCAGCGCGCTGTTTCAGCTGGGTGTGCAGTCGGTCGACGACATCCGCTCGCGCCGCATCGACGATGTGTTCCAGACCTCGCTGGGCGAATTGCTGCAACGCAGCGCGACGTCGTCGTTCCATCCGGTGGTGACGTACCGGGCCAATGCGTCGAACCGGTTCTTCGCGGTCGCGCGGCGGCCGGCCGGCGGGGCGTCGGTGGCCGCGCCGTTCTCGTTGTCAATGGGTGAGATGCCTGGAGGCGCGGTCTCGACGATCACGACCGGACGGTCTGCGTTGCGGCCTGCCGTCGCTCGGCCCGTCAGTCCGCCGTTCAATGCGACCTTCAAGGACGCACGCCTGGCGGCTCATCTGCAGACGGCTCGCCGGGTCATCGCACGCGGCACGCCGGTGCTGTTGTGCGGCGAGACCGGCTCCGGCAAGGAGGTGTTTGCGCGCGCCATTCACGACGGCAGCCCGCACGCGGTGGGCGCCTTCGTGGCGATCAACTGCGCGAGCCTGCCCGAGAGTTTGATCGAGTCCGAGTTGTTCGGCTACCGGGCTGGTGCCTTCACCGGCGCGCAGCGCACCGGGCGGCGCGGCAAGATCCTGCAGGCCGATGGCGGCACCCTGTTCCTCGACGAGATCGGCGACATGCCGCTCGAACTGCAGGCGCGGCTGCTGCGCGTGCTCGATGAACGCGAGGTCACGCCGCTGGGCGGCGAGGAGACGCATGCGGTCGATTTCCAGTTGCTCAGCGCGAGCCACCGCCACCTGCCGACGCTGGTGCGGGAAGGGCGCTTTCGCGAAGATCTGTACTACCGGCTCGCCGGCATCGAGCTGGACCTGCCGGCGATGCGCGACCGCAGTGACAAGCGCGAGCTGATCCGCAGCGTGCTGGTGTCCGAAGCGGGTGCGCAGGCGGCGATCACCCGCGAGGCCGAGCAACTGCTGATGGACCATCCGTGGCCCGGCAACGTGCGCCAGCTGCGCCACGTGCTGCGCAGCGCCGCCGCGCTGGCCGATGGCGCGCCGATCGCGCTGGAGCACCTGCCGTCGTTGATGGCAGTGGTGCAGGCTGCGGCATCGACGGCCTTGCCAGGCGGGCGACGGGTGATCGACGACGAGTCCGCATCGACCCCCGCAGGTGCGCCCACCTCGGCAGCGCCGGTCGACGTGAAGCTCAACCCGATCCAGGCCAACGAACGGATGATGCTGATGCAGTTGCTGGAGCAGCATCGCTGGAATCTCAGCAATGTGGCGAAGGCGCTCGACGTCAGCCGCAACACGCTTTATCGCAAGCTCCGCAAGCTGCACATCGACATCTCGCATCCCTGAGCTGCATCCCCGACCTCATCCCCTGAACCGCCTCCGTGACGCCCGTCCATGACCGCCCTTCGGTAACCCCGATCCCTGACGCCGACACCGCCCCGATCGACTCGACGCCGCGTTCGCGCTTCGCCTGGTGCGTCACCGGTTCGGGCCATTTCCTCGACGAGTCGATGGCGATTGCCGCGCGTCTGCCGCAGGTCGACCTGTTCCTGTCGGCGGCGGCCGAAGAGGTGCTGCCGATCTACCAGATGCACATCGACGACCTGCGGTCGACGTTCCGCATCTTCCGCGACAAGACCGCGAGCGCGGTGCCGGTCGGCATGCTGTACGACGACGTCTATCACACGGTGATCGTGGCGCCGGCGACCAGCAACACGGTGGCCAAGTGCGTCGTCGGCATCAGTGACTCGCTGCCGACCAACATGTTCGCGCAGGCTGGCAAGCTGGGCATTCCGGGCGTGGTGTTCGCCTGCGACACCGAGCCGGTGGTGGTCACCAAATCGCCGCACGACTGGGTCACGCTGCGACCGCGGCGCATCGAGCTCGACAACGTCGAACGCCTGCGCGGCATCGACCATTGCCATGTCGTGACCACCCCGGCCGAACTCGAAGCGTGGCTCGATGTGCGGTTGATCGAGCTGTCGCTGACATGGACCACGTCGTCTTCCTGACCGGCCGCCTCGCGCAGCCCAGCCTGCTGCGTGTGCTGTCTGGCATCGAGGCCCTGCCGTTCACCTGGGAGGTGCGCGAGATCGGGCTGCAGGTCGCCGCGCTGATGACCGCCGACCTGATCTGCCGTCGCGTGCCGGTGCCGGTCGTCACGCAGATCGATGAGGGGACCCAGCGCCGCGCCGATCGAGTCATCGTGCCCGGCCGCTGCCGCGGTGACCTCGACGCGCTAACGGCGCACTACGGCGTGCCGGTGCTGCGCGGACCCGAAGAACTGAAGGACCTCCCGCGCTACTTCAACCGCGCCGCGAAGCCGATCGACCTGACCGAATACGAGGTCGCGATCTTTGCCGAGATCGTCGATGCGCATGCGCTCGGCGTGGATCAGATCGTCGAGCGTGCGCGGTCGCTGGCGGCCGATGGCGCCAATGTGATCGACCTCGGCAGCCTGCCCGACACGCGCTTCGACCACCTCGAGGACAGCGTGCGCGCGTTGAAGGCCGAGGGCTACGCGGTCAGCGTCGATTCGCTGAACACCGACGAACTGCTGCGTGGCGGCCGCGCCGGTGCCGACTACCTCTTGAGCCTGACGCTGGACACGCTGTGGGTCGCCGACGAGGTGCCTTCCACGCCGATCCTGATCGGCCGCTCGCCGACCGACGAAGCCTCGCTGCACCAGGCGATCGAGGCGATGCAGGCCAAAGGCAAGCCGTTCCTCGCTGACGCGATCCTCGACCCGATCCCGTTCGGCATGACCGCCGCGATCGTGCGCTACCACCGGCTGCGCGAACGCTACCCGGACGTGGCGATCATGATGGGCGTCGGCAACGTCACCGAGCTGACCGAGGCCGACACCAGCGGCATCAACGCGGTGCTGTTCGGCATCTGCGCCGAGCTGAACGTGGCCGCGGTGCTGACCACGCAGGTCAGCCAGCATGCGCGGCGCGCGGTGCGCGAGGCCGACTGGGCGCGCCGCATCATGCACGCCGCTGCGCGCCACCAGACGCTGCCCAAGGGCATGAACGACGCGCTGATGACGGTGCACGCGAAGCACCCGTTTCCCGATTCGCCCGAAGAGATCGCAGCGACAGCCGCGCAGGTGCGCGATCCGAACTTCCGCATCCAGGTCTCGCCGCAAGGTCTGCATGTCTACAACCGCGATGGCCTGCGGCTGGGGCAGGGTGCCTTCGAGCTGTGGCCGCAGCTGAAGCTCGACGACGACGCGAGCCACGCCTTCTACATGGGCGTCGAACTCGCGCATGCCGAGATCGCACTCCAGCTCGGCAAGCGCTATGTGCAGGACCAGCCGCTGGACTGGGGCTGTGCGGTCGAGCGCACGCCGGTCGATCTGGCCGGCTGGTGTGCGCCGGGCACGACGATGCGCACGGGGACGGCGCGAGCGAAACCCGATGAAGCCAACGATCCGATCGGGAAGCCCTGACGATGAACGACGTGATTTTCGAAACCGTGGTGACGACGCAGTCGCCGCAGGGCGTCACCCATGTGGCACCGATGGGCATCCGCTACCGGGGCGATGAGGTCGTTCTGATGCCGTATCGGCCGTCGACCACGCTCGACAACATCGCAGCCACTGGCCAGGCGGTGCTCAACATCGTCGTCGACACGCGGGTGTTCGCCGGCAGCGTCACCGGCCGCAAGGTCTGGGACACGGTAGCGGCCGAGCGAATCCCGGGCGTGCGACTGGCGTGCGCGCTCAGCCACATCGAGCTGCGCCTCGTGTCGCGGCAGGACGAGAACCAGCGCACGGTGTTGCGGCTGGCGCGTGTCCACGAGGCGGTGCATGCGCCGTTCGTCGGCATCAACCGCGCGCAGGCGGCCGTGGTCGAAGGCGCGGTGCTGGTCAGCCGCCTGAAGATGCTGCCGCCGGGCAAGGTCGACAGTGAAATGGCGTATCTGCAGATCGCCATCGACAAGACCGCCGGCCCCGAGGAGCACGAAGCCTGGGGCTGGTTGCGAGAGGCGGTGGCGCGCCACCGCCAGCAGGGGCCGCAGTGACGCCGATGGCGACGGCTGCTGTCTCCACGTCGCCTGCCGTCGGGCCGCGAAAGATGCGCATGCTGGTCAGCGTGCGCAGTGTCGAGGAGGCGCTGGCGGCCGCCGAGGGCGGCGCCGATTTCATCGACCTGAAGGAGCCGCGTGACGGCGCGCTGGGCGGACTGCCGCTGGCGACGATTCGCGATGTCGTGAGCGCGTTGCGTCAATGCGGGGTCACGCTGCCGATCAGCGCCACCATCGGCGACCTGCCGATGGATGACGTGGCGCAGATCCTGCGCCGCGTCGAGGCGGTCGGTGCCTGCGGCGTCGACTACGTCAAGGTGGGCATCGAACGCGATACCGCAGCGGCTTCGGTGATCGACGCACTGGCCGGTTGCGGCTGGCCTGTGGTGCCGGTGTTCATCGCTGACCACGGGCTCGACGATGCGCTCGTCGCGCGCGCCTGTGCGTCGCGGTCGTCGGCCGGGCCAGCCTTCGTCGCGATCATGGTCGACACCGCCGACAAGCGTGCGGGCAGCCTGTTCGATGTGATGACGACCGAGGCCTTGCAGCGCTTCATTGCCACGGTCCGCGCATCGAACGCGATGGTCGGATTGGCCGGCGCATTGCGCGCCACGCACGTCGATCAACTGGCCGGCCTGCAGCCCGACTTCGCGGGCTTTCGCAGCGCGGTGTGCGTGGGTGATCGCGCATCCCGGCTCGACATGGAGCGGGTGCGCGAACTGGCGGTGTTGGTTCGGACGCCGCCGCCGATGCCGGTTTGAGCTGAAAACCGCGTGCGGGAACGAAGACCCTCTTCGAGCGTCCTCAGCGTGACTGTGCGGAGCGCTGCTCCGCCAAGAACGGCCGATCGATCTGCGGGGCCAGGGTGGCGATATCGGCGGGTGTCACCCCGGCCGCTGCGAAATGCTTTTTCCACCCTTCCACCACGGCAGCGACCTCGCGAACTTGTTGCATCGCCTCGGCGGCTTTCAAACCGAACTGGCTCGCCTCCGACAACGCGTTGATCAGGGTTGAATCGGCCATCTCTGTGCCGACGCGCATCTGCTGGTAGCCGAGCCCTTGTCCGGAAGGCAGCACGTCGTAGGCGGGTGACAGCGTGACTTCGCCGCGGTCGTTGACAAGCAATGCGTGGTTCTTCTCGTGGTCGTCGGTGTTGTCGATCAGGATGTTGAAGACCATGCGGCGAAACAACTCGCACATCTGTTCGCGCGCTTGCTCGGAGTGCCGACCGCTGTCCACCACCCCGCGACGGCGCAGCAGTTGCGCCAGTTCCGGATAACCCATCGTCGGTTCGCCCGCAGCCTTCAGTGCCACACGGGCCGACAACGCATGCCGACGTCCGGTGCCGACGCGGTCGAAGCGCTTCACTGCGACCGCGTGTCCTTTGGGCAGGGCGATGGGTCGCGTCTCGGCGACGCGGATGCCGGCCCGTGCCGCCAGAGTCATCGTCGCGTGCTCGACCAACGGGGTGTCGACGGCATCACCGGGCTCGGCGAACTTCAGCATCCAGGGGTGATCGTCCAGCGTCAGCAATGCCTTTGGCCGCGCGCCGCCCAGTGTGACGCCGGGGGCGATCAGGCGTCGCTGTTCGGGCGGAACCGGCTCACCGGCGATGATTTTTTTCACCAGCGCGGCGATGGCTTTGACATCCGACAAGTTCGGCAACGGCCCCAATGGGCGTGGCCGGTAGTCGTCGGCCGACACCGACACGCCAAGGGCACCGAAGCGCTCGTCACCGGCGTAGAACAGGTAGTCCAGCAGCGACAGCCGCGGTGGCTTGTCGAGCAGGCGTATCACGCGTTCGCCCCAACGGTCTGGCCGCGCGTCGTCCACCGCACCGGCGGCGGTCTGCTTCTCGGTGGGCAGGAATTCCATGTCGATCAGCGGCAGGTCCTCGCTCAGCGCGAAGCCGTGCTGAAGCCATCCCGGTGCGTAGCGCAGCGAGACCCCCTGCATGGCACGCACCGTCTGCAAGACGCCGACGAAGACTGGCCGCTCGGGCCGACTCAGCCACCACAGGTACAGCGTGTCGCTGGGCACGTAGGTGCTGAGATCGAAGGGTGGCGCGCTCATCGCGGCGGCCGCGTCGGGGTGGGTGCGGCGTTGCCGGACTGGTTCAGCCGGCCTTCGATGGACGCGGGCTTGCGCACCGCGCGCGCCTGGGCGGCCCGAACTTCGTTTTCGAGTGCGCCGTGATCGTGCTGCGGCGCCGCCAATTCCGGGATGGCCTGCGCCCGGCCGATCAGCCACAGCGCGGTGGCGTAAGCGCCCAGGCTGACGCTGGGATCGCCTTTTTCCATGCGGCCAAGCGTGGGCTCGGAAACGCCGATGCGCTGCGCCCAAGCCTTGCGCGTCTCCCGCCGCCGCTTGCGCGCGACGGCCAGGTTGTCGCCCAGTTGCTTCAATTGGGCGACAACCTGGGCTGGCATCGAAGACAGGGCGAGTGAACGCTTTGGCATTACATATATGTTACTAAAAATCAGATTTTCTGAACATCTATTTTCCTTAATCTGTTCTAGCCAACGCTGTATCGATCTCCATCAGCCGATGGCAACCCACCACGTCGATCGGCATCGAGCCGTCGGCTGCCCGTGTCGCGAAGCGGCGATCGATGACCCCGGCCGCGCTCAACTGCTCCAGCGTGGCCGTCGGATCGACCTCGCAGGACTTGACGACGACGAGCCGTGCTGCACCCAGCCGCTGCGCCAGGCCGAGCGCGATGCTGTCGGAGGTGGCGTCCCAGTTTGTGTCGGTATCGGCGCTTTCGCGCTGCAGTTCGATCGGCGACCACACGGCGGTCTGGCCGCGCCGCAGCACCTCGATGAGCTGATCTTCAAGATCGCAGCGCCGCAGTGCCGGGTGCAATCCGCACATCAGGTGCGCGGTCTGCGACATCGCGAGCACCGCCATGTTGTGGGCGGTCAGGTCGTCGAAGCGCCACTGCGCCTGAGCGTGGCGCACCGCATCCGCGAAGCGGCCGCCGCCGGGGACGATCACCACGCGGCCGGCGCCGGTCTGCGCGAGCATCGACAGCCAGTCGCGCAGCTGCGATGTGTCACCCGCCTGAGCCCCTTCGCTCAGGCTGCCGCCGAGCTTGACCACCCACATCAGCCGCGCTCCCTGGCCAGCAGGCTCGCCACCGCGATGCTGGGCGCGCAGACCTGCGCCCAGGCCACCTTGTCGTCACTCGATGTGCGGCCATCGGTGATGGCGATACGTGCCACTTCGCTGCCGTAAGCGCGGCACGGCCACCCGGCCAATGCCGCCACGCGCGCCGCCACGGCGGCCACCAAAAAGGCGCCACAGCCGGCGGTGACGATCGTGCCGGCCGGCGGGGTCGCTGCGGCGGCGGTGGAGGAAAAGCGGGGGTGTGCTTCGGCACCTGTCGCCGCAGGAAGCGCGGCATCGGCATCCACCACGCGCGCCAACTGCCCGGCGATCTCGTTCACCTGTTCGTCCCGCCACGCCTGCGCGAAGCCTTGCCACGCTTCGTCCGACGCGTCACGCGCATCGAGACCGACCATCCGGGCGAGCCTCTGCTGCGTGGCCACCCGGTCCTTCGGCTGGCCGTCCGCGCTGGGCTGCTGATCGTGCGTGGGGTCGAGCTCACCCGTCAGGCGGTACACGTCGGCGGTGGTGGCGAACCACTCGTTCATGACATTGAGTGATCGGCCACGAAACATGATGCGCCGCGCCAGCGCGCACAGCGGCGTGCGCACCACGCCCTGATAGATCAGCTCGCCGCTGGCCAGCCGGTCGTGGTCGCTGCGGCTTGCGGTCAGAACGCGACCTCCGGCAAACGCGATCAGGTCGGTGGTGGTGCTGCCGACGTCGATCAGCACACCGTCGCCGAACACCGCCGCCGCATGCTGCGCGGTGGCCAGCCAGTTGGCCGAGGCGATCCGCTCCCAGTGCCGTGTGGCGTCCGCCGGTGCGATCCAGCCCAGGTCGCCGGCATACAGCCGCACGGCCCCGTGCAGCGTCTGCGCCAGCCGCGTCGCGATGCGCTGCACGCCGTCCTCGCGGTGCGCGAAGGCATCGACCATTTCGCCGCTCATCGTGACCGCGTGAGCGACCCGGCCCGGCGCATCTTGCAGCATCGGCCAGCGCGCGTGCGCCCGCTGCAGCACGCGGTCGAGCTGGTCCAGGCCCTGCCACAGCGGGCAGGCCCACTGCGCGACATCGACGACCTCGCCGCCGCGTGTGACGCAGGCCTTGAGGTGGGCACCACCGATGTCCCAGCCGACGATCAACGGGTCAGGCGGTTGTGTGGGCATGTGCGTCGGTTGCTGTGTTCACGAACGGCGCCGGGGTGTGTGCCGCGAGGATGTCCGCTGCGAGGTTGCGGCCCAGCGCAGCCGACATGCCGACATAGGCGCTGGTGACGCGCGGGTTGACCTCGATGACCACCGGCCCGTGCTCGGCATGCCACACCAGGTCGATGCCGACGAACCCGCCCAGCCCCGGTATCGCGGCGCAGACGGCGCGGGCGGTCTGTTCGAGCGCCGCGTGTTGAACCGCATCGATGTCGGTCACCGCGATGTCGACGGCGCTCAACGAAACCGCGCCGCCGGCGTTGATCGCCAGCCGCTGCCGGTTGACCGCGAGCAGATCGACACCGTCGCCGCGCACCAGCAGCGACAGACTCATCGCATCGCCATCGACCCAGGGCTCAAGCGACGTCGTCTCGCCGCGCTGCTCGCGTTGCTGCCGGTCCGCCTGCGCGGACGAGCGATCACCGTGTCGCCGCGTGCGCACGCTGCCGGCGCCGTCGTCGGGCTTCACGACCCAATGCCGCACAGCGACGCCCGCCGCGAAATCGAGCGGCGTCTTGATGCCATGGGCCAGAAGTCGCGCCAGCGTGGCCTGCTTGCTCGACGCCAACCGGATCGCGCGGCCATCGCAGCCGATCCATCGGTGCGACGGCACCGCCTCGTGGAGCGCCGCGAGCAGCCCGCCGGTCTCGGGCGCAACCACCCAGACGAGGTCGTGCAGCGGTGACTGTCGTGCGACGAAGTCGGAGAGTGCTTCGCCGGGCAGCGCACAGACCCGATGCGTCGGCGACGTGTCGTCGGCGTCGAACGGGTCGTCCGCCCGGTCGGTGGCGACACTCAGTGCCACGTTCGGCATGGCGGCCAGATCGTCCCGCAGCGCCTCTCGCATCGCGAGGCCTTCCGCGCGCAGTTCGGCGGCTGCGCCGTCGCGTCGATCCAGCGCGCTGGCGCTGAGATACTCGATCAGGAACACGCGCTGCGTCGTCATTTCGGGAGGGTGATTTGTGAGGCTTGCTGACACGCCATGAACCTGATTCCGGTGATCGACCTGATGCGCGGCCAGGTGGTGCGCGCCCGCCGGGGCGAACGCGGTAGCTACCGTCCGATCGAATCGCGGCTGTGCGGCAGCAGCGATCCTATTACCGTGGCGAAGGTGCTGCGGGATCACTGCGAGGCGAGCCAGCTGTACATCGCCGATCTCGATGCCTTGACCGGCGGTGAGCCGCAGGTGGCCCTGTTGCGCGCGTTGCTGGCCGCGCTGCCGCACACCGAGTGGTGGGTCGATGCCGGTTATGCCGACGCCCCGGCCGCCGAGGCGCTGCGGGACGCCGTCGATGCGCCCCCGGGACGACTGGTGCCGGTGCTGGCCAGCGAGTCGATTCGGTCGCCGCTGGCATTCGAGCAGGCGCTGGGTCCGGTGGCCGTGTCCGCCAGTTCGTCTTGTGCTGACTGGGTGCTGTCGCTCGATCGCCGTGAGGGCGTGCAACTCGATGCGGCAGGGTGCTGGTCGCAGCCGGCGCTGTGGCCGACCCACGTGATCGCGATGACGCTGGAACACGTCGGGGCCGACACCGGCCCCGACCTCGACACCCTGGCCGCGCTGCGCCGCCTCAACCCGGCGGTCCGGCTGTTCGGCGCCGGCGGCATCCGAGGCCCCGATGACCTCGATCGTGTCCGCGAGGCCGGTGCCAGCGGCTGGCTGGTGGCCTCGGCTCTGCACGACCTGCGGCTGCCGCGGCGTCGGGGGTGAGTCGGGCCGAGCGATTGACCAACACAGTGTCACGCTTCGGTACAAAGTGTCGCTCTTCCGAGCCTGACGCGTGATCGGGGTCAAGGCGCGCGCCCCGGGGCCAGGGCAGTCGGGTTCCCCGCAGGGGTGTGGCCTGTGCCTTGCGACACAATGATTTGATGAGTGCCTCCCCGTCCGTTTCTACCTCTGCCAGCCGGTCTGGAACGGCGTGGACCTGCCCGTTCTGTCCGCTGTTGTGCGACAGCTTCCAGGTTGCTGCTCCACCGGCCCAGGCCGATGCGCCGACCCGGCCACTGATGCTGCAAGGCAGTGACTGTCCGCGAGCCGCCCGCGCCTTGCAGGCCTTCGGCGGCAGCCCATCGTCCGCCTCGCCGCAGATCGACGGGCAGGCCTGCGATCTCGACAGCGCGATCGCCGCCGCAGCACGCATCCTGTCGGCCAGCCGGCAGCCGCTGTTCGGCGGTCTCGGCACCGACGTCGCGGGTGCCCGTGCGCTGTATCGCCTGGCTTGCGAGACCGGTGCCATCAGCGATGCGGCGCAAGGCGACGCGCTGATGCACGGTCTGCGCTCGATGCAGGACCGGGGCCAATTCACGAGCACCTTCGCCGAGTTGCGCACCCGCGCCGATCTGATCGTCTGTCTCGGTGGATCGCCGGCCGTTCAGCACCCGGAATTCTTCCGCCGCTGCGGCCTCGGTGAGGATCTGGTCGCCGCACGGCACATCGTGCTGGTCGGTGCAGCGGCCGGCGACGATGTGCCAGCCACGCTGGCCGCACTGAATGGCACGCGTGGCATCACCGCCGAGGCCATCGATCTGCACGGCGACTTGTTCGACACGGCCTCCCTGCTCGCTGCGCTCGTCGCTGATCGCGACGTGAGCGCAGCCCCTCCGGCCTGGGTCGCGCTGGCCGAACGGCTGCGTGCAGCGCATTACGGGGTCATCGTGTGGCAGAACCCGGAGTTGCCGGCGCACGGGGCCTTGCTGGTCGAGACCATCAACCACATCGTCGGGTTGCTCAACCGAACCACGCGTGCGGCCGGCTTCCCGCTCGGCGGGGGCAATGGCGCCGCAACGGTGAACCAGGTGTTCAGCTGGCTGTCGGGCATGCCGCTGCGCTCGCGCGCCGGCCCGGCCGGGCTCGAGCACGAACCGCTGTGTTTCGATGCGAAGCGCGTGATGGCCGACGGCGCAGCCGATGCGCTGCTGTGGCTGTCGAGCTTCAACGCGGACCCGCTGCCCGCCACCCTGCTGCCTCGCGTCGTGATTGGGCATCCCGATCTGGCGAAGATTCTTCCTGCTTGCGCCTCCGGGGCTACCACCGTGCTCATTCCCGTCTCGACTCCTGGCATCGGCAGCGCCGGGCACGTTTTCCGCACCGATGGCGTCGTGCTGATGCCGCTGAATGCCGTTTATGCGGATACGTTGCCGACGGCCGCGACCGTGATCTCGCGTCTGACCCAGGCCGTTGCTGCGCTGAAGCAGGAGGCGGTGGCATGAGTGCGCCGGGCCGCCAATGGCCACGCAAAGGCCCCTTCGTTGCCCTAGGCGATAGTTTCCGCGCGCCGGGACAGCACGAAGTGCGAAGGGTGCGCTCATGACCACGGTGCGATTGAAGGGCGGACGCGTCATCGATCCGACGCATGGCGTCGACGGCGTGGTGCGCGATGTCTGCATTCGCGACGGCCGCATCGTCGAGCTGGCGCCGAACGAGGCAGTGACGACCGAGATCGACGCCAGCGGCTGCGTCGTGATGGCCGGTGGCATCGACATGCACAGCCACATCGGCGGCGGCAAGGTCAATCTCGCGCGCATGCTGCTGCCCGAAGACCATCGCCGAGCCGGCAATCCGTATGCGCTGCCCGAGAACCGGCTCGAACTGGCATCGTGCGGCACCTGCGCGCCGGGCACGCTGGCGACCGGCTACCGCTACGTCGAGATGGGCTACACGGCGGCCTTCGAGCCGGCGATGGTGTCGGCCAACGCGCGGCATGCCCACATGGAAATGGGCGACGTGCCGATCCTCGACCACGGTGCCTACGTGATGCTCGGCAACGACGAGCTGTTCCTGCAGATGCTGGCCGAGGGCCGCGACTTCCAGCAGATCCGTGACTACATGGGCTGGACGATCCACGCGGCGAAGGCGCTGGGCGTCAAGGTGGTCAACCCGGCCGGCATCTCGGCCTTCAAGTTCAACCAGCGCAAGCTTGATGTCGACGAGAAGCATGTGCACTGGCAGGTCACGCCGCGCCAGGTGGTGCACACGCTGGCGAAGGCGCTGCGCGAGCTGGGCGTGCCGCACCCGCTGCACATCCACGGCAGCAACCTCGGCGTGGCCGGCAACATCCAGTCGACGCTCGACACGATCGCCGCGCTCGACGGCCTGCCGGGGCATCTGACGCACATCCAGTTCCACGCCTATGGCACTGAAGGGCCGAAGAAGTTCTCGTCGGCGTCGCTGCAACTGGCCGAGGCCGTCAACGCCAACCCCAACATCAGCATCGACATCGGCCAGATCATGTTCGGCCAGACGGTCACCGCGTCGGGCGACACGATGCGCCAGCACGCGAACGCCGACCTCGGTACGCCGCGTAAGTGGATCGGTGCCGACATCGAATGCGATGCCGGCTGCGGCGTGGTGCCGTTCAAGTACCGCGAGCAGAGCTACGTCAACGCGCTGCAGTGGTCGCTGGGGCTGGAGATCTTCCTGCTGGTCAACGACCCGTGGCGCGTCGTGCTGACGACCGATCACCCGAACGGCGGGCCGTTCACCAGCTACCCGCACCTGATCCGTCTGCTGATGGATCGCGGCTTCCGCGACGAACAGGTCGCCAAGCTGCACCCCGACATCGCGGCGACCTCGGCGCTGCGCTCGATCACGCGCGAGCTGTCGCTGTACGAGATCGCGGTGCTGACGCGCGCCGGCCCGGCGCGGCTGCTCGGCCTGCGCGATCGCGGCCACCTCGGTGCGGGCGCAGCGGCCGACATCGCGGTCTACCGCGACGACGCCGACCGCGAGGCGATGTTCACCACGCCCGAGTACGTGTTTAAGGACGGCACGCTGGTCTCGCGCGCCGGCCGCATCGTCGCGGTGCCGACCGGCGGCACGCACTTCGTCGAACCCGACTACGACCGCAGCATCGAGAAGACCTTGCGCAAGCACCTGGCGGCGCATGGCTCGGTGAACTTCGACCACCTGACGATCAGCCACGACGAACTGTGCAGCTGCTGCAACGGCGGGCGCCTGCTGCCGACCGAATGCTTCGAAGGAGCGACGACGTGAGCGCGGCGGCTGGGGACAGCGCGAAGGCGCCGTTGGTCATCAACGGCGTGACCATCGACGACACCTTCGCCGAAGCCTTCCCGATGAAGGCGACGCGCATCGTCATCACCGCGCACAACCTGACCTGGGCGCGCCACGCGGCGGTCGCGACCACCGGTTTCGCGACCTCGGTGATCGCGTGTGGCTGCGAAGCTGCGATCGAGCGTGAGCTCGATGCCAGCGAGACGCCGGATGGCCGCCCCGGCCTCAGCGTGATGCTGTTCTCGATGTCGGGCAAGGAGCTCGCGAAGCAACTCGAACGACGCGTCGGCCAGTGCGTGCTGACCTGCCCGACCACCGCGGTGTTCGCCGGCATCGCCGACGGCCCCGACGTGATCGACCGCATTGCGCTCGGCAAGAACCTGCGCTTCTTCGGCGACGGCTGGCAGATCTCGAAAATGATCGGCGGCCAGCGCTACTGGCGGATTCCGGTGATGGACGGCGAGTTCGTCGCGCAGGAAACGGTGGGCGTGACCAAGGCGGTCGGTGGCGGCAACCTGCTGCTGCTGGCGCGCGACACCGATGCCGCGCTGGCGGCGGCCGAGGCCGCGGTGATCGCGATGAAGCGGGTGCCCGATGTGATCATGCCCTTCCCCGGCGGCGTGGTGCGCTCGGGCTCGAAGGTCGGCAGCAAGTACCCGGCGCTCGGTGCCTCGACCAACGACGCGTTCTGCCCGAGCCTGATCGGGCTGGCCGCGAAGACCGAACTGACACCGGAGACCCGCTGCGTGATGGAGATCGTGATCGACGGATTGACCGACACCGCCGTCGGCGCCGCGATGCGCGCCGGCATGGATTCGGCCATCGCAATAGGCGCGGCCGGTGGCCTGCTGCGCCTCTCGGCCGGCAACTACGGCGGCAAGCTCGGGCCGTATCACTTTCATCTGCACAAGTTGCTGGGGCAGGGCGTGGAAGGCGGTCAGCCATGAGCCTCCTCATCACCTTGACCTTGAAACAAGCGCCTGCGCTGCGGGTCGATCTGCGCGGCGTCACGCCGGCGGTGCTGGCGGCGTTGTCGGTGGCCGAGATCGAACGGCTGACCGTCACGCACGGCATGCAGACCTTGGCGCTGGCGGAGTTGTTCAGCATTGCGCGGTCTGACTCCCTCTCCCCCTGGGAGAGGGCAGGGGTGAGGGCCGCGCATGGCGACAGCGATGGCCCGCAGCCCCTCACTCCAGCGGGGCGAGGGGGTGAATACAACGAGTTGCGCTTCATCGGTGACCTGTCGCGCTTCGACCGCGTCGGCTGGCAACTGGCCGGCGGCCGCGTGATCGTCGATGGAAGCGTCGGCGACTACGTCGGCGGCGGCATGAGCGCGGGTGAGTTGCAGATCGCGGGCAGCGCCGGTGCGCTGGCGGCGTGCGAGATGTCGGGCGGCCTGCTGACGGTCGCCGGTGACGTCGGCGACTTTGCGGCCAGCACCTTGCCCGGCAGCATGGATGGCATGCGCGGCGGCACCTTCATCGTCCGGGGCAACGCCGGCGCGCGCTTCGGCGACCGCATGCGGCGTGGCACGGCACTGGTCTTCGGCGATGCGGGCGATTTTCTCGCGTCGCGCATGGTCGCGGGCACGATCGCCCTCGGCGGCGCGGCAGGCAAGCACGTCGGCTACGGCATGCGGCGCGGCAGCGTGGTGTTTGCGGGTGCAGTCTCAGCGACAAGCGCAGCGCCCGAGATCGCCGACACCTTCGTTCCGGCGGTCGCCGATGCGCTGGTGTTCTGGCAACTGCTGTCGCGCAACCTCGCCCGTCACGATGGGCCGTTCGTCGGACTGCCGGCGCGTGCGATTCGCCGCCACCTCGGCGATGTCGCCGCCGGCGGCAAGGGCGAGCTGATCGTCGCCAGCTGAGCCCCGCGCGGGCGGGTACGCTTCGCATCTTGCTGCTTCGTTTCCCGCGCATCGGCGGGTGAAGCGGTCACCGTTTCAACTCCACTTCCGGAAGCCACTGCCATGAGCAAGACCTATCTCTTCCACGCGGGTGAAGCCACGGTGCTGGCCAAGGACGGCCAGTTCACCGACGCGATGCCCGAGATCCTGATCGGTCGCACCGATGGCCCGGTCGGGCAGGCGTTCGCGAACATGATGGCGCAGAGCAAGGGCCACACCGCGATGTTCGCCATCCGCGCCTGCAACCAACTCGTGCGCCCGGCGACCATCGTGGTGCCCAAGGTGACGCTGAAGGACAGCGCCAACATCGATCTGTTCGGCGGTGTCGTGCAGAGTGCGACCGCCGACGCGGTGGTCGATTGCCTGATCGACGGGACGATCCCGAAGGACATTGCCAACGAGCTGTGCATCATCAGCCTGGTGTGGATCGACCCGCGCTGCGCGAAGGATCCGAACCTGGATCGTCGGGACATGTACCGCACCAATCACGAAGCGACGATGCTGGCGATCAAGCGGGCGTTGAACAACGAGCCGTCGGTCGACGAGTTGATCGCGAATCGCCACACCATCAAACACGACATGGACGACTGGAGTTGAACAAGTCGTTTTTCCCTCTCCCTCTGGGAGAGGGCCGGGGCATAGCGGGGCTTTCGAGCGGTATGCCGCGAGCCCGCGCAGCGGTTCCGGCCTGCGAGCCGGAACGCGCAGTGCTTGCACTTGCGCCCCCCGTCTGACAACTCCTGATCGTGCTTTCCACCACCGCGCCCTCACCCCAACCCTCTCCCAAGGGGAGAGGGAGTGATGCCTTTGCCTTGCTCGACGACCGCGACGCGACGCGCGAGCGGCCGACGAGCCGGCTCTACACCGGCTTCGTTCGCGAGCACCGTTGTGTTGATCCGGCGACGCTCGACGCCACCTGGGCGCGGGTCGATGCCGATCTGCGGGCTGGGCTCCATGCGCTCGTGCTGGCCGACTACGAGTGGGGCACCAAGCTGCTGAAGGCCGGGGATCGGGCGTTGGCGCTCGACGACCGATCGGCGTTGCGGGTGCTGATGTTCGGGGAGCTGTCGAAGCTGTCGCGTGACGATACCGACCGATGGCTCGAACGTCTTGAGGGCGACACCGACGCGAGCACGGTCGTGCGCGGCGCGGCCGGCGTCATGCACCTCGAAGCCAGCGTTGAAAAATCTGCCTTCACGCGGGCGATCGACCGCATTCACGAGGCCATCCAGGCCGGCGAGACCTACCAGGTCAACTACACCTACCGGTTGCACGCGCAGGCCTACGGATCGCCCGTCGGGCTGTACCGCCGGCTGCGGGCGCGACAGCCGGTGGCTTTCGGGGCCTTCATTCAGTTGCCGACCGCCGACGACGAGGGTGTCGGGGGTGACGCCGTCAGCGAAGCCACCACGCATGTGCTGTCGTGCTCGCCCGAGCTGTTCCTGCGCCATGACGACGTGCTGCTGACGGCGCGCCCGATGAAGGGCACTGCGTCGCGCATCCTGGCGCCCGAGGCCGACAGCGAGACCGCGCGCCACCTGTCGCTCGACATCAAGAACCGGGCCGAGAACCTGATGATCGTCGACCTGCTGCGCAACGACCTCGGTCGCGTCGCGCAGATCGGTTCGGTCAAGGTGCCCGATCTGTTCGCGATCGAACCGTACTCGACGGTGTTCCAGATGACCTCGACGGTGCAGGCCCGCGTGCGGCCCGAAGTGGGCTTCCCCGAGCTGCTGCGTGCCGTGTTCCCGTGCGGCTCGATCACCGGCGCGCCGAAGCACCACACGATGGAGCTGATCGCCGATCTGGAGTCGACGCCGCGCGGCCTGTACTGCGGCGCGATCGGCTGGATCGATGCGCCGCGCGCCGATGCACGTCTGGGCGACTTCTGCCTTTCGGTGACGATCCGCACGATCATGCTCGGCGCGGAAACCGATGGCCTGCGACCGGCGCGGCTCGGCATCGGTGCGGGCATCGTGCTCGACAGCCGGGCCGACCTCGAGTTCGAGGAGTGCCGGCTGAAGGCGCGTTTTCTGACCGGCCTGCCGCCAGGGTTCGAGCTGTTCGAGACGATGCTGGCGACGGCACCCGGCGGTGTGCAGCACCTGGAACGGCACCTGGCGCGACTCGGTCGCAGTGCCGAGGTGCTCGGCTTCGTCTTCGATCGTGCCGAAGCCCGGTACCTCGTCGATGCACAGTGGCATGCGCTGGCCGGCAGCGCGGCTGCACGTCATCGCCTGCGCTTGTCGTTGGCGCATGACGGGCGGTTGCAGCTGACGCATGCTGCGCTGCCCGATCTGCCGCCAGAACGCGATGGCGTGACAGTGACGCTGCTGATCGCCGATCACCGTCTGCCGAAGGCTCACCCGTTGTCTGCCCACAAGACCACGCTGCGTCGGCACTACGACGACGGCGTGCGTGCGGCCGAGCGTGTCGGCGCGTTCGACAGCCTGTTCTTCACCGAAGACGGAAGGCTGGTCGAAGGTGGGCGCACCTCGGTGTTCGTGAAACTCGATGGCCGCTGGTACACGCCGCCCATGGCGGACGGTGCGCTGCCGGGTGTGATGCGCGGGCTGGTGCTCGAAGACCCGGTCTGGCAGGCTGACGAGCGCAGCCTGAGTCGCGACGATCTGGATCGAGCCGAGGCCGTTATGGTGTGCAACGCGCTGCGCGGCGCACTGCCGGCCCGCGTGATGGCCGCCGATGCGATCGCCACCCCGAACACCCCCGCTGCCGCATGAACCTCGCTCTGTTCGACCTCGATCACACGCTGATCCCGTTCGACAGCGGCATGGCGTGGACGCAGTTCCTCATTGCCAAGGGCGTGTTGCCCGCGACGGCGGCCGAGACCTACCTCAGCTACTGCCATCAGTACGTGGCCGGAACGCTCGACATCCACGACATGCATCGCGCCAACGTCACGCCGTTGGCGCGATTTCCGATGTCGCAGATCCGTCAGTGGGGCGACGAGTTCGAGGTGCAACTGGCACCTCGGATGCCGACGTCGATGCTGGGATTGGTGCGCTCGCACCAGGACGCCGGCGACCTGTGCGCGCTGGTGACCGCGACGACGCGCTTCATCGCCGAGCCGCTGGGCCGGCTGTTCGGGCTGCCGCATGTGGTGGCAACCGAGCCGGTGATCGTCGGGGTGGGGGACGCGCGCCGCTTGACCGGGGACATCCGCGGCGACCCGTGCTTTCAGCAGCACAAGGTCACGCGTGTCGAGCAGTGGCTCGCCGGTTGCATCGATCAGGGCGCCGGCCCTCAGGGTCTGCGCGCGTTCGAGCGATCCTGGTTCTATTCGGACTCCGCCAGCGACCTGCCGCTGCTGCGGGCGGTGACCGATCCGGTCGCGGTGACGCCGGATGCCCGTTTGAGGGAGGTGGCCGTCGAGACGGGGTGGCCCATCCTCGAATCGGCCCTTTGACTTCTGAAGGCACGGCCCGGTGCCACGCTGGCACCGGGCTCCTGCTTCAGCGAACGACGATGGGCAGCGAGGCCACCGGCACCGTGACCGGGGCGGTCAACCCAGTCCCCGGAGCCGAACTCGGCACCGCCGGGTGGCCGACGATGAAGGTGTTCGCATCCACGCCGTGTTCGGCACGTGCCGCCAAGGCCGGGTGCTCGAAGTTGGCGTGTCCTGCGCGGACCGACGGCGATGCCGGATGCCGGATCAGGTACGAATTGGTGACGACCGGTCCGGCGTCCTGGACCATCACCGGATAAGGCCCGGCACCCAGGGTCAGGGTCTGGGCACCCGCTGCGAACGTCAAGGCCAACAAGGGCAAGGCGACAAGTCGTTGGTAGGTCATGGTGTTTACCCGCAGTTGCAATGAGCGAACTGTACAGGGATAACCCCATGTATTTAGGCTTTTATTTACATATATGTGCGCTATTTTTCGACCCTGTCTCAGGGTGATATTAAATTTATCTTTTTAATTCAATACCTTACGATTGATTGGGTGCTGGTATTAAAGGTTCTTATGTGCATATAAGGTGCAGGGTGGTCCTGAAGCCGAGATCACTTGATCTCTTCGACCTTGGCCCGGGTGATCGCCCCGTCGGAGCGGCCCTTGAGATAGGCGTACAGGTGATCGATGTTGTCCATCACGACCGGGCTGGCGCTGAAGCTCGGCATGCCTTTTTCGAGCCGTCCGTTCGTCACGGTGGTCACGACCTGTTCCTTGGTCAGGGTCTTGAGGCTCTCGATCAGCGATGGGCCGACCAAGCCTTCCTGGTTGGCGCCGTGGCAGCGGTCGCAGGCGGCCGAGCGCCAGGCGCGAAAGCCCTTCATCGTTTCCGCATCGACCTTGTAGCCGTCAACCACCGTGTAGAGCGGCGGTGCCGGTGCTTTGGGCGTGGTCTGCGCTGGCGGTGCAGTCGCTGCTTCGGTTGTGACCTGCGTCAGCGGTGCGGTTGCTGTTTCAGGCAAGCCTTGCGCCTGCGGCGCGCATGCGCTGAGCGCGATCAGGGAGGAAAGCACGGCTGTCGTGGTCGTTCTCATCTGTGTCCTTCTTCAACAACAAGCAGCGGGGGTGGCTGGTTCAGCAGCGCGTGTGTCCTGCCTCATCACAAAACGTGTGCGCCAGGTCGGCGTTGACTCCCGGGTGTCGCACCCGGATGTGTGCAGTGCATCCGGCCGTCTCGCGCGTGCGTAATTCCCTCACGAGTCGGCTGCAGCGGCCGATATCCATCTCAAGCCGACGACAGGTGTCATCGGGCATTTCCGAGATGGTCATTTTCTGAGGGAGCCTTCATGAAACTCGAGAACATCGTTTTCGCCGTTGCCGCGAAGATCGACATTGATCGCTCCTTCGTTTTCGAGTACGTCGTCTGTCGACACATCCAGTCGCTCCTGCTCAAGCGCACCGCGCTGAGGACGCTGGCGCTCGATGACGATGGTCAGGATTTCGCCGACTCGCCGGCCTTGCACGAATGCATCGACCGTGCGGCCCATCTGTTCCTGGCGGATCTGGTGCGCGCCAGCGAGATGTGCGAGGCCGCGATCGCGCGCTGGCAGTTGACGTTCGAAACCTGAGACTCGGCGACGGTCCAGACCCGTCGCGTCATTGCGCCTCATCGTCGTCGTCCATCGGATCGGGCGGACCGGCCCACACGTGCTGTGGGGTGCCCGGCCGATGCCGCGAGCGCTTGGCCGACGTGAGCCGCAAGTCGGCGAGATCGAGCAAGTCCTGCGCACGCCAACCGTCCTCGCTGGGCCGCGCGGATACGCCGATGCAGACATCGATCATGCCGAAGCCTGGGTGGACTTCATGCGCGCGTCCGACCAGGCTGCGGATGGCTGACGCGAGTTGCGCCGCCGTGGTCAGTGAGGTGCCGGGCAGCAGCATCGCGAACTGGTCACCGCCGAGTCGCGCCACGAAATCATTTGTTCGTGCCGAGCGGCGCAGCGTCTGCGCCAGAGCAATCAGGGCCTGGTCGCCAGCGTGGCGGCCTTTCTCCAGGTTGATCAGGAACAGGTTGTCGAGGTCGATCACGAGCAGGGCCAGCGCCCGCCTGTGCGCCCGGGCGTCGTCCGCCGCTTCGCTCAGCCGGTCGAGAAAGCACGCTCGATTCGGCAGGCCCGTGAGCTGGTCGAGGAACAGCGTTGATCCGTTCATCATGATGATCGACTCTACAACCGCCGCGGGCCTTTCAAAAAACGGTTGGCGAGATCGCCCTTGGCGGCGGGCGGCCGGACTTCAACAGCGGGGGAGGGGGTATCCACGCATCTGCGGAGATTCGCAGGCCCCCGGGCTTGAGGCCGGCCTGAAAACTGCCGATAGATGAGACGAGCTCGCCTGCTGCGGAGCTTGCCCGCATTTTCTACACGGCCCTTCACTGTTTCACTGTCACTGGCATGTTCCGTCGATTGCCCGATCCCGTCATGAAGATTGCACCCCGATGAGGTTGAACCTGTCCCTGGGACGCAAGAAGGTTGCCGCCGCCGGATTCAATCGCAGCGCAGAGAAGTCGCGTGTGGCCGAATCACTGGTGCGCAGCGCATCGCGCCTGCTCGAACGCCGCAACGACCGGGACGTCATCCACAGCGTCTGCGAGTCGCTGACCGTCGCGACGCCGCATGTGCGGCTGGCCTGGACCTGGTTCGGTCCGGTCGACACGCCGCGCATCGTGCCGCAGGTCGTCGTCGGGCCGGCGGCGGACTATGCGCGCAAGCTGTCGATCGATCGCAGTTTTTTCACCGAGATCGGATCGGCATTTCGCACGCTGGCAGGCAAGAAGGTCGAACCGTTCAACGTCTCGCGGATGTCGTTGTACGGTCCCTGGCGCGAGGCGGCGGCGATCCACGGCATCCGTTGCTCGCTGGTCTTGCCGCTCGCTTCCACGGTCAACAACGACCGAGGCCTGCTGGCCTTGTACGCCGACCAACCCGACTATTTCGAGCAGGTCGGCATCGGCCTGTTCGAGGCGCTGGCCGACATGTTCAGCTCGGTGCTCTCTGCGGCGACCGAGCGAGTGCAGTTGCGCGAAGCAGCCTGTTCGGACGCGCTGACCGGGTTGCTGAACCGACACGCGGTCGATGTCGTCGCCCAACCGATCCTGCGCACCGATGGTTTCGATCCGCAGGCGACGGTGCTTGTCATCGACGTCGATCACTTCAAGCGCGCCAACGACGATTACGGCCATGCCGGTGGCGACGCGCTGCTGTGCAGCGTCGCCGACAGGCTGCGGCGCGGCCTGCGCAAGGGAGACAACGTGTTGCGCTGGGGTGGCGAAGAGTTCCTGGTGTGCCTGCCGCGAACCGATCTTGCCTCGGCGACGCTTGTGGCCTACAAGATGCTGGATGCGGTCGGGCAGCATCCGCACGCGCTGCCGGATGGTCGCTCGACGCAACTGACGGTATCGATCGGCGTGGCCGAACTGGGCATCGCTGAGCCGTTCATCGCGGCCGTCGAGCGCGCAGACACCGCGTTGTACGAGGCCAAACGGCAAGGCCGCAACCGGGTCTGCAAGGCACCCGCGATGGCGGCGAGTGGAAACGAACCGGAACCCGACGCCCGCAGCGTGCCGGAACGTCAGTCCGTCACCGAGATCACTCGAAGTCGGGCATCGCTTCCCTGATCGCCTCCGTCGTGTTGGATGCGTGCGTGGCGATCTGCTCATGGTTGCGCGCGATGACGTGCAGCGGATAAGTACCGGACACGATACCTCGGTACCAGACTTCGGCGCCGACCACCTCTGGCGCCAGCCCTTCGACTGCGGCGACCAGCGCATCGACCAGCGACTGGAGATCGGCGTCGGCAAACAGCGCCTCGCCCTCATGGGTGACCCGGTAATCGAACAAGTGACCCTGCGGCGAGTCGATCTCGATGCGGACGATCATGAACTGCTCCTGGAATGCGGCCGTGAAACGGCGTGTATGTTGGCACGCGCTGTACGCCCCAGCCGACCGCTGAGACGCCGGGATCCTTCATTCGTTGGAGGTCAGCGAGGGTGATGCCCGCCTATGCGTTCCAAATCGGCCACAGCGGAGCCAAGCGTTCGGCGTCTTCGGTGCTGACATCCGGATGCGGCCAGAGACAATCGCGCTCGAGGCAGTTCAATCGATAACCTATCTCGCCCATTGCCGTCGTCAGTTCGAACAAGCTCTCTGGGGAATCGTTATTCGATGCGGTGCTCCAGAGTCCGATGGCGTTTCCACCCACACGCAGGCGCTCAACTCGCGTCGATACGTTGCGCGCCACTTCCTGGGCCACGGAGGAAACGTCGGTGCGCGCGGCGAGTATTCGGGCCTGTTCATCAATCTGCGCAAGCGTGGTGTCCATGAGGCTCAGACGCGTGTTCAACGCGTCAGCATCCGGCAGAACTGCCTTGATGTCCTCTTGAGCCTGAGTAGCGGCCGTGGCCAGGAAACCGATCCAGCCCGGTTCGTATTCACCCGGGATCATGCGCAGCGCGAAGCTGATCCGCGCGAGCGGCGCCCTCGGTGCGGATGCGATACCCAGCGCTGTTTCAGTGATGGCCAGCAATCGGCCCAGGGGCGACAGGGCTCCGCCAGTGGCTCGCATCGGATATCCGGTGCCGTCGAGCCTTTCGTGGTGTTCGCCGACAGCTCGGGCCAACGCCATGGGGTAGTCGGTCGTGGTGGCCAGCAGCAACTCCCCGACGCGCGGATGGGTCGCGACGTGTCTGTAGCTTCGAATGTCCAGTTTTTGACTGCCGTCCAGGTACTTGGGGTTGACGTACATCTCACCCAGGTCGTGCAGCAGCCCGCCGAGCATTGCAAGGCGATGGTCATAGGGATCGGACTTCACGCTCATCTGCATCGCGCCGGCCAAGGCCATGCCTCGAACTGCATGCTCGAACACCTCCGGCTTGGTCGCATGCGAGGTCGTCAACAGCAGTTGCACGACGGCGTGAAGCGGGAGGCGCTTGACTTCATGGAGAAGTCGATCTTCAAAAGGCCGCGCCACCTGAGCCAGCGCATGGTGGCTGGCGATAAACGTCGCCAATGCGTCGTGAAGCTCCATGATGCCCACGCCGTCTTCGGCGCGCAGACACGCTTCCAGCGGATGCCTGAGCTTGCGTTGCAGCAGCCGCTCGTGCAGCGACGGTGAGACCGGTTGGTCGCGGGCCCACAGTTTGGTTCCGCGGTCGTCGAAAATGTCTTGCGAGGCCACGATCCTGCGCGTGGCGCTGGCCTCTACGATGCAGGACAAGGCATGGGGATTGGCGAGACTGAAAGCCTGTGGATTTGCAGCCATATCTCTTCTGTTCCCTTTGTTGCAAAGGGTGCGGCTGCATCCGCAGAGGGTGTGTCACCTTCCTGCTCGGTTTTGCTGCGTCTCCCGTAAGCGTTCAATTCTGTCTACGCCGGGATGTTGTTACTACCTGTAAGAGTTAACAGGTTCGGGGAGCGTGGCCCCCGGCATTCAGGTTTCGGGCAACCCGAACACCTCGGCGTAGACCAGCCGCTCCTCGACAACGATGCGGCGATGGGTGCCACCGGAGCGCACCTCGGGCACGGTTCGGTCGGTGTAGTAGCGCTCGAACTCGCGCAGCATCAGGCGCGCCGGTCGGTCGGTCGGCAGCGCGGGCAGGGTGGCCGTCAGCGTCCAGACCGGCGGGTCGATCAGCAGCGAAGGGAGGTTCGGCAGTCGTTCCACCAGACGGTCTGATGGCGATGTGACCGCGGCTGCGGCCACTGCAGCGCCGCCACCGATCGCGTCGACCCGCTGCTCCATGCGGTCGAAGCGCAGCGTGCTGCCCAGCCGGGTGCGGATCGGCACGCGCTGCAGGTGATCGACCGGCTGCACGATCACCGGACGGGGAATCTCGAACACCGGAGGCGTCGGGCTCACCGGCGCGGAATCGCCGCCCACCGATCCTGTTCCCACCACCGCGTGATCTGACCACGCCAGGTCGGAGTCGATCGCCGGGTCGCGCGTCTGCAGCACCAGTTCGACGCGGTTGCGACCGGTCTCGAAGTTCTGGCCCAGTCCCGGCTGGAACGAGATATCGGCATACGGCGACTCCGGCGTGCCGCCCGGGTTGAACTGGCGCATCGGCCCGCGTTCGGGCACCGGGCCGTGCAGTTTCAGCGTCAGCGACGAGGCCTGCCGTTGCAGCACAGCGCGGCGGCGTGGCAGCACCTGCGCGAACTCGGCCAGCACGACCTTCGACACCTTCGCCTCGGCCAGCGCGTTCGGCTGGTAGCGCACCAGCGCGAGCCGCACGAAGGGCATGTAGGTGGTGCCCGGGTTCAGCTCGATGTCGCTGTACCAGAGCTTGCGCGCGGCGTCGAAATGCACGCGGTGACCGACGACCACCACGGCCGTGCCGGGCTGTTCGAGCAGCGTCACCGTCTCGCTGGCGACTGCGGCCGGGAAGTCGCTGACGCGCGATTGCGCTGACGGCACGTCGCTGTCCCAGATCGGGTCGCGGCCCCATTGGGTGACGAAGGGCAGCTGCGCCGGCGGGATCGTGTCGAAGCGGGTGTTGTCGCCGCGGATCACGACGCCCAGCAGCTCGCCGTCGCCCGAACTGAACCACGGACGGTCCAGGTAGACGCGCAGGCCGTTGCCGTGGCGGGTGCTCTGCACCGTGCTGCCGTTCGGCGCCGGCCGGTCCCAGCGGAAGGTCGGCACGGTGTAGATCAGTTCCGGCACCTCGGGCGGAGCGCTCGACGGCACGATCACGCCGATCAGGCCGGTGGGGCTGCTGCGCGCGACTTCGATCACCGGCGCGCCGGCATCGACCTCGGCGCCGAGCGCCGGCAGCGCACGGATCTCGACGCGGTCGGCGTCGACCCGCGGCCCGTCGCGGGTGATCCGCGCCGCATCGGCATACAGCTTCGGCGGCAGGTACTCGCGAAAGCGCGTGGTCGCGCGCAGGTGGTAGCGCACGAAGCGGAAATGCGTGTCGCCGAACTCGTGCCGGTTGCCCGGCACCGCCGGCCGCTGCGCCACGCCGTTGGCATCGACCTGACCGCCGACCGGCTGGAATTCGTGCTGCGCTCGCACCGCGTCCTGCAGCACGAACACATTCGGGTGGTTGTCGCCGAGGCGGATCTCGGCCAACTGCGCCTGGTGCGTGACGCGCCGTGGCCCGGGTTTGACGGGGTCGTCGTTCAGCGGGTCGTCGATCCATTCGTCCCATTCGCCGACGATCTCGAATTGGCCGGTGCTCGGCCCGTGCAGCAGCACCTGGCGCGCCAGCAGCGTGGCATGCGGATCGCCGACGCCGCGGTTCACCGACACGAAGGCCAGCGCCGGCAGGCACACCGGCTGCTGCGTCGCGTGCACCAGCGTCACCGCGCGCCACGGCGTCATCGTCCAGTTGGCGCCCGCCATCGCTTCCGCGCGCAGCTTCGTCGCGCCGTTGGTGTCGTGCCAGCGCGGCAGACCGAAGTGGTCGATCAGCCGGTCGTGCACGAAGCTGGCGTAGCGCAGCCGCGCGATGTGTCCTTTCGGCAGAAAGATCACGAGCGTGCGGTCGGCCAGGCTCCATTTCGGCGCGTCGGCTGCGGTGTGCTGCGGCCCGCACGGCGGCGCATCGACCTCGCCGGGCTGCTCGGCCAGCACCAGTCGCAGGCTTCGCATGTCGTCGGGCCAGTCGGTGGCCGGGTCGTCGCCGGGATCGGCGTCGAAATCGACCAGCAGCACCCAGCGCTCCTTGCTTGGTACCAGCGCAGCGCGCAGGCCGTCGGCGATGACGACGCCGAGCAGCCCGGGCGCGAGTTGCTGCAGCGGCAGACCCTGCACCAGCGGCTGGATGCCCGGCACGTTGTGCAGCGCGATGCCGCCACAGGCCGGGTCGGCGAGGTAGGGCACCGGCACGATCGCCTCGCGGTGGATCAGGTACTGCCCCGCAGCGAAGCGGTCGCGAGAGGCGTCGGCCTGTTCGGGCGGCGCGATCACCGCGCCCGGACCCTGAACGGTGGCGGCATCGGCGGCCTTGGCGGGCGTCACCAATTCGAGCTGCGCGCCAGGCACCGGGTGCATCAGCGAACCCGATTCGCGTGCTGCGATCGCGTAGGCCTTCTTCGCGGCATCCGGGTCGGCACGGCCGATCGCGAAGTCGAACACGCCGTGCAGCTCGCACTGCTGCTGAGCCGATTTGGGCGGCACGACGTGGCGATCGGCGGTGGCGGTGTATTCGAAGTCGGGGTTCTCGTACAGCGGCGCGAGCGTCGCATCGGTCGCGATGGCGGCGGTGTAGTCGACCGTGCTGCGGTCGAAGTTGCTGCGCAGCACCAGCCGCTCGAGGGACTCGCCTTCGCTGAGCTTGCGTGGCAGCACCAGCGCTGGCGGGTCGACCGGCTCGAAGCGGCCGTAGGTCAGCGGGTCGCTGGCCTGCTCGTCGTCGGCGACATCGCGCTCCTCGAGGTCCAGGCTGTTGCCGGCCAGATCGACCAGCCGTGCGCGCACCCGGTATTCGTGACCGAAGCGCAGGCGTGGCAGGCTGCCTTTCGCCGCCGTCACCTTGACCGCGAGGCCGTTGCCGTTGGGCGCGGCGGTCTCGTCAATGTCGACCACCTCTTCGGTCTGCAGGTTGGTGCCGGGCTCGATGCGGTCGCGGATCGTGCGGCCGGGGCGCGGGGCCGCCAGGCTCCAGCCGGTCCAGCGGAACAGCGTCTCGTGCAGGTACTGGTCGTCGGGCGCGTCTTCCGAGCCGGTGGTCGAGGCGCCCTTGACGCAACCTTCGTCCGGAGGCAGGTCGATGGCGACCGCCGGATCGACGGCGTCGCGCGGCAGCGCGGTGTAGCGCGCTTCGCGCTGGCACAGCGACTTCCAGCGGCCGACGTCGCGGTCGTGGATGTCGATGCGGTAGCCGCGCAGCACGTCCTCGGCGAACAGCGTCACCTGCGCCGCGGCCGCGCCACCGGTGTCGATGCGGCCGTGGTTCAAGACCGCCGCAGCCGCGTTGGTGGCGACGTGGCCGGCGCGACCGTGACGCGAAACGCCCAGTCCGCCGGAGCGCAGCGCGGCCACCGGCTGCCGGTCGCCGGTCGTGTAGGTCACCTGTCCGTCGGCACCGAGGGCCAGGCTCTTGCCGACCAGCCGCTGCGCACTCAGCACGAAGTCGACCGTCTTCAGCGCCGCGCCGTCGGGATCGACCTGGAACACGTCGAACGCGCTGCCTTCGCGCGGGTGCACCGGCTGGTGGCTGTCGTTCGCACGGTGCAGGTTCAACAGGCCGCCCACGTGGTCGTCGGTGCGCGGGCGCACGACGAAGCGCCGCTTCGTCGCCCACCAGGCGGTGGTGGGGAACGTGTCGCCGCTCGTGTCGTGCGGCGGGTTGGCCGACAGCCGCAGGCGCATGAAGCCCTGCGCCGGGATGCCCGCTCCGAGCAGCGCGTCGATCGGGTCGTCGGTCTCCAGCACGCAGTCGATGATCAGCCCGAGGCGGCGCAGCAGCTGCGGGTGGTCGCCGTAGGACGCGACGCGCTGGTGGAAGTCGTATTCCGGCGGCTTCACCGGCGTGCTGCCGCCGACGAACGACGGCCGGCGCATGGCCAGTTGATCCTTGGTGGGGGTCGTGCGCCGGTAGAAGCGCTCGGACTGCCACAGCGCGTATTCGGCCGGACCGGAGAACTGCTCCATCAACTGCGCGCGCGGTTCGCGGTCGGCGGCATTCGATACCGCGATGGCGCCGCTGCGCAGCGCGGCCGGGTCTTCCCAGTCCGGTGGCAGCGCGCGCAGCGCGAACTCGCGTTGGCGGTCTTCGAGGCCCGGCACGCGCACCGGCGCCTTGATGCAGCTGTCGGCGGTGAACACCCGGCGGTTGATGAAGTCGTCGTGCAGGCGCACGCCGCGGCCTTCGTCGTCTTCGCGCTGGAAGCGGTCGAATCCGGGGCCCATCACCTCGATCGAGCTGTGCCCGAGGTTGAATTTCTCGGTGTGCGTGCCGGCCTCGCCGAGCATGTCTTTCAGCGCCGGGTCGGCGGCGCTCCAGGGCAGCAAGGTCGGGTGGTCGACTCCCGCCTGCGCCGAGATGTCGCGGTAGTGCCGCCGCACGAAGCCCAGCACGTTGCGCACCGGGAACGAGCGCAGGTTGACCGCGCTCATGTCCTTGAACTGGAAGCCGGCGACCGGCAGCGTCGGGCCGAACAGGCGCTGCCAGACGGCGCTGTCGGGCGCCAGATCGGGCGCAGCGATCGGGATCAGGCCGACCGTCGTGCCGCCGATGTCGAGCGCGAACTTCTGCTGCGCGATCGTCGCCGGCCAGTCGAGCCATTCGGGGAAGCTGGCCAGCTGCTGTTCGGCGGCCGTTTCAGGCGTGAGGCGGGGCGACGCGACGATCGACACGCGCCACTTGCCACGGTGCTCGTTGTCGCCGGTTTCGCGCCCGTGGGGCAAGACGGTCCAGATGATTTTTTGTTGTGCCATGGAGGGTCTCCAGCGATCCCTTGCAAAACGAGGTTCAGGCGAACGCTTCGCAGTAGTCCCGCCACGCGTAGGCGGTGTCGGCTTCGATCGCGAGCAGCTCGTCGGCCAGCGGCAGCGTCGGGTCGGTCGACAGGCCCATCAGCTGGCGGAAGGTCGGGTCGCCGTTCGAACCGGCGAACTTGCGCTCGCAGGTGATCGTCACGCTGCCCGAGAAGATGAACACGCTGATCTCGATCGTCAGTTGCGCCAGGCCCACCGCCTTGCCGGTCTCGAACTCGTAGCGCAGCTCCAGGTAAAGCTCCAGCGACGCGGTGATGATCCCGAGCACGTCGACATGGCCTTCGAGGCGGAAGTAGCCGGTCAGCGACGCGGCGTCCTTCTCCATGCGGAAGTACACGCCGGCCATCACCGACACGCCGCCCGACGCGACACCGAAGTCGATCGAGATGCAGGCGCCGAATTCGAACGCCGCTTCCAGGATCTGGATGCCGCTCGGGTCGAGCGTGATGCCGAAGAAGCCGCCTCCGCCGAACATCGACACGCTGAGGTTGAACGGCTGCTCGCGGGTGCAGAAGTTGAACCGCACCGACAGCGGCTGGCCGATGAAGGGCACGGTGAAGCCGGCGCCGAGCGAGACGTTCGACAGATTGAACACGCCGATGCCAATGCTCGGCAGCGCGATCGAGAAGCCGGCGTCGATGCCTTGCGCGCTGATGTCGAGGTAGGGCGGGTCGGAGAAGCCGTCGAGCGGGATCAGGTCGCGCAGCGTCTCGACGAACGACAGCGGGCCGACGAACTTGATGTCGGTCAGCACCACGTCAACATTCATCTTGGCCGACGAGTCGACGGTGAACTCGATCTTCTCGAAGTTCAGCTCGATGAAGCTGGCCGGCGCGATCAGCACCAGGTCGAAGTGGTGCAGGCCGCACAGCACCTGGATCTTCGGCGGGCCGCCGCTCTTCTTCACGCGTGCTTCGACGGCGACGATGAAGGCGTGCTTGTCGTGCACGACGAACAGCGGTGCGCTCGGATCGAAGCCCCAGCTCTTGATCTCGGGCTTCCAGTCGAAGCGGATCACGAGTTCTTCGCCGAGCAGGTTCTGCAGCAACTGCAGCAGGTCGGCCACGGTGCCGAGCGCGGTCTCGACCGCGTCGATCGCCGACAGGATCGTCTTGCGCGGCGCGCCTTCGAGCAGCGGGAACACCGCGACGTCGTCGTGCACCGCACCGAGCGCATCGGCCACCGCCTGGATCTTCGGTGCGAGCTGATCGGGCTTCGTGATCAGCTCGCCGATCGCCTGACCTGGGGCCGGGTTGTCGAGCAGATCCTTCAGCGCATCGAACAGCGCCTTGCCGTGGGCGTACAGCCCGGCCAGAGCAGCAAAGGCATCGAGCAGCTTCAGCGCCTGACTCACCACTGCATTGACCGATTGGCGGAAGCCGGCGGGCAATGTGGGCTGGGCCGCGACCGCGTCGCGCAGATCGGTCAGAGCTTTCCGCAACTTGCCGTTGCCTTGCGGCGCATCCAGCGCATCGGTGAGATCGATGCCGGCCAGCGGGTCGGCCACGTCGAAGGTCTGGCTGGCCAGCGTCGCGAGCTGCGCGCGGATCGCGTCCAGCGACGACAGCACCGTGTTGACCCGGTTCTCGATCTCGGTGCGCTGCGCCGCCGCGAAAGCCGTGGCCTGCGACACCAGGTCGTTCAGCGTGCCCTTGACCACGCCCAATGCCGCGTCGGCCAGGCTCGCCGGCTGCTCGGCCAGCGCGCTGACGAACTGGTACAGCCGCAGCAGGTCGTTGAAGAACGATTCGACCTTGGTGCTCGCCTCGGACGAAAACTTCGGCGCCTTGTCGAGGTTGTCGAGCAGGTCGGATACCTCCTCGATCACCGCGCTGAGCGGGATGCAGCCGAACAGCAGCGGCAGCGGCAGGTCGCCCAGGCCGCCGCTGGTCGGGAAGAAGCCGGTCGGCTTGACCTTGCCGGCCAGCACGTCGCCGACCGGTCCTGCCGTCGGCCCGAGCGCACGCGACAGCGCGCTCGGGCTCAGGTTGGGCATCACGAAGCCGCCGCTGCGGTCGCCCTGCTTCGAGAAGTCGAGCTTCGCCATGTCGGGCGTGTCGACCACGTCGGCGAACACCTCGCCCTTGTTCGACGCGGCGTTGAAGCCCAGCCGCGCGTAGGTGTCGTTCCAGCGCAGCAGGTTCAGCTTGTCGTTGCCCGACAGCTGTGCCAACGCGCCGATGCGCGTTTGCGCCCGCACGATGCGTGGGAAGAACATCGGGCGGTCGAGGCCGTTGCTGAAGCCCTTGAACGCGTTCAGCGACGTGGTGTCGGCGGCGTCCGGAATGTGCGCACCGAAGGTCAGGCTGACCGCTTCGATCGAGGTGTCACCGGCCTTCGCGCTCGGCGCCATCGCGATGCGCTGGCGCTTCATCGGCGCGACCGTGCGGTCGTTCGCGTTCGGCGTGGCGATGCCGTCGGGGGTCTGCGTCGCGTTCCATCCGGCCAGTGCCATCTGGGCAGATTCGGTGGCGCCGACCAGCGGCGGCGGGCCGGCGGCCGCGCCGCTGTACAGCGGTATCAGCTTCTTGCCGTTGGCTGATCGGGTGCGCGGGCTGGCCAGCGAGTTGGACATGAAGATCAGCGGCATCTCGAACTCGACGTTGCGGCCGTCGAGGTCGGTGGCCGACATGCGGAACTTGAATGGATCGGGTGTGTCGCCCGGCCCGACCGCAGGCCAGAACAGCAGTTGGTCCTTGCCGTTGATCTGCGTCAGGGATGGCTTGCTCAGGTCCGGCGTCACCGTGGTCAGCATGCGCACCTGGGTGAACGGGAATTCGTTCTTCACGCGCTGGTTGTTCGGCCCGTACGGGTTCAGGCTGCCCGCGTCGTCGTAGCGGCGCTCGCGCTGGCGAACGACCATGAACATGCGCTGGCGCAGGTAGGCGGCGTTGCCGTGGATGCCGTGGAACTTGCGCTCGCTGACCTTGATCAGCGCGACGCGGTGGCCGAACGGGAACAGCACGCCGCGGTAGACGACGCGCACGTAGTGATCGCGCCCCATCGAGGCGCGGTGCACCCATTCCTCGACGTCGAGTCCCGGTGGTTCCCAGGCGCCGCGGCTGTCCAGCCAGCCGCCGAGGGCACTCAGCATCAGCAGCTGGGTGTCCACCGGCTGTGGCTGGTAGTTGCTCATCCCGAAGTTGGCCGACAGGTGGCTGATTTGGTAACGGTCGTAATCGGACAGCGTGGTCAGGAAGGCGTCGCCCTCGCCGGGCAACGGTACTTCGGTGATGCCGGCTGGGAATTTCGACTGCATCGGCCTGCCCGAGAACCCGGTGGTGGCCCAGACGGCGCGAATGGTGCGGCTGGCATCGGGGTGGGGCGGCTCGATCGCGGCTTGCCCACTGGCATCGCTGCCGACGAGGCGCGAGTGCCAGAGTTCGGTGCGGTTCGTCGCCGGCGAAGTGACAGCCTGCGCCGCATGCCGCCAGTGTTCACCGGCATGTGGCGACACGATCAGCCGCCATGGCAGTTCGAGCGCGGTTTCGGTCTCGGCGGGCAGGGCAGGCTCGGGCTCGCCGCGCGGAAGCCGCACCCGCCCGATGCCGATCGGACGGGCGATCGCCAGCCCCGGAGACACGTCGAGCAGACGCCGGGTCAGCGTGGCCTGCGCGGCCGGTCCCCCGCGAAACGCAATGCTCGCCTGGCGCAGGCTGGCACTTCCGAGCGCCAACGTGCGCGAGCTGGTCAGCACCCGGTGCGCGCTGACGCGTTCGAGTTGTTCGGTCAACAACGCGCCCGGCCACCACGGAAACATCGGTGACGACGACTGTCGCGGCTTCGCGCCGCGCGGCACCTTCATCGCGAGCTGCTGAGCCGCATCCATCAGCCCGGCGACGGTGTAGTCGGCCTCGAAGTTGCTCGGCCACTCGAAAACGACCCTCGATTCGCCCGCCGCGCGAGCGCGCACCGGAGGCGGGTCGACGCTGTTGTTGCCCGGGGGTTGCGGGGCTGGTTGATTCGGTACCGGAGGAGGCTTGTCGGGGCTGGTGTCGCTGGAATGGGCCGGCGGCGCCTCGTAGAAGACCTCCTCGGCGATCGATTGCGGTGGGTAATGCAGCACCAGATAGGCCGCTGCCGCACTGCTGCGCCGTACGCGGGGCGGGTCGCCGGCCACGACGGTCAGGTTGATCAACTGCACCCGCAAGGCCAGCAGATCGTCGGGCCGCACGACCGGTCGACCGGCGCGCGCGGTATCGAACAGGTTACCGACCGGGTCGGGCCTGAAGAACACGCCGGGGGGCAAGCGTGTCGCGGAATCGGCCAATGGAGATGTGCGTCCCGCGCCGACGGCCAAGACCTCGCCGATCGAGACGCCCCCCCGCTTGCCCCGTTTGCCTCGCCCGGACGATGTGGCCATGACGACCCCTTTGGTCTTGTGTTCTCGGAAGTGGAACGGTAGTCGCGTGCCATCGACGAACCAAGCCAGGAACTAGGGGGGAGGGCCTCACAAACGTAACGCTTTGCAAGCGCTCCGGCGATGCCCAGCACCACAGCGGGTCCGGTCGCGATGCCGGGCTCGACCGGCTGACGCATCGTCCGCGGGGCTCGGACTCTCCGTCGCTTAGCCGCAGACTGGTCCGGGCGCTTCCCTCTTCGCGGGGGAAGACGAGAGGCTGCAATTGCACGGACAATCGGCAGCCCGTCGACGACGCATTGGTCGACCCCGTTCACCGAGACTTGTCTGCTTGCCATGGCCACACGCAACTCCAAAACAAGCCCCCCCGTCGACGGCGGACAGAAACTGCGGCAGACACAGGCCGAATATTCCGCCTCCCGTCCGTCTGCTGAACCGGGCGCCCGGACGATGATGTCGAGCTCGAAGATGTACGTTTGTCGGCGTTGCCATGCCAACTTCAAGACCGGTGACGGCAAGCCGGATCTGCGCATGCCCGGCCTGGGCAAGTGCAACGCGTGCGTCGCAGTGGCAGCCGCTGCAGCGGCCGCGTCGGGACCCGCCGCGACTTGACCGAGATACCGGCGTCGCCGCAGACGGTCGAGTCTGAAAGCGGCTTCGAGCCCGGCGGACTGGCCGTGGTGGTCGGCGCCCAGGGCGGACTCGGTGCAATGCTCTGCCAACACCTGAGCTGCGATATCCGGTTCATGCGGGTGCTGGGCCTGAGTCGCCGCGGCGCCGACGCGCTTTCGATCGACATCACCCAGGAATCCAGCATCGCCGCCGCTGCGGATCGGGTTGCCGAACAGGTGCAGGCCGGCTCGCCGCTGCGTCTCGTGATCGATGCGACCGGTTTCCTGCACGGCGACGGCTTTGAGCCCGAAAAGTCGCTGCGCCAGCTCGACGCGGCCCACCTGGCGCACGCCTTTGCGATCAACGCCATCGGCCCGGCGCTGCTGATGAAGCACTTCCTGCCGCTGCTGCCGCGATCGGGCAAAGCGGTCTTCGCGACGCTGTCGGCCAAGGTCGGCAGCATCGGCGACAACCACCTCGGCGGCTGGTACAGCTACCGCGCCTCGAAGGCAGCGCTCAACCAGCTCGTGCGCACCGCATCGATCGAGCTGTCACGCCGTCAGCCGCAGGCGATCTGCGTGGCGCTGCATCCGGGCACGGTCGCCACCCGGCTGTCCGACCCATTCGCCAAGTCGGGGCTAGAGGTTCAGACGCCCTCGGTTGCCGCTCAGCGATTGCTTGCGGTGATCGACGCCCTCACTGTCGACGATACGGGCGTGTTCTTCAACCACCACGGCGAACGTTTGCCGTGGTGAGTGAAGCGTCAGGCAGGCGTCACTGCTCCACAAACGCCCGTTCAATGACGTAATCTCCCGGCTTCGACGTGTTGCCTTCCTTGAAGTGGCGCGCTTCCATCATCGCCTTCAGGTCGCGCAGCATCTCGGGACTGCCGCAGATCATCACCCGATCGTGCTCGGGATCGAGCGTTGGCAGGCCGAGGTCCGAGGTCAGCGTGCCGTTCTCGAGCAGCGTCGTGACCCGCCCCTGGTGGACAAACGGCTCGCGCGTCACGGTCGGGTAGTACAGCAGCTGATTCGTCACCATCTCGCCGAGGAATTCGTGCGCTGGCAGTTCCTCGGTCAGGTACTGGTGATACGCCAGCTCCTTCACCTCGCGCACGCCGTGGATCAGGATGACCTTCTCGAAGCGCTCGTAGGTGTCCGGGTCGCGGATGATGCTGAGAAACGGCGCCACGCCGGTGCCGGTGCCGATCAGGTACAGGCGCTTGCCGGGCAGCAGGTAGTCGATCAGCAAGGTGCCGGTGGGCTTCTTGCCGACGATGATCGAGTCGCCGACCTGGATGTGCTGCAGCCGCGAGGTCAGCGGGCCATCCTGCACCTTGATGCTGAGAAATTCGAGATGCTCGTCGTGGTTGGGGCTGACGATGCTGTACGCGCGCAGCAGCGGCTTGCCGTTGACACGCAGGCCGATCATCGTGAAATGACCGTTGCTGAAGCGCAGGCTCGGGTCGCGGGTGGTGGTGAAGCTGAACAACCGGTCGGTCCAGTGATGGACGCTCAGCACGCGCTCTTCGTTGAATGCACTCATGGGTGGGGGATAAATCGACAAAAGGGTCTATTTTCCACGCCCGGGCGCCGACGGTCACGGCAGATCAACAGGAACCTTTCAAGGGCATGATCCTGGAAACCAGAAACGGCCACCGCCTTCCGGTGGCACACAGAAGCCCGCCATGACCGAACACGCCGCCGCCCGATTCGAATGGGACGATCCCTTGCTGCTCGACGCGCAGCTCGACGCCGACGAGCGCCAGGTGCGCGAAGCGGCTGCGGCCTACTGCCGGGACCGCCTCGCACCGCGTGTGCTGGACGCGTTCCGCCACGAGACCACCGACGTGGCGATCTTTCGAGAGATGGGCGAGCTCGGGCTGCTCGGCATCGTGATCCCGCCCGAGTACGGCGGTGCGGGCATGAACCACGTCTGCTACGGCCTGGTGGCGCGCGAGGTCGAGCGCATCGACTCCGGCTACCGCTCGATGATGAGCGTGCAGAGCTCGCTGGTGATGCTGCCGATCCACACCTTCGGCACCGAGGCACAGAAGCAGCAGTACCTGCCGAAGCTGGCCGCAGGCGAGGCCATCGGCTGCTTCGGTCTGACCGAGCCCGACCACGGCTCCGACCCGGGCGGCATGCTCACGCGGGCCCGCGCCGTGGCGGGTGGGTTCCGGCTGAGCGGCACCAAGACGTGGATCACCAACAGCCCGATCGCCGATGTGTTCGTCGTGTGGGCGAAGGACGACGCCGGCGCGATCCGCGGCTTCATTCTCGAAAGAGGCTGGCCCGGCCTGAGCGCGCCGACGCTGCACGGCAAGGTCGGGCTGCGCGCCAGCGTCACCGGTCAGATCGTCATGGACGACGTGTTCTGCCCCGAGGAGAACGCGCTGCCCGACGTGCGCGGCTTGAAGGGCCCATTCACCTGCCTCAACAGCGCCCGCTATGGCATCGCCTGGGGTGCGCTCGGTGCGGCCGAAGACTGCTGGTTCCGCGCGCGCCAGTACGTGCTGGATCGCCAGCAGTTCGGCCGGCCGCTGGCAGCCAACCAGCTGATCCAGAAGAAGCTCGCCGACATGCAGACCGAGATCGCGCTCGGCCTGCAGGCCTGCCTGCGCCTGGGCCGGATGAAGGATGAAGGCACGGCTGCGCCCGAGATCACCTCGATGCTCAAGCGCAATTCCTGCGGCAAGTCGCTGGACATCGCGCGGATGGCGCGCGACATGCTGGGCGGCAACGGCATCAGCGACGAGTACGGCATCGCACGCCACCTGGTCAACCTGGAGGTGGTCAACACCTACGAGGGCACGCACGACATCCATGCGTTGATCCTGGGCCGGGCGATGACGGGGATCGCCGCGTTCGCGAACTGAACTTGCGCCGACGGCGCCCCCCGCCGCGACGGGGCCACTTCTGCTGGCCGGGACGCAGCGCTTCAGTGCGCCTTAAGGCGTGACCTGCACGATCCTGACTCGACAGGGGGATGCCGGCATTTTTCGGAGCAGCCCTGCCTTTTCGGTTGGACCTTGCCCATGCCGCGCAGCCCCTCGGCGCCTCCGTTTGTGATCACCGCCCAGTTCCTCCGCAAACCGCGCCCCCCGATGTGGGCGCTCCCGACCGAAGCCGTGGTGCTGCTGGTCAGCCTGTTCTTCGTTCTGATCAGCAACCGGTCGTTCTGGGCCACGGCCATGGCGGGGCGCACGAGCAACGATCCGGGGACCTGGCTGTTTGGAGCCTGTGCCTTCCTGCTCTTGCTGGCGCTGCACTTCGTGTTGTTGAGTCTGGTGGCGACGCGCCGAACCGTGCGCCCGCTGCTGACGGTGCTGCTGCTGGGCACCGCAGCCGCGTCGTACTTCATGGGCAAGTACTCGGTCTTCCTCGATCCGACGATGCTGCGCAACCTGCTGCACACCGACCCCGCCGAGGCGCGCGATCTGCTGGCCTGGGACATGGTGCCGGGCCTGTTTCTGCAAGCCCTGCTGCCGATCTGGCTGCTGTGGCGCATCCGGGTCAGTGATCGTCCGTGGCGCCCGGCCGCACTGTGGCGTCTGGGGGCGATCGTGGGCGGGCTGCTGATCGGCGCGGCCGCGCTGCTGACCGTGTCGCAAGACCTGTCGTCGCTGATGCGCGAACAGAAGGCCCTGCGCTATCTGGTGACACCGGCCAACTATGTCTATTCGCTGGCCCGCGTTGCTACGGCCGACGCAGTCGGCGCGACGCGACCGCTGGCACAGGTCGGGCTCGACGCGGTGCGCGGGCCGACATGGGCGCAGCACAAGAAGCCACTGCTTTTCATCGTGGTGGTCGGCGAAACGGCTCGCGCCGCCAACTGGGGGCTCAATGGCTACGAGCGCCAGACCACACCCGAGCTGGCGAAGTTGGGCGTCGTCAATTTCACCGATGTGGGTTCGTGCGGAACCAACACCGAGACCTCGCTGCCCTGCATGTTCTCGCGCATCGGCCGACGCGACTACGACGAGACACGAATCCGTGGCGAGGAGTCACTTCTGCACGTGCTCAATCACGCGGGTTTCGATGTCCAGTGGCGTGACAACCAGTCCGGATGCAAAGGCATCTGCGCGGGGTTGCCATCGCTGAATCTGGCCAAGTCGAGCGATGCGGCGTTGTGCGACGGGCAGGAATGCCTCGACGACATCCTGCTGCAGGGACTGGAAGCCCAGGTCGCCGATGGCCAAGGCAACCGGGTGGTCGTGCTGCACCAGATGGGCAGCCACGGCCCGGCGTACCACCGCCGCTCGCCGCCCGCCTTCCAGCAATTCAAGCCAACCTGCGAGACCAGCGAGTTGCGCAAGTGCACCACGCAGCAGGTGATCAACAGCTACGACAACTCCGTTCTCTACACCGACCACGTGCTGGCGCAGACGATCGGCTTTCTGAAGTCCCAAAGCGGGCGTTACGACACGGCGATGATCTACCTGTCCGACCACGGCGAATCACTGGGCGAGAACAACCTGTTCCTGCACGGCATGCCCTACGCGATCGCCCCGAAAGAGCAGACCCATGTGCCGATGGTGATGTGGCTGTCCGATGCCTATGTCAGCACCCGAAGCATCGACCTCGGGTGCCTGCGCAGCCGCGCTGCGCAGCATGCGTCGCACGACGATTTGTTCCACACCGTGCTCGGCATGCTCGACGTGCAGACCAAGGTCTACGAGCCGGCGCTCGATGTCTTGCGGGCCTGCCGCGCTGCCGCACTCTGAGGCTGCACCAGCGGCATCGCCAGTTGCGCCGAGATGCGCTCCTGGCCGTGCTCGCGCAGGAAATCCTTGAAGGCCAACGCGACCTGCGGCAGCTGCTGTGAGTTGAGGTGCATCACGCACCAGTCCCGCTCGATGGGATTGCCGGGCATCGGCAACAGCTGCAGCACACCGCCCTGACGTTCGAGCACGCAGGTGTGCAAAGACAGGAAGGCCACGCCGAATCCAGCGGCGCACATCTGCTTGATCGCCTCGTTGCTCGACATCTCGGAGCCGATGCGCAGCTGCATGTCGGCATCCTTGAAGATGCGCTCGACGGTGGTGCGGGTGCCCGATCCCCGTTCGCGCACCAGGATGCGCTCCTTGCCCAGATCGGCCAGCGTCAACCCCTTCTGTGACATCAGCGGATGGTTCGGTGCCGCGAGGAACCCCATCGGGTGCTTGGCGAAGACGAGCGAGGTGGTCTTCAACTCGGACGGAGGCCGACCCATGATGGCCAGATCGATTTCGTGACCGGCCAGCATGCGCACGATCTCGTCGCGGTTGCCGACCTGCAGGTTGAACTTGATCTTCGGGTTGTCGCTGGCGAAGGCGACCAGCAGCGGCGGCAGCAGGTACTCGGCGGTGGTCACCGCGCCGACGCGCAGCGTGCCCGAGAAGACGCCTTGCAGCGTGGCCATTTCCTCGCCGGCTTCGCGCCACAACTCCAGGATGCGCCCCGCGTACTTGGCGAGCAGCTCACCGGCGGCGGTGGGCCGGATGCCCCGCCCGGTGCGCATCAGCAAAGGCGTTCCTGCGGACTCTTCGAGGATGCCGATCTGGATCGATACCGCGGGCTGCGTCAGGTGCAGCTCGTCGGCGGCCAGCGACACGCTGTTGAGCCGGGCCACCGCGTGAAACGTGGCGAGCTGGCGGAAGGTGGCGTTTTTCGTCAGGGGCATGGCGGCAATCCAGCGCAAAGATTGATATTAGTAAATTGCAATGTGTCAGTCAAAAACTTTCACTTTTACAAATCCAACTGTTGCGCCATCCTTCGCTCACTCGCAGTCGTCGACAACCCGACGAAACACTTCAGGAGAGTCCCGTGGGCAACATGAGCGAACCGAAGCAAATCACCGACACCAAGAAGCGTTATTCGGCCGGCGTGCTGAAGTATGCGCAGATGGGTTACTGGGACGGCGACTACGAGCCGAAGGCCACCGACATCCTGGCGCTGTTCCGCATCACGCCGCAAGACGGTGTCGACCCGATCGAAGCCGCCGCCGCCGTGGCAGGTGAATCGTCGACGGCCACGTGGACGGTGGTGTGGACCGACCGCCTGACCGCCTGCGACATGTACCGCGCCAAGGCCTACCGGATCGACCCGGTGCCCAACACGCCGGGGCAGTACTTCTGCTACGTTGCTTACGACCTGAGCCTGTTCGAGGAACGCTCGATCGCCAACGTGACCGCGTCGATCATCGGCAACGTGTTCTCGTTCAAGCCGCTGAAGGCGGCGCGGCTGGAGGACATGAAGTTCCCGGTCGCGTATGTCAAGACCTTCCCCGGCCCGCCGACCGGGATCGTCGTCGAACGCGAACGCCTCGACAAGTTCGGGCGTCCGTTGCTGGGCGCCACCACGAAGCCGAAGCTCGGCCTGTCGGGTCGCAACTACGGCCGCGTCGTCTACGAAGGCCTGAAGGGCGGCCTCGACTTCATGAAGGACGACGAGAACATCAACTCGCAGCCGTTCATGCACTGGCGCGATCGCTTCCTGTTCGTGATGGACGCCGTCAACAAGGCGAGTGCCGCGACCGGCGAGGTCAAGGGCAGCTACCTCAACGTGACCGCCGCGACGATGGAAGAGATGTACCGCCGCGCCGAGTTCGCGAAGGAACTCGGATCGGTGATCGTCATGGTCGATCTGGTGGTCGGTTGGACGGCGATCCAGTCGATGAGCAACTGGTGCCGTCAGAACGACATGCTGCTGCACATGCACCGCGCCGGTCACGGCACCTACACGCGGCAGAAGAACCACGGCGTCAGCTTCCGCGTGATCGCCAAATGGCTGCGCCTGTGCGGGGTCGACCACCTGCACGCCGGCACGGCCGTCGGCAAGCTCGAAGGCGACCCGATGACGGTGCAGGGCTACTACAACATCTGCCGCGACACCCACACCGTGGTCGATCTGCCGCGCGGCATCTACTTCGACCAGGACTGGGGCGCGCTGAAGAAGGTGATGCCGGTGGCGTCGGGCGGCATCCACGCCGGCCAGATGCACCAGTTGATCGACCTGTTCGGCGACGACGTGGTGCTGCAGTTCGGCGGCGGCACGATCGGCCATCCGCAGGGCATCCAGGCCGGTGCACAGGCGAACCGCGTGGCGCTCGAATCCATCGTGCTGGCGCGCAACGAAGGCCGCAACATCCTCGAAGAAGGCTCGCAGATCCTGCGCGACGCGGCCAAGTGGTGCAGCCCGCTGGCGGCGGCGCTCGACACCTGGGGCGATGTCAGCTTCAACTACACCTCGACCGACACGTCCGATTACGTCGCGACACCGTCGGTGTCGTGATCGATCCGCGCAAAGGAATCACCATGCGACTCACCCAAGGCACCTTCTCTTTCCTGCCCGATCTGACCGATGCGCAGATCGGCAAGCAGATCGACCATTGCCTGTCGAAGGGCTGGGCCCTCGGCATCGAATACACCGACGACCCGCACCCCCGCAACACCTACTGGGAGATGTTCGGCAACCCGATGTTCGACATCTCCGATTCGGCGGCCATCCTGATGGAGGTCAACGCCTGTCGCAAGACGTTCCCGAACCATTACATCCGCCTGATCGCGTTCGATTCGTCGCACGGCACCGAGTCGGTGGTGCTGTCGTTCATCGTCAATCGCCCGAAGCACGAGCCGGGGTTTCGCCTGGTGCGCTCGGAGCAGGCGGGTCGCACGGTGCGCTACAGCATCGAAAGCTATGCGACGCAGTCGCGGCCCGAGGGCATGCGGTATTCGGCCGACACCTGATCCCGCAGCACACCCGAACCGCCTCGCCCCATGGACGCTTCCACACCGCAGCCCGATCCGGCGACGCCGCGTGCGCTGCTCGAATCGTCCGGCGTCAAGACCGTGCTCGACCAGCTCGACGCCGAGCTGGTCGGACTGGTGCCGGTGAAGAGCCGCATCCGCGACATCGCCGCGCTGCTGGTGATCGACAAGCTGCGCCAGGAGATGGGGTTGCAGGCGCAGCCACCGTCGCTGCACATGTGCTTCACTGGCAACCCCGGCACCGGCAAGACGACGGTCGCGATGCGCATGGCCGAGGTGCTGAAACAGCTGGGCTACGTGCGCAAGGGTCATCTGGTGGCGGTGACCCGCGACGACCTGGTCGGCCAGTTCATCGGCCACACCGCGCCGAAGACGAAAGAGGTCATCAAGAAGGCGATGGGCGGTGTGCTCTTCATCGACGAGGCCTACTACCTGTACCGCCCCGACAACGAGCGCGACTACGGCCAAGAGTCGATCGAGATCCTGCTGCAGGTGATGGAGAACCACCGTGACGACCTGGTGGTGATCCTCGCCGGCTACAAGGACCGGATGGACACCTTCTTCGGCAGCAACCCGGGCATGGCGTCGCGCATCGCGCACCACATCGATTTCCCCGACTACAGCGAAGCCGAGCTGATGCAGATCGCCCGGCTGATGCTCGAGAAGCTCAACTACCGCTTCGACGACACGGCCGAGCCGGCCTTCCAGCGCTACGTCGGCCTGCGCCGCCAGCAGCCGCACTTCGCCAACGCGCGGTCGATCCGCAACGCGCTCGACCGCATCCGGCTGCGCCACGCGACCCGCCTGTTCGCCGAAGACAGTTCACTGACGCGCGAGCAGCTGTGCACGCTGCAGGCCGAAGACATCCTGGCCAGCCGCGTCTTCGCGGCGGCCGCACCACCCGCTACTGCAGGAAATTGACATGAGCATCGAAGCCCTGATATTCGACGTGGACGGCACACTGGCCGACACCGAGGAAGCCCACCGCACCGCCTTCAACCTGGCGTTCGAACGCTACCGACTGGGCTGGGTCTGGGACCGTGACACGTACCGTGAGTTGCTGAAGATCACCGGCGGCAAGGAACGGATCACCCATTACCTGCGCTCTCTCACCACGCTCGGGCCGGCCGAGTTCAAGCGACTGTTCGCCCTGGTGCCGGACCTGCATGCCGACAAGACCCGCTTCTACAGCACGGTGGTGGGCGACGGCGGGGTGCCGCTGCGCGAAGGCGTGGCACGCCTGCTCGGCGAAGCGTTGAGCGACGGCTGTCGCCTGGCCATCGCGAGCACCACCACCGCCGTCAACGTGGATGCGCTGTTGCAGGCCAACCTGGGCACGCGCGGGCTGGAGAAATTCAGCGTGATTGCCTGCGGCGATCAGGTGCGGGCCAAGAAACCTGCGCCGGACATCTACCTGCTGGCACTGAAGCACCTGGGCTTGCACGCCGAGCAGGCGGTGGCGTTCGAGGATTCGCACAACGGGCTGCGTTCGGCCGTGTCGGCGGGCCTGTGGACGGTGGTGACGCCGACGTTCTGGACCGAAGGCAGTGACTTCAGTGCGGCGGCTCTGCTCCTGCCCTCCCTGGGCTCGCCAGCCGACCCGCTGGCCGGCGAGCCCGGTGGACGGCTGCGCAACGAGCGCTGGCTCAGCTTCGCGGAAGTGGTGCAATTGGCGGCCCCGCCCAAGTTGCCCAATGCAGCCCGGGCGCTCTACGAAGGAACCACCCCATGAACCCCGCCATGCCGCATCCGGAAATGAGAATCGCGCCCAGCCTGTTGTCCGCCGACTTCGCCCGCCTCGGCGAGGAAGTCACCGCGGTGATCGAGGCCGGCGCCGACGTGATCCATTTCGACGTGATGGACAACCATTACGTGCCCAACCTGACCGTGGGTCCGCTGGTCTGCCAGGCGATCAAGCCGTATGCGGTCAAGAACGGCCAGCCGGTGCCGATCGACGTGCACTTGATGGTCAAGCCGGTCGATGCATTGATCCCGATGTTCGCGCAGGCTGGCGCGTCGATCATCTCGTTTCACCCCGAAGCCAGCGAGCACATCGACCGCACGATCCAGCTGATCAAGTCGCTCGGCGTCAAGGCCGGCCTGGTGCTGAACCCCGCAACGCCGCTGAGCTGCCTCGACCACGTTCTGGAGCAGCTCGACCTCGTGCTGCTGATGTCGGTCAACCCTGGCTACGGAGGGCAGAGCTTCATAGAGCACGTGCTGCCGAAGATCGACGCGGTGCGTCGGCGCATCGACGCGACCGGGCGCGACATCTGGCTCGAGGTCGATGGCGGCGTCAAGGCCGACAACGCGCAGCGCGTGGGCAGCGCTGGCGCCGACACGCTGGTGGCCGGCTCGGCGGTGTTCAGCGGCGGTCGCTACCAGGAATCGATCGAGGCGATCCGCAGCAACGCGCTGGCGGGGCTGCGTTCGCGCCGCGCACAGCCAGAGAGGTTGCCAGATGACGCCTGACCTGAGCCGCATCGCAGCGATCGCCTTCGACCTCGACGGCACGCTGGTCGACAGCGCACCCGACATCGGCCACGCCCTCAATGCCGCGCTTGCGGACGAAGGCCTGCGCCGCTTCGATCTGACGACGGTGCGCACCTGGATCGGCGACGGCCCGGATGCGCTGATCGCCCGTGCACTCGTCGCTCAGGACCGGTCTCCGGACGACACCGCCTTGCGCCAGCGGCTGCGCCAGGGCTTCGACGAGGCCACGCTGGCCGCTCCGCTCGACCACGGCCACGTCTATCCCGGCATCGCCGACCTGTTGCGCAGCCTGCACGGCGTGTTGTCGATGGTGGTGGTCACCAACAAGCCGACGCGCCTGGCGCAGGCTGTCGTCGAGGCGGCCGGGCTGCTGCCGTGGCTGATGCACGTGCAGGGCGCCGACACGCTGGCCCAGCGCAAGCCGGAACCGACCATGCTGCTGTCCACCGCCGCCCGGTTCGGTGTCGAGCCATCCCGCCTGCTGATGGTCGGCGACGCGCCGCCGGACATGCTGGCGGCGCAGGCCGCTGGCTGCCTTGCGGCACTGGTCGGCTGGGGTTATGGCGCGCACGCGGTGCCACAGGCATTGCGGCCGTGGCGCGTCGAGACGCCACTGCAGCTCGGCAGCAGCTTCCTCGCAGCGGCGCATTCGTCGCACCCATCACCCACGGTTTCGATCGACTGAGGAACACGCCATGCCCACCGGAGGTAAGTCCACCCTGACCCAGTTCCTGATCGAGCAGCGTCGCCGCGCGCCGGAGGCCACCGGGGACCTGAACGCCTTGATCACCGCCGTCTCGCTGGCTTGCAAGGCGATCTCACGCAAAGTTGCCTACGGCGGGCTGGCTACCGGATATGACGCAGCGTCATCGACAGCCACCGCAGGAAGCATCAATGTGCAGGGCGAGGAACAGAAGCCGCTCGACATCTTGAGCAACCAGATGTTCCTGCGCGCCAACGAATGGGGCGGGCACATCGCGGGCATGGTGTCCGAGGAGATGGACGAGGTCTACCTGCTGCCGCCGCAGTACCCGCGCGGCAAGTACCTGCTGCTGTTCGATCCGCTGGATGGATCGTCGAACATCGATGTCAACGTCGCTGTCGGCAGCATCTTCTCTGTGCTGCGTGCCGTGACGCCCGAGCAGGATCCGAAGGCCGAAGACTTTCTGCAACCCGGCACGCAGCAAGTCTGCGCAGGCTATGCGATCTACGGTCCGTCGACGATGCTGGTGTTGAGCATGGGCGATGGCACGCATGCGTTCACGCTGGATCCGCTGCTCGGCGAGTGGGTGCTGAGCCACCCGAACCTGCAGATCCCGAAGAAGACGCGCGAGTTCGCGATCAACGCCTCGAACAGCCGATTCTGGGAGCCGGCCGTCAAGCGCTATGTCGATGAATGCCTGGCAGGCAAGATCGGTCCGCGCGGCGCCGACTTCAACATGCGCTGGATCGCGTCGCTGGTGGCCGAAACGCACCGCATCCTGATGCGCGGCGGCGTCTTCCTGTACCCGCGCGACACCAAGGACCCGTCGAAGTCCGGCCGGCTGCGGCTGCTCTACGAGGCGAATCCGATCTCGATGCTGATCGAGCAGGCCGGCGGCTCGGCCAGCACCGGACGCACCCGGCTGCTCGATGTGCAGCCCGAGTCGCTGCACCAGCGCATCGGCTTCGTGTTCGGCTCGTCCGACGAGGTGTCGCGCATCGAGGGCTATCACCGCGACGATCCGCCCGAAACCTACAGCTCGCCGCTGTTTGGCAAGCGCGGCCTGTTCGCAGCCGTCGACTGAGAGGCTTTCTGCTGCGCGGACCGATCTTGCGTCTCCGGTGCTCACCGTACCTGGGTACGGCTCCGCGCCTCAACGCAAGCTGGACCCGCTCGCGACGAAATCCTCTCAGTCGGTGATACGAAGCACAAATACAACGTAAGAGGCCACCATGTCCGCCAAACACCCCGTCATTGCGATCACCGGATCATCCGGCGCCGGCACCACCTCGGTGACGCGCACCTTCGAGAACATCTTCCGCCGTGAGGACGTGCAGGCCGCGATCGTCGAAGGCGACAGCTTCCACCGCTACGACCGCATGGACATGAAATCGGCGATGGCCGAGGCCGAGGCCGCCGGCAACATGCATTTCAGCCACTTCGGCTCCGCAGCCAACCTGTTCGAGGAGTTGGAGGCCCTGTTTCGCGACTACAGCGAAACCGGCACCGGCCAGAGCCGCAAGTACCTGCACAACGCCGAGGAGGCCGCACCGTTCCGACAGGAGCCCGGCACCTTCACGCCCTGGAATCCGTTGCCGGCGAGTGAGTTGCTGTTCTACGAAGGGCTGCACGGCGGCGTCAGCACCGACACGGTCGATGTGGCACGCCATGTCGACCTGCTGATCGGCGTGGTGCCGGTGGTCAACCTCGAATGGATCCAGAAGATCCACCGCGACCGCAGCACCCGCGGCTACTCCACCGAGGCGGTCACCGACGTGATCCTGCGCCGCATGCACGAGTACGTGCACTTCATCTGCCCGCAGTTCACGCGCACCCACATCAATTTCCAGCGCGTGCCGGTGGTCGACACGTCCGATCCGTTCATTTCACGCACCATCCCGAGCGCCGATGAAAGCCTGGTGGTGATCCGCTTCGCCAACCCGAAGGGGTTCGACTTCCCCTACCTGCTGAGCATGCTGCACGACTCGTTCATGTCGCGAGCCAACACGCTGGTGGTGCCCGGCGGCAAGATGGAGTTGGCGATGCAGCTCATCTTCACGCCGATGATCATGCGTCTGGTCGAACGGCGGCGGCAGTTGCTGGCGCGCTGATCGCGAGGAGCTCACTGGGGTAGCTTCGTGCTGCGCACTCCGGCTTCGCCCTTGGGGCGGCCCGGCGGGCTCATGCAGTCCGGGGCTCATCCCGGATGCCGGTCTGGCCGATCGGCATTGCGCGGCAGCGGCGCTCCCGGCCAGAATGTGCGTATGAGTACAGCGCACGTGTGCCCGTCCTGCACGCAGATCAATCCGACCGAGGCGGTCGTATGCCTTGCCTGCGGCGTGGAGTTGCCCGTCGCATCACGGGGGCCGGCGACGGATTCGGACCTCGTCATCGACCTGACCCGTTTCGAGACCGAAGAGGAAACGGTGCCGTCGGTGCATCTGGATGCGCCCGAACTGCAACGCTGGCTCGATTCGGGTCCCGACGGACTCGATTCAGCCGACACGCCTCTTGACCTGACGTTGCGGTCCATCGACGAATTGCCGGTGCTCGAAGACGTGGCCCCGGAGGCCAGCACACTGCCACCGGGCGTGGTGCTTCGATCGGATGGCGAACTGGCCGCTGGCAAACCATCCGTTGCCAAGGTGGCCCGCCGCGCGGCGGTGCGGCGCAGCCGACAGTCAAGTCATCAGGCTGCGCTTGGCACGGTCTTCGCGCCGACCGATGTGCTGGTGCTCGAACGCAACGACCTGGCGCGCGAACAGCTGTGCAGCTTGCTTGAATCCTTCGGATTTCGAGCACACCCCGCGCAGACACCGCTACAGGCCGTGCGCCTGCTCGATGCCAAGCACTTCGCGGCGGTGTTCCTCGATGTCGCGTTCGACGGGCCTGAACAAAGGATCAGCGTCGACCTGTGCCAACGGATCAAGGCCGAAGTGCCTCATTCCACCGGCTGCGCCTCCGCGCTGATCATCGTCTCCGGTTCTTCCCGGCAGGTCGAGCGTGTACGCGCCACGCTGGCTGGCAGCGATGAATTTCTTTCGAAGCCGGTGACCCGAGGCAGCATCGCGCAGGCACTCGAAGCCTGCAACGTGGTTCTGCCCGCAGACTCGCGGCGCCGCTGATCAGCGGTCCTGTCGCGTCGGACCCCGGCGGTGCGTTCGCCTCAGAACGGCACTGCGGGCTTTGCGGCGCATGTTCCATGTCATCAAGGCCGCTGCGGCCAGTGCCGTGGTGCTCATCGCCGAACCGAATGACGACTCCAGGGCGAACAGGCAAAGCGCCGCCGTGATCGCGTAGAGGAACGGCAGGCTTTCGTACAGCCAATGAGGAAGCCACATGTCGATACCTTCGTTCGTTGAGCGCCGGATTCAGCGGCAAAAGATGCTGCCAAGGCTCAAGCACCCCATGCAGACATCTTCGTCAATCGTAACGAAGTGTTCAATCCCGGAAGTGCGGGTGTTCCGGGTAGACAGCAGGGCGCTGACTTGTGTAGGGCGGGCCCCGAACCTTCTGTGGTGATCGGGGCCCGCCGCACGGTGGCTGCTCAGGCCGAAGCCAGATCGAACGGCAGCTTGCGCAGCCGCTTGCCGGTGAGGGCAGCCACTGCATTCGCCACCGCCGGCGCGATCGGTGGAACGCCTGGTTCGCCCAGACCGGTCGGCGCGTCGGTGCTCGGAACGAAATGCACCGCGACCGGGGGTGCCTGCGTGATGCGGATCGGCGGGTAGTCGCTGAACTGGCTCTGCTGGACCACGCCGTCCTTCAGCGTGATGGCGAAGCCGGGCACGGTCATCGAGAGGCCGAACACCGCACCGCCCTGGATCTGGGCTTCGGCAGCGGTCGGGTTGACGATCTGATTGGCGTGCACGCCGGCGGTCACCTGGTGCACCTTGGCCTGACCGTCCTCGATCGACACATCGACGACGTAGGCGACGGCGGAGTTGAACGACTCATGCATCGCCACTCCCCAGGCATGGCCTGCGGGCAACGGCTTGCCGTAGCCCGATTTCTCGACCGCCAGCTTCAGTGCGGCGATCTGGCGCGCGTGTGTCTTCGGGTCGAGGCGCGACAGTCGCCATGCCACCGGATCGACCCCGGCCGCGCGGGCTGCTTCATCGACCATCGTCTCCATCACGTACGCCGTGTGGTTGTGGCCGACTGAGCGCCACCACAGCACCGGGACCGGCAGCTCGGGGTGCGCGACTCGCAGGCGCATTGGCATGCGGTAGTGGTTGTCGATCACGCCCTCGACCATGGAGGCGTCAACGCCTTCCTTGACGAAGAACGGTTCGAATGCCGTGCCCTTGATGATGGACTGGCCGACGATGACATGGTCCCACGCGGTGACCTGACCCTGCGCGTCGAAGCCGACGTCGACCTGGTGCAGATGCGCTGGGCGGTAGTAGCCGCCCTGGATGTCGTCTTCGCGGCTCCACAGCAGCTTCAGCGGACCGGCCGTGTTTCCTTTCCGCTGGCGCCACGTCTTGGCGATCGTCGCGCCCTCGCGCAGGTAGTCGGATGCGGGCGCCGCGCGCCGGCCAAAACCACCGCCAGCCGCCATGGTGTTGAGCGTCACTTGCTCGGGCTTCAGTCCCAGGACCTGGGCGACGTTGGTCTGGTCGATGGTCTGGAACTGGCTGCCCACCCAGACCGTGGCGCGGTCGGCGTGCAAGTCGAAGGTGGCATTCAGGGGTTCCAGTGGCGCATGTGCCAGGTACGGAAACTCGTACACGGCATTGATTGTCTTGGCCGCACCCTTCAACGCGGCCATGTCGCCCTTGACGGCGGTCAGCGGCGGGTTCTTGGCCAGCTCGCGGTACAGCTCGAACTGCGAATCGGTGCTGACCGTGCCGCCGACGCCGGCCTTCCATTGCACCTGCAGCGCATCACGGCCCTGCTTGGCTGGCCAGTAGCCGGTGGCGACCACCGCGATGCCGCTGCCGCCGCGGTCGGTCTGGACCTCGAACACATCGAGCACGCCCTTGACGGCGAGCGCCGCCTTGGCGTCGAAGCTCTCGACCTGGCCGCCGAATTTCGGCGCGCGGCGCAGCACGGCGACCTTGAGGCCCGGCAGCTTCATGTCGATGCCGTAGTTCTTCTTGCCGGTGGAACTGGCCCCCGCATCGAGGCGGCCCTGGCCTTGACCGATGATGTTGAAATGGTCTGCCGACTTCAGTACCACGCTCGCCGGCACCGGTTGCTTTGCAGCGGCGGCTGACAACGACACATAACTTGCCCGCTTGTGGCCCGAACGCACGTGGCCGTCGCCGGTGGTGCACGCCGAGACGGGCACCTTCCACTGTTTCGCGGCAGCCGCCACGAGCATCATGCGAGCCGCCGCGCCGATCTCGCGGTACGCCATCCACGAATGCGCGATCGCGGTCGAACCGCCGGTCATCTGGATCCCGAACACCGGGTCCTTGTAGGCGTCGCCGGCGGGCGCCAGGGAGGCGCGCACTTTCTTGAAATCAACGTCGAGTTCTTCAGCCAGCAGCATCGGCAAAGCGGTCAGCGCACCTTGGCCGAAATCGAGCCGGTTGACCATCACTTCGACAGTGTTGTCAGGGTGCAGCTTGATGAACGGGCTGGGATCGGCCAGTTTCTTGACAGGCGGAGTTGAAGCTGCAGCTTCTTCGGCGGCGGTCGACGGCGCTGTCCAGATGATGCCGAGCCCGCCGCTCGACAGCGCGGTGAGCTTCAGAAATCCGCGTCGTCCGAGTGGGCCGAAGGCGGGGCGGGTGGTGTCATCGAGGTCGGCCGAGGCCTGGCGGTAGGCGGCTTGGCCCGAGAGGCGCTTGGCGATCATTGCGTGGTCCATGGGGCGGTCCTCAGGCGAGCGATTTCGCGGCGGCATGAATGGCGGCGCGGATGCGTTGGTAGGTGCCGCAGCGGCACACGTTGCCGGCCATCGCGGCGTCGATGTCGGCGTCGCTGGGGTTCTTGTTCTTCTTGAGCAGGCCGGCCGCGCTCATGATCTGGCCGCTCTGGCAGTAACCGCACTGGGCCACGTCGTGCTGCACCCAGGCTGTCTGCACCGCCTTGCCAACAGGGTCGGCAGCGATGCCCTCGATGGTGGTGATCCGTTTGCCATCGGCGACCGACATCGGCGTCACGCACGAGCGCGTGGGTTGACCATCGATGTGCACCGTGCAGGCTCCACAAGCAGCGACGCCACAGCCGAACTTGGTGCCGGTCAGGCCCAGCGTGTCGCGCAGGGCCCAGAGGATCGGCGTTGTCGGGTCGGCATCGACCGCCACACGCTTGCCGTTGATGTTCAGAGTCGCCATGGGAATAGCTTTCGTCAGATAAGGGGGGTCGAAGAGGTTGCTGCAACGAGCCCAGGGCTTATACCGAAAAGCCAGCGCTTTCGTATGGGAATGGTCTTGCTGGCAAGACGATCCGCGCAGCGCGTCAGGCCTGGATCAGGCCCCAGCGCAGCGCGATCAGCGTGAGCTCGGACTGGTTGGTCGCGTTGAGCTTCTGCTTCACGTTGTAGAGGTGCGTGCCGACCGTGCTGGGCGACAGACTCAGGCTCTCGGCGATGGCGGCGACGCTCTTGCCCTGCGCCAGCTGGATGAAGACCGAGAACTCGCGCTCGCTCAGCATGTCGGCCGGGCTGGTCTCGCCGTCGATCTGCGCCATCGCGAGCGCCTGTGCGGTCTGCGCATCGACGTAGCGGTCGCCGCGCGCCACGGCGGTCACTGCCGCGATCAGCGCGTCGGGGGCGCTGCGCTTGGCCAGGTACCCCAGCGCGCCTGCGCGCAGCACGCGTCGCGGATGCGCGGTGTCCTCATGCGCCGACAGCGCGAGGATGCGGGCATTCGGGTCGTGCGCGAGCAGCCGGCGCACCGCTTCGAGGCCACCCATGCCCGGCATCGACAGGTCCATCACGACCACGTCGGGCAGCACCTTCGGGTAGTCCAGGCAGGCCTGCTCGCCGCTGCCGGCCTCGGCCACCACTTCGACGTGGGCATCGCCGAGCAGCATCTTGAAACCCATGCGCACCAGCGCATGGTCGTCGACCAACATCACACGGATCATCTGGGTGTCCTCATGACAGTTCGGGCGCGGTAGCGGGCAGGGCAGGCAGTGGCAGGCGCACTTGCAACAGCACCCCTGCGGATGGCGCCGGGCCGATCTCGAAAGCACCGCCGAGCGCTTCCACGCGCTCGGACAGCCAGCGCAGCCCATGGTGACCGACGCGCTGCGCCCAGTCGGATGGCAGGCCCACACCGTTGTCGACAAGCCTCAGCAGCACCGTGTCAGCCTGCCGTTGCACTGTCAATGAAAGCACGCTGGCCTGGCCGTGGCGCAGACCGTTGGTGATGCCTTCCTGGGCCGCGCGGTACAGCGCAAGCGCATGCTCGGTATCGAGCGGTGTCTCGGCCAGATCGACTTGCAGCTCGATCTGCACGTCAGGCTGGCTGCGCCGTGTGCGCTCGACCAGATCGGCCAGCGCCTCGGCGAGGCCGAAGTTGTCGAGCACCATCGGCGTCAGCCGCGGGATCATCCCGTGCATCGCGTCGTAGAGCCGCGCCGACTCCTCGGCGATCAACTGTGCCGCCTGTTCCGATGCGGGATCGCTGCGGCTGCGGGCGCGCTGCGCGATCGACAGCGCCATGCTGCGCATCGCGGTCACCGACTGGCCCAGTTCGTCGTGCAGTTCACGGGCGATGAGCAAGCGCTCCTTCTCGATGTGGTGATCGATCCATCGGGTCAGTTCGCGGTTGTCCGACAGCTGGCGCTCGGCGTGCGCCGCGCGCCGCTCGTTCTCGATGTTGTCCTGCAGCACGCCGACCATGCGGTTGAATGCCGCGCCGATGGCCGCCGCTTCGGTCCCCGGCAACGGAGGCAGCGAGACATCGAACCGCCCGCCCTGCAACTGATCCAGCGCACCGACGATCTGCGAGAACGGGCGCACCGTGCGTCCGACCAGCCAGAACACCAGCACGTTCACCGCGGCCAGCAAGGCGAAACCGATCATTGCCAACTGCACGAAGTAGTCCCACGCATCGACGACGCCGCGCGAGGCATTGCTGCGCACCACCAGTTTGCCTCCCGGGAAGTCGATCGCCTGGACCGACGGCGGCGGTGCCACCAGCGCGGCAAACCAGTCGGGCGCCTCACGCCCGGACTTGTACAGCGACGGCGGCGACATGTACTGCTGGCGGCCCGACTCGTCGAGCAACTCGATGTCGTTCGCGCGCACCCGCCCCATGCCTTGCAGAAAGGCACGCATGGCCGGCAGGCCCTGAGAGGCATACAGCCAGAGCGTTCGGTTCAGCAGTTGCGACGCGACGCGGTTGGCCGCGACGACCTCTTCCTCGACCGACGCCCGCAGGCTGCGCACCTGCAGGCCGAGCACCGCTGCGACGAACATCAGCGTCAGCACGCCGACGATCAGGTTGATCTTGACTCGCAAGGTCACGGCGCGTCCTGCGGATCAAAGCAACCGCACCCGGCATAGGCGTCAAGCGCCTGGACCATCGCCCGGACCATCGCCGGATGCGTGGGGTCGTGACCGGCGCCGTCGACAAGCCGCAGCGTGCTGTTCGACACGTGGCGATGCAGCTCGACTGCGCCTGCTGGCGGGCAGACGCGATCGGCCGTGCCTTGCAGCAGCGCGATCGGCACGCGGGGCAGGGCGCCGAAGCGATCGAGCAGCGACGGCGCGTCGAGCCAGCAGCGATGGCGCAGGTAGTGGCTCTGCACGCGGTAGCGATCGATCAGCGCCAGCAAGGCATCGCCTTCGGGCTCGTTCGGTGCGACCGAAGCTGGGGGCGTGCCGGACATCGCCAGCTCCCAGCGCCACCAGGCGATCGCCAGCGGCGCGGCCAGCGCGACATCGCCCTGGAGGCCGTCGGCCAGCACCGCGAGCAGTGCATGCCGCCGCTCAGGCGGCGCCACGGCCGCAAACCGCGACCAGGCCTCGGGCAGGTCGGCGGCGGTGCCTTGAAAGAAGCCGTCGATGTCTTGTGCGCGAGCCAGGAACGGGGCCCTCAGCAACAGGCCGGACACCACGGTCGGCTCGGCCAGCGCATGCGCCAGCGCCAGCGTCGCGCCCCAGGACCCGCCGACCACCAGCCAGCGATCGATGCCGAGGTGCACCCGAATCGCCCGCAGGTCGGCCAGCAGGTCGGCCGTGGTGTTGTGCCGCGTCTCGCCGCGCGGCGTGCTGCGTCCGGCGCCGCGCTGGTCGAAGACGATGATGCGGTAGCGTGCAGGGTCGAGAAAGCGGCGCAACAGCGGCGATGAGCCCGAGCCCGGTCCACCGTGCAGCACCACCGCCGGGATCCCACGCGGGTCGCCGAACTCCTGCACGTGCAGCGTGTGGCCACCGGACACGCTCAGCGCGTGGGTGCGCAGCGGAGGTGTCTCGGGGTACAGCGATGCCGGTCGGGAAATCACAGGCGAGGAAACGGTTGAATTCACCGGTTCGATGGTAGCGGCGGCGCTCTGCGGCCGTCGTCCGGGGATTCATGAAAATCATGAGGCGAAACTCATGGCCGGGCCGCTGGGCAGTCGGCCCCGTCGCGAACATCATGAGCCCTGGGATGAGACGTTCCCGCAGACACCGACCGGCGCCTGCGCCACTTTGCAAGGAGACTTCAAATGACTTGGACCACACCTTCGGCCGCTGACTTCCGTTTCGGCTTCGAAATCACGATGTACGTCGCAGCACGTTAATTCGTCGCTGCGTCTGGGGTCGCTCAACGGACCTCAACCAACGCCCTGGCTGACCCCAGGGCGTTGGTCTTTCAGGGTCACCCTTCTCTATCACCGTAGTCATCATGCGCATCACAGTCTTGGGTTCGGCCGCCGGTGGCGGATTTCCGCAGTGGAACTGCAACTGCGCCAACTGCGCCGGGGTGCGCGCGGGCACGCTGCGGGCGAAGATGCGCACGCAGTCGTCGATCTTCGTGCGTCCCGATGACGGCACCGACGGCGTGCTGTTCAACGCCTCCCCCGACATCCTGGAGCAGATTCGCAGCAGCCCGGTGATGCAACCCGGTCGCCACCTGCGCGACTCGGCGATTGCCGGCGTGGTGCTGATGGACGGCCAGATCGATCACGCGACCGGCCTGTTCATGTTGCGTGAACGCAATTCGAAACTGCCGCTGTGGTGCACCGATCCCGTCGCCGAAGACCTGACGCAAGGCAACCCGGTGCTGCGCGTGCTGACGCATTTCTGCGGCGTCGATCGCCACCCGATCACGCTCGACGGTGCGTCGTTCGAGGTGCCCGGCGTCTCGGGGCTGAGCTTTCGTGCGCTGCCGCTGTCCAGCAAGGCCGCGCCGTATTCGCCGCACCGCGACAACCCGGTGCCCGGTGACAACATCGGCATCGTCATCACGGACCAGCGCAGCGGCAGGAGCGCCTTCTATGCGCCGGGTCTGGGCGAGATCAGTGCGCCGGTGTTCGACGAGATGATGAGCGCCGACGCGGTGCTGGTCGACGGCACCTTCTGGACCGACGACGAGATGCTCGCGCTCGGCATCAGCAAGAAGCGCGCTCGCGAGATCGGCCACCTGCCGCAGTCGGGCGAGGGCGGCATGATCGAGTGGATGGCCCGGCTGCCGGCGAAGACGCGCCGCCTGCTGATCCACATCAACAACACCAACCCGATCCTCGACGAGGACTCGACCCAGCGCGCCGAACTGACGCGCGCCGGCATCGAGTTGTGCGAGGACGGCATGCTGATCCAGCCCTGAACGTTTCCCTCTTCAAGTTGCAGGAGCACACCATGCGTGCAGACATGATCCAGGAATCCCGCCATCCCGACGCATCGCGCCTCGCCGACAACGCAGCCTGGAGCCGGGAAGCCTTCGAGGCGCAGCTGCGCGAGCGCGGCAAGTCGTACCACATCCACCATCCGTTCAACGTGATGCTGAACACCGGCAAGGCCACGCCGGATCAGGTGCGCGGCTGGGTGGCCAACCGTTTCTATTACCAGATCGCGATTCCGATCAAGGACGCAGCGGTGTTGTCGAACTGCCCCGACCCGGCGGTTCGCCGCGGCTGGATCCAGCGCATCCTCGACCATGACGGCTTCGAGATCGGCGGCATCAAGGACCCCGGTGGCATCGAAGCCTGGCTGCGTCTGGCGCTGGCCGTCGGCCTCACGCGCGAAGAGGTGCTGGACCTGCGCCATGTGCTGCCGGCGGTGCGCTTCGCGGTCGATGCGTACGTCAATTTCGCGCGACGGGCTCCGTGGCAGGAGTCGGTGTGCTCGTCGCTGACCGAGCTGTTCGCGCCCGAGATCCACAAGCAGCGTCTGGCGACGTGGCCGGAGCACTATCACTGGATCGAGTCGGAAGGGCTCAGCTACTTCCGCAACCGCGTCGGGCAGGCAAGGCGCGATGTCGAGGAAGGCCTCGCCATCACGCTGAACCATTTCACGACGCGGCCGCTGCAGGAGCGCGCTCTGGAGATCCTGCAATTCAAGCTCGACATCCTCTGGACCATGAACGACGCGATGACGACGCGCTACGGAGTCTCGTCGTGAACACATCGACCGCATTGACCACCGACCTGCGCCCCACCGTCGGACCGGGCTTCCGCCTGCAGTGGGAGGCGGTCCAGAACTGCCATGTGATGCTGTACCCCGAAGGCATGGTCAAGCTGAGCCAGAGTGCCGGCGAGATCATGAAGCGCTGTGACGGCCATCGCAGCATCGCCGCGATCGTCACCGACCTGGAGCAGGCGTTCTCGACGCAGGGCCTCGAAGGCGATGTGGTCGCGTTCGTCGAAATGGCCGGCAAGAACCGCTGGTTGGTGTGGTCATGACTATTGACCCAAGAGAGCCAGTGATGTCCGCCCCGCCGCGCCCGGGCCCGCCGCTGTGGCTGCTGGCGGAGCTGACCTACCGCTGCCCGCTGCACTGCGTGTTCTGCTACAACCCGGTCGATTTCGCCCGCAAGGAAGACGAACTGTCGACCGAGGACTGGTTCCGCGTGCTGCAGCAAGGGCGCGAACTGGGCGCGGTGCAGTGCGGTCTGTCCGGCGGCGAGCCGCTGGTGCGCGACGACCTGGAGCTGATCGTCGCCGAGGCGCACCGCCTGGGTTATTACACGAACCTGCTGACCTCCGGCGTTGGCCTAACGGCTGAGCGCGCGGCGAAGCTGAAGGCTGCCGGCCTCGACCATGTGCAGTTGTCGTTCCAGGATTCGACGAAGGAGATGAACGACTTCCTGTCGCACACCAAGACCTTCGACCTGAAGAACCGCGTCGGCAAGATCATCAAGGACCAAGGCTGGCCGATGGTGATGAACGTCGTCATCCACCGGATGAACATCGACCACATCGACCGCATCATCGGCATGGCTCACGAGATGGGTGCCGAGTACCTGGAACTCGCGAACACCCAGTACTACTCGTGGGCGATGATCAACCGCGACCAGTTGCTGCCCACGCACGAGCAGCTCAGGCACGCCGAACAGGTGACCGACGCGTGGCGCGTGAAGCTGGGCAACCAGATGCGCCTGTTCTTCGTGGCGCCCGATTACCACGAAGGCAAGGTCAAGAAATGCGTCAACGGCTGGGGCAGCATGTTCCTGACCGTGGTGCCCGACGGCACCGCCGTGCCCTGCCACACCGCACAGATGCTGCCGGGATTGAGCTTCCCGAACGTCAAGGAACACAGCCTGCGCGAGATCTGGTTCGACTCCGAAGGCTTCAACCGCTACCGCGGCACCGGCTGGATGAAGGAACCCTGTTCGAGTTGCGAGTTCAAGGAGATCGACCTCGGCGGCTGCCGCTGCCAGGCCTACATGCTGACCAACGACGCGGCAGCCACCGACCCGGTGTGCGCGAAGAGTCCGCTGCACCACCTGGTGACCGATGCGGTGGCGCGTGCCGACGTGGTCGCGGCCCGACCCGCCACCGAGCACCCGCTGGTGTTTCGCGACCGCGCCAGCTCGCTGCGCCTGATTGAATCCGAGTCACCACACTGCTAGGCTTCCGGTCTACGTCGACACCAACAAGATCGGAGACAACCGTGGGATTTCTTGACTTCCTGTTCGGCAAGAAGAAGGTCGAACCCGCTCGGGTGTCGGCCCCCGCTCCAGCGACCGCTGCGGCCAAGCCAGCGGCTGCATCCGCAGCAACGGCCGCGGCCTCACCGGTGCTCGCTGCACGCATCACCGAAGTGCGCGTCGGTGAATCGCTGGTCGGCGAGGGCAACGAGGTCGCTCACATCGACTTGCTGATCGGGCCGCGTGGATCGGCAGCGGAAACCGCCTTCGCGAATGCGCTGGTCAACAACAAGGACGGGTTCACCTCCTTGCTGGCCGTCATTGCACCCAACCTGGCCGCGAAGCCGAATGCGGTGATGTTCAACAAGGTCACGATCAAGGGCGCCAAGCAGGCGGTGCAGATGTTCGGACCGGCCCAGCGCGGCGTCGCGATGGCGATCGCCGACTGCCTGGCCGAAGGCACGCTGCGCGCCGATCAGGCCAACGAGCTGTTCATCTCGGTCGGCGTGTTCATCCACTGGATGGCCGAAGACGACACGAAGATCCAGGACTACAACTACCGCGCGACCAAAGAGTCGATCGAACGCGCGGTGCGCGGCTACCCGACAGCCGCCGAGGTGCAGGCGCAGTACAAGACCGCCAAGCATCCGTTCGCTGCCGCCGACTGATCTGCGCGTCTGTCGATCGAAAAAGGCAACGGCAACGTTGCCTTTTTTCATGGCCGCAACGCGCGGCTCACTGCACGAGGCGCAGGATCTCGAGCTGCTCCGGCACGGTCTGGAAGGTGCCGGTTCCGGCCGGCATCTGCATCAGCGGCTTGAGGTCGGCATCGAACAACCAGACGCTCGGATAGACCAGCATCCGGGCGCGCTCGTCGCCGATGGCACGCTGGAAATCGGCATAGGCCAGGCTGCCGAGATTCGTCCTGATGAAAAGGGCCTTCGCGTTCACCTTCAGCGAACTGCGCAGGTCGACCACCAGGTAGCCGGCGAAGTGCGGCACCAGCTCGCCTGCGTTCTGCTCCAGGAATGCCTCGTAGCGGCGGCAGTACGGACAGTCGTCGGCACCGAGGTAGACGTACAGCGCTTTCTTCTCGCGCCGGGCCCGCTCGATCGCCGGCCGCAGATCGAACTCGGCCTGTGCCGGCAAGCCGGTCGGCTGGACCACGACGGCCTGATAGGCGGTGGGCAATCCGGCCGCAAACACCGCCGAAGACGACAGCATCAGCCAGCACGCCACCGTGCACGTGGCGCGGCGTCGGGAAAGGTCAGGGCGCACCGTGGCCAGGCGGCGCATCAGACTGCACCGACAGCTCGTTGTGACGGATGGGCAGCGTGCCCATGAAACGGCCTTCGCGCGAGTCCTCGACCGCGGCCTTGAGATCGGCGTTGCCGTGGGGCACGAAGTTGAAGCGGAACGTCGGGTTTTCGCTGACCGAGAAATCGAGGTCGGCATCGAACAGCTTGCGGTCGCCGTAGCTGACCTTGATCGATCGAACGAAGTGCGGCGGGATGAACATGACGGTGACGTTGTTCAGCTCGAACCCGGTGTCGTTGGGGTGCAGCACGGTCACGTCCGCAGAATTGGGCAGATCGAGATTGACGGGGGCGTGCAGTCTCAACAGCGTCTTGCCGATCAGTTCGGGGTGCTCGCGGTTCGGCGGTGCCGAGCAGCCGCCGGAGACCTTCACGTAGCGCGAGTCCATGTGCAGCTCGCCGTTCGACAGCTCGCTGACCACACGCACGTGGCTGTACTCGTCGACGCGCAGCCGGGTTTCGAAATCGGCCTGGCCGAGGTCGGGGGTGAGCTCCAGCACGGCGGCCAGCGGTGACGGGTTCTTGTCGATGAAGAGGTACATCTTCTTCACGTACAGATCGGGCCGCTGCGGCAGCTTCGACACGATCTTGACCGGCACCGAGGCGCCGTAAGCCGCGCGCAGTGGAACGATGAGCTGAACCTGACTGGCCGCGTCGGCCGCGATCTCGCGATTCGGGAAAAAGCGCGCGCGCAGCTTGTCCCACTCGGGTGACGAATCGTTGTGCGCGGCGGTCGAGTTCAGCCCGCCGACAGCGGCATGCGCAGGTTCGGTAACCCACCCGCACATCATCAGCGCCCACGCCATCGACACGGCCCCGCAGAGCCTCACTGCCTTCGACATCACATCGCTCCTGTCCGCAGATTCACTTGAAATTCAATTCGCGCTCGATGCGCACGAACACGATCGACGCATTGCGCCGGTGGATCGTGTCGTACTGATCCCAATCCTTGAATTCGTCGAGCGCGCTGGCGTCGGGCACCTCGCTGAGTGCCGCACCCTCGAGAACCAGCTGCCTGGCCCGCGCTTCGAGTCGATCCAGGTATCGCCGCGTGGTCGCGATCACTTCAGATGATGTGGCGGGTCCGTGACCTGGCACGACGGTGCTCACCCGCAGCGCGGCGAGGGCCTCCAGCGCTGCTCGCCAGCCGGGCAGGCTGCTGTCCTGCACATCGGGAATGCGATGCTGGTCGATCAGGCCGCCGGCAAACAGGACGCCGGTTCGCTCATCCAGAACGGCAATGTCGCCCGGACCGCTCGAGTGACCAAGATGCAGCACGCGCACCGGTCGGCCGATCACGTCGAGCGTGTGGCTGGTGTCGAAGACCTGGTCGGGCGTGAACATCGTCGTGTCGCGCATTTCGTCTTCGCCCAGCAAGCGCCGCAGGGTCTTCAGGCAGTTTGCGCAACGAGCCGCCATCAGACCGGCTGCGCTGCGCTGCATGCGGATCGGGATGCCTCGTTCACGAAAAGCCGCTGCACCGAACAGGAACTCCTGGTGAACGTGTGTAACGAGCGCCAAGGTGACCGGCTTGTCGGTGACACGCCTGATAGCGTCGAGCAAGGCCACGCCGTGGCGGTAGGAAGTGCCGACATCGATGGCAATGACACCGCTGTCGCCGACGATGAAACCGGCGTTGCCGATGCGGCCGAGGTTGTCCGCATCGACCTCGCCGCCGGTGCCTCGCACCAGGTACACACCGTCGGCCACCTGCACGGTGGTGCCGCCGCCGACATTGCGCTCCGGCGCGGCCGCAAGGTACCGGCCCACATCGGCGCAGCCGGCCAGGACCACCCACCCGAACGCGGCACACAACCAGCCGGTGCGGCCGAGCCAGCGGGCAAGGATCACTGGCCCTCGACGAGCGTCTTCAGGTTGTCGAGCCCGCTCTTGTAGACACCTGTCACGGCCTTCAATGCCGCTTCGTCGTTCTGATCGGGCGGAGGGTCGTTGTTGGGGTAGGCGCGGTAGAACGCGCCACGCCACTCCACCGTGGATTGACCCGCTCCGGCGCTGGTGACCTGCAGTGTCGAGGTGTAGTTGGTGACCGGCAGGGCACCGCCGTCCTTGGCACGGTAGCTGAACTTCATCTTCGCTTCGTCGAAGCTTTCCAGCGTCTCCTCGAGCGCACCGCCGCCCTTCAGCTTCAGCGAGCGCACCGAACCTTCGGTGTTGCCGGCCGTCGCCGGGCTCTCGGCAACGGCCGGGTGCCAGTCCTTCAGCGCGTCGAAGTTCTTGACGCGGGCCCAGACCGCTTCGGCGGGCGCGTTGATGGTGATCTTCTCGGTGACCTTCTGACGTGTTGGGCCATGGGCCTGAGCCATCGGCATCAGACCGCACAAGAAGATCCAGGCCATCCATCGCACCGGGTTGGCGCCCATCGTTCGTCTCAGCATGCTCAAACTCTCCCGTTCACAGCGTCATGGAAATTCGGGCTCAGCGGTCTCAAGGCGCGGGAACGTCGCCGATGAAGGCCCCGAATCCGCGGCTATTCTGCCCGGTGGCAATGGTCTTGATAGCGTGTCCCGATGCTGCATCGAGCACGCTCACGTTGTCGTCCATCCAGTTGACGACATAGACCCTGTCCCGGTACGCAGCGATGCCTTCTGGGTAACCAAACCCCTTCAACGTGCGCACCACTTTCAACGTGTCGGCGTCGATCACGCTGACACTGTCCTCGTGCTGGTTGGTCACGTAGAGCAACGCGCCGCCCTGTGCCAATGCAGCGCCATACGGTGCCTTGCCCACGGCCACCGTGGCGGTCACCGTGAGTTGGCCGGTGCGGAACAGGTCACGCGCATCGAGCACGCTGACATCGTTGCTCTGCACGTTCAGCGTGTAAAGCCGCTGGCGCGGTGCGTCGTACAGCAACGCGAACGGCCGCAAGCCCACCGCCACCCGCGACAGCACCCGCTGGCTGTTGACATCGATCACCGCGACGCTGTTGTCATCCCGCTCGGCGACGAACACCGCGTCGCCGCTTTCGTGCACGGCCAGACCGGCCGGCGCACGACCCACCGCGATGCTCATCAGCGGATGGTGCACTCGGCTGTCGAACACGAGCACGCGATTGCGATACCAGTCGCTGGCATAGACGCGCAGGCCGTCGTCGGACGCGGCAATGCCCAGCGGCCCGTCGCCAGCGGTCAAGGTGTCGATCACCTGCCGGCTGCGCATGTCGATGACCGAGATCGATTTCGAATCCGGGTTCGTCACGAAGACCTTCGCTTGCGAGGCCGCCACCGCAACTCCCGCCGGCCCGCGACCCACCGGGACCGTGGCAACAACACCGTCAGTCGCGAGATCAATCACCGAGACATCGTGGCTGCCCTGGTTGGTGATGTAGGCAAACGGCGCCGCTTGCGACAGCGTGGCAGCGGTGCCCAGCGCGATCGCTGCGGTCAACGCACGCCAGGACGCCCACCGCGACACGTCCTGGCGCAGGGGGATCAGTCTTCCCATTCGAGCTCGGCAAACGCGGTCGTCACGTTGCGCTCGTGAAAGTGATCGACCAGCGCCCAACCCTGCGTGGCTTCGCGGCCGATCGTCTTCACCGCTTGTTGCATCGTCGTGTGGGCGCGGATCGCGGCGCGCGTCTCGGTCAGCAAAGCATCCAGATAGCGACGCTGCGGCTGCAGCATCGTCGGCCAATCGCGGCCGACCGCCCCGTGACCGGGAACCGCCAAGGCCACCGGCATCTGCGCCAGGCGGTCCAGCACGGAAATCCAGCCGCGCAGGCTCCCGTCGATCACGGGCAGGTGCGTCACGAAGAGCAGGTCGCCCAGAAACAGCGTGCGTGACTGGCGATCGAACGCCGTCAGGTCGTGGTCGGTGTGTGCGGTGGGCCACGCCGTCAACTCGATGACACGCTGGCCGAGGTCGATTTCGACGGTCTGGCCCGCCGTGATCGTCAGCGTTGGATAGACGAGGTCGTCGTGCGTCATCGCAACGCCGAAGTCGCGCTGCAGCGCGTTCAGGTAATAGCGCTCGCGCGCCGCGAGGGCTGCAGGCATCCGAGCGTGCGCAACGAACTGCGGGCGGGCCTGCTCAGTCGTCTTGAAGGCGCTGTTCCCGAGCACGTGATCGGGATGCGCATGCGTGTTGATGACGTAGCAGACCGGCAATGGAGTGATCGCGGTCAGTGCGGCCTGCCAGCGGCGACCGACCCCGGGCGTGCCACCGCTGTCGATCACCGCGACGCAGCGATCACCGACGATGAACGACAGGTTCGCGACATCGCCGGCGCTGGCGGGCTCCCAGTCGGCAACGACTCCGCTGTGCACGAACACGCCAGGCGCAATCTCGGTCACTTGTGAAGGGGGAAGCGCCGACTGAGCACATGCCATCGACGTGGTTGCAGCCCAAAGCATCAGCACGCGCCAACAACGAATCAAGGCATTCACCTGCGGTGGATTCGGCGACGGCAGGCGACGCTGCCGAAGACACCCGCGAGCATCACTTCGGTTCGGATCTGATGAAGCAACTGTTCTTCACCTTGGCCTGCAGCTCGCGAAACCGTTTCGCGTCCTTCTGCACCCCTTCGTTGTCGCGCATCGTGCTGCCGCGTTCGCCGGCGATGGAGGTGGCGTTGGCCTCGGTGCTCAAGGTGACGTATTCCTCGTACTTGACCTGCTCGGCCAGACGGTCGAGGGCGCACGAGCATTTGCTGATCATCTCGAACTGCGGCCCGGGGTTCTCGCGCAGGCAGTCGCGCACGTACATCACGCGATCCAGCGTCGGGAAATCGTTGGCGTGAACCAGTGTGCCAAGGGGGGTGCACAGCAGCAGGGCAGCCGTGCGAATCAGGTTTCTGGAAGCGGACATGGGACAAGGCTCACTTGATCTGGGAGGGGAACACTGCGGACACGCCGTCGACGAGCAGTTCTTCGACGATCACGGCCGGAGACCCGGCGGCTTCACCGCTGATCTGCGTGCGGATGCCGTAGACCCCACCGGGCACGGCCTCGGACAACAGAAACTGGTACGTCTTGCGAACGAATTTTTCGTACTTGGGACGATTCGGGTCGTCGAGATAAGGCGAGAACGAGATTTCCTTGCCGGCGATCGTCTTGTTCTTGTAGGCGAACGAGGCGTCGCGAACCGTCGCATCTTGGTATGCAGCCATGCGGATGAGTTTGCGGAAATGATTCAACGACCCTTTGGTCAGACGCTTCATCTCGGCGATGTCTCGCTCCAGGAAATGCAGCAGCACCGGGTTCCCTTCGGCCATCGGGGCATCGGGCAACGGCAGTCGGCGGGCACCGGTGAAGAAGTCGCTCTTCACGTTGCAGCAGGTGCCATCGGGTTGCTTGTCGAAGCTCAGCACGACGCTGTCTTCAAAGCCTTCCTCGAAGCTGCCCGTCTTGCGAAACGTGTACCGGAGCGTCGATACCGACTTCACACCCGAGAGCTGGTTCGACATGAAAAGCAGCTTTTCTGCATCGGAGAAATCCTGCTTGTTTTCAGGTGGCGTGCCTTGCGCGTGGCATGTCGAGGCGACGGCCATCAACAACGCAATCAACGTGCTGGCCCATCGAGGATATTGCTGGTGCTGCATGGTGAGAGAGGAAATATCTACGTGGTCAATGGGGAAGAAGGCTCTTGGCCAGCTGCAGCGCCAGATCGGGATTCAGCTCACTCAAGCGCCTCTGGACGTTTTGCGCCTGGGCCTTCATGCCGAGCCCGGCGTAGACCAGGCCAAGGCGGTGCCACGCAAGCGCCAGCGTGGGCGTTATCTTCACAGACCGTTCCAGGGCGTCTCTGGCATCAGCCAGCCGATTTTGCTTTTGCAGCGCCAGGCCGCGCAGGTACCACGGTTCGGACTCGTGCTCCTGAACTTCAGCCCAGCCCGACGCCAGACGCTCCAGGTCTTTCCACCGGTTGTCGCGCTCAAGCACGGCAGCTTGGAGAAAACGGGGTTGCTGTGCCATGGGCTGCTGCCAGTACGAAATTTCGGTCGCAGGGATGGGGCCGATTTCACGCGCATCGTCTTGCTTCGCCAACAGATCCTTGACCCACTCAACCGGTGCCGAGAAGTAGTGCGCCTCGCCGCCACGCAGGCGAAAGGTCATGATGCCGACCAGTCGCAAATCGTCGTCGAACAAACCGCCCCCGCTGGCACCGGACGTGAACCAGTTGGTGCTCTGGATGACCTTGCCGCTGTCGAAGGGATGCAGCACAACCACCTCGCCCGGACTGTTCTGGATACCGATGCCGCCTGTGTAGCCGATCGCCGACACCGGCTGTCCTTCGCTGAGGGGCGTTGAGGAACTCAGCGCGACGCCTTCACCGGTCGCACCCGGCACGACCAGCAGGCAAAGGTCCCGACGCACATCACTGACCTGGGCCACCGCCTGCAGGCGAACGCCATGCTGATAGATGAAAACCTCCTGCGCGTCCCGCGTCACGTGACAGTTGGTGAGCAGGCGCTGTGGTGCCACCAGCACACCGGATCCAAGCGAATAGCCCCCTTGCTGCCGCGACACCTCGACCTTGAGCACCTTGGTGCTCAGCTCGATGAACGCAGCACGGTCGACGGCCGCATGGGCAACGCAGCACGAGAACACGCCTGCCAACCACACCGCTGCGTACTTCATGGGAATTCCCGATCTCGGCAAGGGCGTCAGAGGACCGCTAGTTCGTCAGCGCCTGCGGAATGTCGTCGATCAAGGGAACGCCGAACTCCTCCAGGATCGTGCGGATCTCCGACCGTTTGGAGTCGATCAGCGATTCGATCTGCTGCTTCCATTCGCGCTCACCGTAGCGGACACCCATGGACATCTTGAAATCGAACTTGACTCCGGGCTCGCTCTGCATCGGGATCGTCATCAGCTCGGGGCTCTTGACCCGTTTCGCGAAGAAACCAGCGATCGGCCCCCACACGATCGCCGCGTCAATCTTCCCCGCCGCGAGATCACGCTCGATGATTTCGCCCGGGTAGAACTCGGGCGCCGCATTCATCGTCGCGTAGGGAACGCCTTGCTCCAGCAGCTTGTGCTTGACCAGCCAATCCGACGCCGGCGTTCGGTCGTACAGGCCGATGCGCAACTTGTCGAGCTGAGCTCGGTCGACCGCCAGGAAATCGCCCATCGACTTGACCTGATCCAGACCCCGACCCTTCGCGATGACGAGAGCGTAGGTGGAGTGGTAATAAGGCTTCGTGGCGGAGACTTGGTCGTAGCCCGCAGGCACGCCCATCACGATGTCGCAGCGGTAATCCTCGCCCGGTAGCTTGTACCGCAACGTGTTGCGGATGAAAGCCAGTCGCTGCGGGAACGAGTAGTACGTGACCGGCAGTCCAAGCTCCTTGGCGAACAACTCGGCGATCCGGTTCTCGATGCCTTCCCCGCTGACATTCGAGAAGGGGAGGTTGTTGGGGTCCTGGCAGACACGAAACGCTTGGCGAACTGGCTTGACTTCATCCTGGGCAGCGGCGTGACCGGTTCCTCCAAGACCAGCCACTGCGGTCAGGCACATGGTGGCCCACACCCGCAGCATCATCCGGACCGGTCGACATGGCGCTGCCGCCAAGCAGCTCATTCGATACCCGTCACGCGGGCGATCTTGATGTCACCGTTGGAGCGGCCTTTCAGGTAGGCATAAAGCTGGTTGATGTTCTCCATCACGACCGGGCTGTTGCCGAAGCTCTGCATACCCTTCTCAAGCCGGCCCTTGGTCACCGTGGTCACGAACTCTTCCTTGGTCAACACCTTCAGACTTTCGACGAGGGAGGGGCCCACCAAGCCTTCCTGATTGGCGCCATGACAGCGGTCGCAGGCAGCGGTGCGCCAAGTCTTGAATCCCTTGAGGGTTTCGGCGTCGACCTTGGTCCCGCTGACGACGGTGTACAGATCGGTCTTGACTTCTTGCGCGATGACAAAGTCCGACGCGGCGAATGCAATAGCGGCAGCAGAGATGAGGATGCGTGACTTCATGATCAGAGGATTGCTCAGCTAATAAAAAAGGATGACGCCCTGCTAGAGCGTCATCCCCTGGATCGGTTCCCTCACCGGTTGCCCGGCGAGGGTTAATCAGGACGAATCCCGATCAGTTGGGGAGCGCGAACACGGTCAACGAACCACCGAGTTCGGTGTACTGACCGAGTTCACGGTAGCCGCCCACAGCACCCAGGCCGTCCTGATCCTTCTCGAGGCCAGCCGCCATGCCGATACCGGCCCAGCCACCAATGCCCGAGAACACGCCCATGTACTGCTTGCCCTTGTGCTCATAGGTGAACACGTTGCCGATGATGCCGGACGGGGTCTTGAACTTGAACAGTTCCTTGTTCACGTCCTTCTTGTCGACACACTTGAAGTACCCCTCGAGCGTGCCGTAGCAAGACAGACCACCGGCGGTGTTCAGAGCGCCGCTCCAGACCGAGAACTTCTCAGCCTTGGATTGGACGATCTTGCCGGTACCGGCATCCCAGGCGATGTAGTTGCCCATGCCGCCGTGGCTACCAGGAGCCGGGAACATAGACAGCGTCGCGCCGACGTACGGCTGGCCTGCGGTGTACTCGACCTTGAACGGCTCGTAGTCCATGCAGACGTGGTTCGTCGGCACGTAGAACAGCTTCGTTTCTGGGTCGAACGCTGCCGGTTGCTGGTCCTTGGAACCCAGCGCTGCCGGGCAGACACCCTTGGTATTGACGTCAGGGCCGTTTTGCGCCGTCGAGTACTTCGACACGACCTGTGGGCGGCCGGTCTTCATGTCGACGTGGGTGGCCCAGTTGACCTTCGGGTCGTACTTCTCGGCCACCAGCAGCGCACCCGTCACGCGATCCAGCGTGTAGCCGAAGCCATTGCGGTCGAAGTGCACCAGCGCCTTCGTAGGCTTGCCCTTGACGTCGATGTCGGCCAGGATCATCTCGTTGATGCCGTCGAAGTCCCACTCGTCGAACGGCGTCATCTGGTAAACCCAGTTGACCTTGCCGGTGTCGACATCACGAGACCAGATGCTCATCGACCACTTGTTGTCGCCAGGTCGCTGCGACGGGTTCCAGGTGGACGGATTGCCGGTTCCGTAATAGACCGCGTTGGTCGCCTTGTCGTAGCTGAACCAGCCCCAGGTGGTGCCGCCACCGATCTTCCACTGATCACCCTTCCAGGTCTTCAGCGACGAGTCAGGGCCGACCGGGGTCACCTTGCCGTCGGCCCAGGTGGTCGACTTGGCCGGATCCATCAGCATTTCGTTGTCGGGGCCGACGCTGTAGCCCTTCCATACGGGCTTGCCGGTGTTGATGTCATACGCTGCGAGGAATCCACGAACGCCCCATTCACCGCCAGAGATGCCGGTGATGACCTTGTCCTTGAAGACGTGAGGCGCATTGGTGTTGACGGCACCCAGTTTCGGATCGCCGTTCTTCACCGACCAGATCAGCTTGCCGGTCTTGGCATCGAGCGCGATCAGGTTGCTGTCGGCCTGTTGCAGGAAGACCTTGCCTTCCGCGTAGGCCAGACCGCGGTTCACCGTATCGCAGCACATCTGCGGAATCACGGCCGGGTCTTGCTTCGGCTCGTACTTCCACTTGATCTTCTGCGAATCAAGATCGATCGCGAACACCTTGTTCGGGAACGGCGAGTGCAGGTACATCGTCCCGTCAATCACCAACGGAGAGCCTTCGTGACCGCGCAGCACACCGGTCGAAAAGGTCCAAGCAACTTGCATCTTGCCAACATTGCCCTTGTTGATTTGGTTGAGCTTGCTGTAGCGCTGGTTGAACATGTCACCAGCCTGCATCGCCCAGTTCTTCGAGTTGGCGGTGTTCTTCTCGACATCTGCATTGGCGAGTGCCAAGCCTGGTAACGCGAGCATTACTGCACCCAAACCACACACCGCAGCGCGTGTATTTGATCGCCCGGAAATTCCCATTGCTTTCTCCTGTTGTCAAAGGTGGTTTAGGCAAGGTCGCGGGGCACCACCAAAAACCCACCGCGACTCTCCGAACACGCTGCCAAGATGGCAACCTTTGTGCCCGCTGTCGCATGTGATGTTCAAGCTTGAACGAACACATTCGCGTTCAACGATGGTCGGGAAAATTTCCCTCACAGCGTGCGATGGAAAACCCGTAATTCGTGGGCTGCACACGATGTTTTTTGAGGCGTCGATGCAATTCAAGGGAACGTCCGCATAGGGAAACTCCGCAGTTCATCGTGAGGTGCTGCGTTCGAGCCGCATGCAGCATCGTTCATGAACCCGAACTGTTCACGGCTCGTGTCAACGATGAACGCTACGCACTGTGTTTCGAGGCGGCACAGAGCGTTCAGAATTTGACACAGTTCACAAGCCGAAATCGCCCGGCCTGTCGATGGATGAAAGCGAAACATCAGCCGTCGAGAAACCTCGGACATGGCTCGTGGCCGCAGCGTGCAACGGGGTTTGTCCACTACATTCCACGCTCCCATGCTGCGCACCACCGGCCTCACCAAACGCTACGGCTCGCGCGCCGCCTTGAAATCGCTGACGCTGGATTTGCGGGCCGGCCAGTTCGTGGCTCTGCTGGGTCCGAACGGGGCCGGCAAGTCGACCCTGTTTCAGGTGCTGACCGGCCTGTTCGCAGCCGACGAAGGCACGGTCGAGGTGGCCGGGCACTCGCTCGCACGATCTGCCTCTGAGGCGCTGCGCCACATCGGGGTGGTGTTCCAGCAAATCGCGCTCGACCTCGACCTCAGCGTCCGTCGAAATATGCTCTTTCATGCCGATTTACATGGGCTGCCCCGCGCAGTCGCGCTCGAGCGCATCCAGCAGGGCTGCACAAGGCTCGGCATTGATGCCGACCTGGACCGCAAGGTGCGAGAGTTGTCGGGCGGCACCCGACGCAAGGTGGAACTGGTGCGTGCGACCCTGCACCAGCCTTCGGTGCTGCTGATGGACGAGGCCACCGTCGGGCTCGACCCGAAGTCACGGCAGGATCTCCTCGCAGCCTTGCATGCCGATGTGCGCGAGCGCGGCGTCTGCGTGCTGTGGGCAACCCACTGGGTCGAGGAGGCCGTCGGCGCTGATCGTGTGCTGGTGCTGCACCAGGGTTCGCTGGTGGCCGACGGAACGCCAGCCGAGGTCACCCGCGCACTGGGTGAAGACACGCTCGAAGCCGGCTTCATCGCCCGCACCCGCTGATCGCTATGCCAATGGATTCAATGAAGCCCGACTCGGCGGCTGCGGCCTCGCCGGTTGTCGCAAGACGCGGCATCCCGCACGCCTTGCGGGCGCTGCAAGCCATCGTCATGCGCGAGGTCATCAAGTTCTCGCAGCAGACTGGGCGCCTGCTGTCGGCGCTGGTGCGTCCGCTGCTGTGGCTGGCGGTGTTCGCCGCCGGCCTGCATGACGTGCTCGGCAACGCCGTCGTGGCACCTTACGATGCTGCGGTTCCGTACGACGTCTACGTGGCGCCCGGGCTGGTCGGCATGGTGCTGTTGTTCAACGGCATGCAGTCGTCGCTGGCGATGGTCTACGACCGAGAGATGGGCCTCATGCGCCTGCTGCTCACTGCGCCGCTGCCGCGTGCATGGCTGCTGTTCGCCAAGCTGTGCGCCACGGCGTTGCTCTCGGTGGTGCAGGCGCTGGCGTTCGTTGCGATCGCCGCCCTGATCGGCACCCACCTGCCGGTGCTGTCCCTCGCCGGCCTGCACGCGCTGTTCGCGCTGGTGTGCAGCGCCCTGATGCTCGGGGCGCTGGGTCTGCTGCTGTCGGTGCACATCAAGCAGCTTGAAAACTTCGCCGGCACGATGAACTTCGTCATCTTCCCGATGTACTTCATGTCGACCGCGCTGTACCCGCTGTGGAAATTGCAGTCCGGTGCTGGCTGGGTTTACCAGGCCGCGCGCTGCAACCCGTTCACCTACGCGGTCGAGTGGATCCGCTTTGCGCTGTACGGCAAGGACCCCGGGCTGGCGCCTTGGGTGGTGCTCGGCAGCCTGGTGATCTTCTTCGGCGTGGCCTGCTGGGGCTACGACCCGCAGCGCGGTTTCGGCGGACTGACCAAACGGGGCGGAGGCGGTTCGTGACGGCTGCCACGACCGCACAGACAGCCCTCCGGCGCTGGGGCACCGATCTGTGGTGGGTCGTCGCTGCGACGCTCGCGTGCTATGGCCTGTCGATCTACTTCGAACTCACCGAGTTCTTCTTCGGCAAGCTGGCCAAGTACGAACGCTGGCAGATCGACGAGCTGCCGCTGACCGTCACCGTGCTGGCGGTCGGGCTGGCCTGGTATTCGTTTCGGCGCGGGCGCGAGGCGCGCGTCGAACTGCATCGCCGTGAGCAAGCCGAAGCGCGCATCGCCGACCTGCTCGCACACAACCGGGAGCTGTCGCGCCAGCTGATCAACGTCCAGGAAAGCGAACGGCTGGCACTGGCGCGTGAGCTGCATGACGAGCTGGGGCAGGGCTGCAGCGCGATCCGCGTCGAGACCGCATTCATCCGCCACTGCACCGCCGCCCACCATGCCGATGCGATGCGCGCCGCTGCACGTGCCGACGATGCGGCTCAAGGGCTTTACCAGCTGGTGCGCGGGATGCTGCGGCGCCTGCGCCCGGCCAACCTCGACAGCCTGGGCTTGGTCGCCGCGCTTCAGGAGCTGTGCGAATCCTGGGAAGAGCGCAGTGGCATCGACTGTGCCTTCCACCACACCGGCCTGTCCGATTCGCTGGGCGATGCAACAGACATCGCCGTCTACAGGGTCACGCAGGAAGCCCTCACCAACGTGATGCGGCACGCCAGGGCCAGCAGTGTGCGTGTGATGCTGTCGCATGTCGTCGGCACGGGCACCGGTGCGCCTGGCGTGCGCCTGAGCATCCAGGACGACGGGCAGGGCATGGACACCGCCGCGTCGACTCGCGGGCTCGGGCTGTTGGGTGCATCGGAGCGCGCTGCCGGGCTCGGTGGTGAACTCCAGGTGGAGAGCACCCCGGGCCACGGCGTGCAGGTGTCGCTGTACATCCCGTTGTCCGCGCCGATGTCGGGAGCCATCCCGGCAGACGCCATCCAGCTCCCGGAGGCCACTTCGGGCTTGGGGCTCCACGCACCGAGGCGAGCATGATCCGGGTCATGCTCACCGACGATCACCCGGTGGTGCGCAGCGGGTACCAGCGCCTGCTCGAACAGGCCGGCGACATCCGAGTCGTGTGCGAAGCCGCAGATGGCGAGGCCGCCTACGTCGCCTTCGTGAACGACCCGCCCGATGTGCTGGTCACCGACCTCTCGATGCCGGGCGGTGGTGGCATGACGCTGATCCGCCGCGTCATGGCTCGCAATGCATCGGCGAGGGTGCTGGTGTTCAGCATGCACGACGGAGCGCAGCTCGTGCGGCGCGCTTTCGAGGCGGGTGCGCGCGGCTACCTGACCAAGGCCAGCGCTCCCGACTGCCTGACCCAGGCGGTGCGTGCACTGCATGCCGGCGAGCGTTACCTCAGCCCGGACCTGCCTGCCGCTCTGCTGTCGCGCGACCCCGAGCAGGAAGCCGGACGGGTCGCCTCGCTGAGCCCCCGCGAGTTCGAGACCTTTCGCCTGCTCGCCCAGGGCCACTCGGTCGGCGAGTGCGCGGCCGCACTGAAGCTCAGCACCAAGACCATCTCCAACCAGCAGACGGTCATCAAGGAAAAACTCGGTGTCTCGACCTCGGCGGCCATGGTGCACTTGGCGATCCGGCACGGCGTGATCAGCGACTCCGGCGTGTAGTCACCCCTCTCGCGTCTCAAGCGCGTCAGGTCTGCCGCTGTGGCAGCCAGATGGCCGGACGATGCAGCCCTCATCATGAGAAAGAATGCCGGATGAGTTCATTGCATCAAGGCTCCGTTGCGGCCTACCGTGTTCCTGCGACGATCACCTTCGTCCTGTTCTTGCTCCAGCCTGTTTCGAGTTTGGCGCTTTCACCGCAAGAGGTTTTTGCGGCAACCGCCCCCTCGGTCGCAGCCCTGGTCGTGCTGGACAGCGAGGGCCAACCCGTTCGGTCCTACAGCGCCACGCAAGTGGATGCGCATCGGTTCGTTTCCGTGTGTGATGGATTGGACGCCGCTCAGACCGTGCGTCTGTCGCTGAAGTCTGTGGTCCTCACGGGGAAGGTCACCGCGCGAGACAGGGAGCGCAATCTTTGCTTGATCGAGGCCGACGGTGCCCCGGCACCCGCTCTCGTCCTGCAAAAGCAGGCGCCGATGGTGGGCAGCCGCGTGTTCGCCGTGTCGAACGCGCTCGGGTTGGGGGTCGGCATTTCTGAAGGCGTGGTGTCCGGTGTGCGCCATTTCCCGACGGGCGATTACATCCAGTTCACGGCCTCCATTTCGCCCGGCTCGGAAGGCGGTGCGCTGGTGGATGCGCAAGGGCAATGGCTGGGCATTGCCGACTACCGCCACCGCGATGGTCAAAACGTCAACTTCGCGTCTGTCTCGGCATGGGCCTGGGAGGTGGAGCAACGCGCCGCCGATCAAGCCGAGCAGTTGGCGCGTTTCGATGCCGCCACAGCGCTTCAGAAACAACAGGAGTGGGCGGACCTGGAGGCCTTTTCGCTGGGATGGCGTCAGCGTGAGCCAGACAGTGCCGATGCATGGCGCTTTGCCATTGCTGCCGCCAAAGGGCTTCAGCATGCCGATGCGGAACTTGCGGGTTGGCAGGCGCTGTATCGCATCGGCCACGATCAATGGGATGCAGGACTCGGACTGGGCCAGGCGCTGCTGGAGCGGCGACGCACCGAGGAAGCCCTGCAATTGGCCCAGCAATTGGTGGCCGGGCACCCGGAATACGCCCAGGCGCACGAGCTGCTGGCGCGCGCGCAGCTGGCATCCGGCTCACGTCAAGAGGCCGAGGGGTCGTACCGACGGGCGATTGCCCTGGCGCCCTGGCTGATCGACGCATACCAGGGGCTCGCCTCCCTGGCGCAAGCCCGGGGAGACTCAGCCACGGCCATTTCCATCTGGTCGCGTCTGTCGGGCCTGTATCCAGACGCCTTGGGCCCGCGCATCAGCTTGATTCAGGCCTATCTGGCTGCGGGTCAGGCAGCACACGCCTATTCGACGCTGGAGAAACTCCCCGAGACCGATCGAGACAGTGCCATGGGGTGGTACTGGCGGGGAGTCACGCTGTCCGGCCTGAAGTGCCCTGAAGCGGCCGTCCAGGCCTATCGAAAAAGCATCGAGCGACAACCGGAACCTGCGGCCACGGGCTGGGCCTGGGCGGGCATCGGTGCGGCCATGGCAGAGATGCAGCGTCATTCCGAGGCGATTGCGGCATTCGAGTCGGCCAGCAAAGCTCAGCCGAACGACGACGGATGGAAATATCAATTGGCGGTCAATCTCAAGGACGGCGGACGCGCCAGCGAAGCCTTGACGATCACGAAGGCGCTGACCGAAAAGGCTCCGGCGACGGCAGCCTATTGGCGCCAGCATGGATTCGTACTCGCCGTCCTGGGACGACCGTTGGAGGCGATTCCGGCGATGGAACGCTCGCTCCAGATCGACCCCCAGCAATCCAAAGTCTGGCGCGCGCTCGTCGAAACCCAGCAAGTCGCCGGCCGGCGCCAGGACGCCCGGGAAACCTACCAGAAGCTGCGCGCTATCGACACCCCAGCCGCCGAGGACATCTACCGCTCCGCCTTGCTTCCCTACGAGGGGGAGGCACCATGACGTTCACGGCCCTGGCGGCGCGCGTGGCGGCCTTGGTGGTGTTGACGCTCGCTGCGGCACGCACCGAAGCCGCCGAGGCCACTGACGATGCGCAGCGGGTGTTTGCTGGGGTATCCCCGTCGGTCGTCACCGTCAAGACGCTGGACGACAAAGGCAAACAGGAATCACAAGGCAGTGGAGTGGTGGTCGGCAAGGGACTGGTCGCGACCAACTGCCATGTGGTTCAAGAGGCGGCGGCCATCCGCGTCTTGACGGTTCAGGGTGAACTGCCAGCCACCTGGTCACGGCAATTGCCAGGACTCGACCTGTGCTTGCTCACGGTCGCGGAATTGAATGCCGCACCGCTGCGGCTGCGTCCCAGCCACGAGTTGGTCGTCGGCGAGCCGGTGTATGCGGTGGGCAATCCATTGGGGTTCGGCCTCGCGGTCAGTACCGGGTTGATCGCATTGATCGAGCGTCAGTCGGCCTATCCGTTGATCATCGCCACCGCACCGCTGTCCCCGGGCTCCAGCGGAGGTGGCATTTTCGATCGGGAGGGAAGGCTGCTGGGCATCACCACCGCCATCCTTGGCACCGGCCAGAACTTGAATCGCATTCTTGCGGCCGACGGGGTGACCGACCTGATCACCCGTGGCGCACCGCGACCTGCGGCGGTGGCGATTCCCGCTCCCGAAAGACGTTGGAACGACGAGGCTGAACGCTTGCAAGCAGCGGGTGATTGGGGCGCGTTGGAGAAGCACGCCCAAGCGTGGCTGCAAGCTCAACCGGGCTCGGCATCGCCGGTGGTCTTCGAGGGGATCGCGCAGGCGGGCCTGAAGCGGGAAACGCAGGCAGCAGCCACGTTTCGCCGAGCACTCGTGCTGGATGAACATTCGGCGTTCACCTGGCTCAGTCTGGCCAACGTGTTGTTCCATCTCGGTCAGCTCGAAGAGGCCGAGCAAGCCCTCCAGCAGGCAGAAAGAAAGCAGCCGAGTTACGGCGAGCCGCATCGCGTCCGCGCGGAATGGCTGCAGAAGCAAGGTCAAGCGGCGCAGGCTCTGGTTCAGATCAAGGAGGCGCTTCGAAAAGCTCCCGCGCGCAGCTCTGTCTGGGTCGTGCTGGGCCGCATCGAGGACGACCTGGGGCACGGCACGGAAGCCAGCCGCGCCTACGCCACCGCACTTCGCCTGGGCAGCGCCGACACCGAAGTCAAACAGCGTCTCGCTGCGCTATCCGCGCAGTCCGGCAACCCGGATGCAGCCCTTCGTCAAGGCGTCTTGAAGGATGTGTCGAACGATCAGCAGGCCTATGCGCTGGTCAACATCGGACGCAGTGAGGTGAAGCGGGGCCGCCTCGGACCGGCAGAAGACGCGTTTCGGAAAGCCGTCGCGCAGGCGCCCCGGTACACCGATGCGCTGAACGAGCTGGGCAATGTGCTGCAAAGGACCCTTCGCTTCGCGGAGGCCGAAGACACCTACACCCAAGCCATCGCAGTCGGCCCCGAGGACGCCGGAGTGATTGCAAACCGGTCCAGCGCCCGGCAAAGCCAGAAGAAATGGGATCTTGCGCTGGTCGATGCCCGTCATGCCATCGATGTCTTTCCGCGTGACGCGGCAGGGTGGCGTGCGTATGGCAATGTCCAATTGGTTTTGAAAGACTACCGCGAGTCCAGCAAGGCGTTCGCGACCTTGGACGGCTTGACTCCACTCAGCCCCGACGAACTCACCTCATGGGCCGACAGCCTGTTGGGCACGAACGATCTGGACGGCGCCTTCAAGACACTGCAAAGAGCCGAGGCCGCAGACCCCCGTCTGGTCCGCATGTGCCTGGTCATGGCACGGTTTCTAGGACGCAAAGGCGACATTCAAGGCGCGCTCGACTACGAAAACCGCGCGCTGTTGACAGACCCCGTCAACTCCAACGCCTGGAGCGGCAAGGGCTACGCCTTGATGAAACTGGGCAAGCTGACCGAAGCCGCAGAGGCCCTGGAAACAGCGGTCCGACTGGACCCGGAACTGTCGAACGCCTGGATCAACCTGGGCGAGGCTCGCCTGCGCAATCGCAACCTCGGTGCGGCCATCCAGGCACTGGAAAAGGCGCTCACCTTGGCACCGGCGGCGATGGATGCCCGCCTGTTTCTGGCGCAGAGCTACCTGGGTGCCCGGTTGCCGGCCAAATCGCGAGAGCAGGCTGAAAAAATGCTGGCGCAGCAAGCCAACTTCGCACCCGCGTTGGGGGTGGTGACGCTGGCGTATCTGATGGAAGGCAACACGGCGGCGGCCTCTGCGCGCTATCTGCAGCTGCGAACGCTGGCGCCGTCGATCGCACACAAGCTGCGTGAACAGGCGATCGCCGGGGGACTTTCTGCGGCCGCCCAATTTCCGGAGTAATCAGTCGCATGAAAAGACGTTCATTCCTGCGCTCGGCCCTCGGTTCATCGATCACCACCACGACGGCACTGGTTGCCAGCCTGCCCTGGCTTCCGGGGTGTGGTGGAGGGGGCGGCAGCGCTTCTCCAACAGAACCCGCACCGCACGCCGTCACGATCAACGTCGATGCAGCGGCAACCGGCATCGCCGTGAACCGCCGCGTGCTCGGCAGCAATGTCGAGTGGGTCGATCGCGGCGACAACCTGCTGGACAGCAGCGGCCACTTCGATCCGACGATGCTGGGGCTGGTGCAGGCGATGTCGCCCGCCGTGCTGCGCTACCCCGGCGGGCTGCAATCCGACACGTTTCATTGGGAGCAGGCGGACAACGAGCACGCGTTCACGCGCGCCATGCAGCCGACGCTGATGACGCCGCAGCGGCTGCTCGAACTGTGCGAGGCGACCGGCGCCGAGCCACTGTTCACGGTCAATGTCGTCACCGGCAGCGCCGACGAAGCCGCTCGCTGGGTGCACGCCGCCAACATCGATCGGGCGGTATCTTCGATCACCGGGCGCCCACTGCCTCGCGTCGATTTCTGGGAGATCGGCAACGAGCCGTACCTGAAGGTCGACTCGCGGCCCGATCTCGACATCGCGCCGGCCGAGTTCGCGCGCCGCGCCAATCTGTTCATTCGCGCGATGCGTGCGGTCGACCCGACGATCCGCATCGGCCTGCCACTGACGCAGGACACGCGAAACGATTTGCCGGTGACCCCGTACCCGGGATTCGCGCGCACGGTGCTCGATGGGTTGACCGAGCCGTTCGATTTCGTGGCTGTGCACAACGCCTACCTGCCGTTCGCATACACCGCCGGCGCATCCACAAACGACCTGTATGCAGGCGCGATCGCTGCGGCCGAATCGGTCAGGGACGACTTCGTTCGCATGCGCGCCTTGCTGGCCGAGTTGCGCCCCGGCGCGACGATCCCGCTGGCGGTGACCGAGCATGCGCCGCTCTTTTCGCTGGGGCTCGGTGCCACCGACGACTGGTCGACCACGCCGCTCGGAGCGCTTTACCTCGCCGACCTGCTGCGCGTGTTTGCAGACACACCGGATCTGCTGCTTGCCAACCACTGGTCACTGTCCGGCAACGGCCGCTTCGGTGCGCTCGGGGGCAACGACGGCAGCGGCACAGGCGGATTCAATCGCGCATCGGCCGATGTGCTGACGCTGGCAAGTCAGGTGCTGCACGGCAACCGGCTCGATGTCGCCATCACCTGCGAGAGCGTCGCCACTCCGGCCATCGGCCTCGTGCCGGCCCGCAGTGCGCTTCCGCTGATGAGCGCATTGATCACCCGCGAGGGCAACACCCTGCGGGCCCTGCTCATCCACAAGGACAGCACCCGCGACGCGCAGGTGCGTTTCGATCTGGCCGGCGCCAGCGCCGGCCGGGCGAGCCTGACGACACTGACAGCGCCCGACGTGACCCGCACCGACAACGCCCCTGGCCTGTGGCAGCGCAGCGTGACGGCGCCTGCGGGCGGAACGAGCGTGGCTTTGAATCTGCCGCCGCACTCGGTGGTGTTGCTTGAACTGACAATGTGAACGCCAGGGCAAGCGTCAACTGAGTTGGGTGCCGGCGCACGAGCATGCGCCGAGGTCAAGCCCGGGAATCTTCCGGCCGATCACGGGAATATTTCCCTGTCTTCGACGTGAAGTTCCACGGTAGCTTCGGCGACCGTCACTTACTCCAAAGGTCGACCTGTGCGCCACGCTTTGACCACCTTCCACCGGCATCCACTGGCTTGGGCCGCCTTCGCGGCATGCACGTCCCTTGCTCAAGCTCAGACGGCCGCAACATCGTCCGCCGAGCTGCCACGCGTCGAGATCATCCGCGTGACCCCGCTCCCTGGCCTGGGCATCTCGAAGGACCACGTGCCGTCAAACGTGCAGACGCTCAACGACCGCAAGCTGAAACAGGCTCAAAGCCTGAACCTGCCGGACGCGTTGGCCACGCAGATGCCGAGCGTCAGCGTCAACGAGATCCAGGGCAACCCGTACCAGCTCGACGTCAACTACCGCGGCTTCACCGCCAGCCCGCTGCTCGGCACGCCGCAAGGCCTGTCGGTGTTCCTGGATGGTGTGCGTGTCAACGAACCGTTCGGCGATACCGTCAACTGGGACCTGATCCCGAAAGCCGCGCTGGCGAACATCACGCTGCTGCCGGGTTCGAACCCGCTGTTCGGGCTCAACACCCTGGGCGGCGCCCTGTCGCTGCAGACCAAGAGCGGCGACACCCACCCGGGCACCGAGATCGAGGTGCAGGCGGGGTCGTTCGGGCGCCGCAGCCTCGACCTGTCGCACGGGCAGACGATCGGCGAGAACAGCCACGTGTTCATCGCGGGCAGCGCCTTCGACGAGGATGGTTGGCGCGATTTTTCTCCGTCGAAGGTCCGGCAGCTGTTCGGCAAGTTCGGCCAGCGCGACACCGATTACTCGTGGGACCTGAGCCTGAACGCGGCCGACAACCGGATGATCGGCAACGGGCTGCTGCCCGAGTCGCTGCTCAAGCAGAACCGTGAAGGTATTTACACGCGCCCGGATCTGACCCGCAACAAGATGACGATGCTGAGCCTGAACGCCACCGCACGCATCGACGCCCAGCAGCAACTGGCTTTCACCGCCTACAGCCGCCACACACGGACCTCGACGCTCAATGGTGACCTGAACGACGACTTCGAGTTCGGTGTCGACGCGGCGGACGAGGCCGGCGTCGAGAACCGCACCCGCACCCGCCAGCGCGGCGAAGGCCTGGCGCTGCAATGGACGCTGGCACGCGATCTCTGGCGCATGCCGCACCGCCTGACACTCGGTGCCTCGCACGATCGCTCGCGCACGCGCTTTGCGCAGACCGAGGCGGTCGGTGCCCTCAGCGATACGCGCGGTGTCATCCCGCTGGAGGAGCAGGAGCTCGACGCACTGATCTCCGGACGCACGCGCACGTCCAGCGCGTACTTCACCGACCTGATCGAGCTGCGCTCCGACCTGCAGCTGACGCTGTCCGGCCGCTACAACGACACGCGCGTGCGCACCATCGACCGCGGGCGACTGCTCGAAGACGAGCCGACCGACACCGAGCTCGATGGCAAGGGTCGCTACAAGAAATTCAACCCGGCCATCGGCGCGACCTGGCAGGTCTCGCCGACGCTGACCGCCTACGGCAGCTACAGCCAGGGCAACCGCGCGCCGAGCCCGATCGAACTCGGCTGCTCGGACCCCGAGAACGCCTGCGTGCTGCCGAACGCGTTGCAGTCCGACCCGCCGCTCAAGCAGGTGGTGTCGCGCACCATCGAAGCCGGACTGCGCGGCAGCCTGCCCGGCGACCTGCGCTGGAACGCCTCGGTGTTCCGCACCGTGAACAAGGACGACCTGCTGTTCATCAGCACCGGTGCGGCCACCGGCTACTTCTCGAACTTCGGCCGCACCTTGCGCAAGGGCGTCGAGCTGGGGCTGTCTCAGCAGGTGGGCGAGGTCAACTGGTCGGTGGCCTACAGCTATCTGCGCGCCACCTACGACTCGCCGGCGTGCCTCGTGGCCGAGGCCAACAGCACCGCCGAAACCAGCTCGCGCTGCACCGGGCAGGACGAGATCGAGGTGCGCCCGGGCGATCGCATTCCCGGTCAGCCCAAGCACAACCTGAAGGTCAACGCCGACTGGCGCGTGCTGCCGCAGTGGACGGTAGGCGCGCAGGTCAGCGCTTACGCCAGCCAGTACGTGCGCGGCAACGAGAACAACAAGCACCAGCCCGATGGCGAGGAGTTCAACGGCAAGGGCAAGATCGGCGGCTACGCGCTGGTCAACCTGACGACCAGTGTGACGCTGGGCGGTGGCTGGGAGCTGTTTGCCAAGGTCACCAACGTGTTCGACCGCGAGGTCGCCACGGCCGGGGCGCTGGGCGAGAACTCGTTCACCGGCAACGGCAACGAGTTGCAGGCCGCGGTGGCCGAGCAGTTCGTCGGCCCGAACGCACCGCGCGCCGGCTGGATCGGCCTGCGGCTGCGCTTTGCCGGCATCGGCGAATGAGCCAGCAGGGCTGATACGCAGGGCCCGGAAGGGTCCCCTTGGTTAGACTGCGAGCGCTGCCGGGAGGCGGCAGCTCGCTGCATTCGGCGAGACCTGTTGTGCTTGAACAAGGTGTCGCATGGATCGAAACGACGCGTTGCTAACCGACTGGCGGCAACGGGCGCTGGCGCTCGAAGTCGAGGTCGCCAAGGCGGTGATCGGGCAATCGCGCGTCATCCGGCTGATCAACACCGCCGTGTTCGCGCGCGGCCACGTGCTGCTGCAAGGCGACGTGGGCGTCGGCAAGACGACCCTGCTGCGCGCGTTCGCGCAGGTGCTGGGCGGCGACTTCGCGCGCACCGAGGGCACGATCGACCTGATGCCCAACGACCTGATCTATTACACCTACATCAGCGCCGACGGCCGTCCGGCGGTCGAGCACGGGCCGCTGATCAGGCACGGCGAAGACCTCGCCATCTTCTTCTTCAACGAGATCAACCGCGCGCGGCCGCAGGTGCATTCGCTGCTGCTGCGCGTGATGGCCGAACGCAGCGTGTCGGCGTTCAACCGCGAGTTCCGCTTCCCGCACCTGCTGGTGTTCGCCGACCGCAACCGCGTCGAGCGCGAGGAGACCTTCGAGATCTCGTCGGCCGCCCGCGACCGATTCATGATGGAAATCACCATCGACGCGCCGGCCACCGATGCCGACCGTCGCCGGCTGATCTTCGATCCTCGCTTCCACGACACCGACACCCTGGTCGGCGCGCTGCAAAGTGCCATGGTGGCGTACCGCGAACTCAACGCGCTGGCTGCGGCGATCCAGAGCACGGTGCAGGCCTCCGACACCCTCGAAACCTACGCGATGCACCTGTGGCGCGCGACGGCGGTGCCGGGCGAATACGGCATCCATCTTTCCGACATCGACATCGACCAGTTGATGCTCGCCGGCGCCAGCCCGCGCGGCATGAGCATGCTGCTGCGTGCCGCGCGCGTGGCGGCCTGGCTCGAAGGCCGCAGCTACGTGACGCCCGAAGACGTGCAGGCGGTCTTCGTCGAGACGATCGCCCACCGGCTGTGCTACCAGCCGGTGTTCGAGCTGCGCCGGCAGGAGATCTCCGGGCCGCTGATGGCCGGCATCCTCGCCAGCGTTGCCGCACCTTGATCGACGCGCGGCCGTCCGGCGCGGTGCCGGAAATCCACTACCGCACCGCGGCGCCGGCACGCGGCCACTTTCCGGGCCATCACCGCAGCAAGAGCGGCGAGAGCGGCTTCGAATTCCGCGGCCACGCGTCGCTGCTGGATGCGCCCGATCCGCGTCGGCTCGACCTGCACGCCAGCCTACGCGACCCGTTCGGCAACTGGATCGTGCGCGTCTACAGCCAGCGCAAGTCGATCCCGGTGGCCATCGTCGCCGACCTGTCGGCGTCGATGGGCTTCGAAGGCGCACACCGCAAGCTCGACGTGCTGGCCGACTTCGCCGACAGCCTGGCGTGGTCGGTCTGGCGCACTGGCGACAGCTTCGGCTTCGTCGGCTGCGATGAGCAGGTGCGCCCCGACCTGCTGCTGCCGCAGACCCGGGTGCAGGGGGTCGGCCAGGCGCTGGCCGGCCGGCTGCGCGGCTTGCACCTCGCTGGCCGCTCGGCGCGCGGCCTGCTCGACGCGCACCGCCAGCTCAGTCGAAGACGCTCGCTGGTGTTCCTGGTGTCCGACTTCCACCTGCCGCTGGCGCAGCTGAAGCAGGTGCTGCGCAATCTCGCACAGCACGACGTGGTGCCGGTGGTGGTGTGGGATCCGGCCGAGTTCACGCTCGCAGCGCCACGCGGCCTGGCTTACGGCGTCGACCCCGAGAGCGGCGAGCGGCGGCTGATCTGGTGGCGGGCGGCCTTGCGCGAGAAATGGGCCGCGCGCTTTGCCGAGCGGCGCCACGACCTGCTGGCGCTGTTCCGCTCAGTGCGCGTGAAGCCGATCTTCGTCGAGCAGGGATTCGATGCGGATGCCGTGACCCGGCACTTTCATTCATGAGCCCGCCGGGCCGCCCCAAGGGCGAATACCGGAGTGCACAGCACGAAGGTACCCCAGTGAGTTCGCCGTCCGCACGCCTCCCACGGGCTCGGCGGTGGAGCGGGGCACTGGCGTTGGCCGCACTGCTGGCCGCAGCGTCGCCGATCGCGCCTGCGCTCGCCGCCGACAGCGCGCCCGCGGCATGGCAGGTCGACACCGTCGAGCCCCGCCCTTACGGGCACACGATCGGTGACGTCGTGCAGCGCCGGATCGTCGTCCACGTGCCTGCCGGCTACACGCTCACCGACGACACGTTGCCAACCGCCGGGCGCCGTGGCGGGCCGATCGAACTGCGCCGGTTGACGCGCGAGCTCGCCCGCGACGGCAGCGGCAGCCGGCTCACGCTGACGCTGGACTACCAGGTGTTCGTGGCGCCGCGCGAGGTGCGCACGCTGGAGCTGCCGCCGTTCGTGCTCGCCTTCCAAGGTGCGCCGCGTCCGCAGGACGTGCGTGTCGACGCCTGGCCGCTGACGGTGTCGCCACTTGTGCCGGTCGAGGTGTCGCCGCGTCGCGGACTGGGCGAGCTGCAACCCGACGCGCCGCCGCCGCTGATCGACACCCGCGCCGGCCAATGGCGGCTCGCGGTCTACGGCGCGATCGCCGCGCTGCTGCTGACTTACCTGGCGCTGGTGTACATCGGGCTGCCGTGGTTCTGGCGCCGGCAACGGCCATTCACCGCCGCCTGGCGTGCGCTGAAGGCGATACCGGAGCTGGCTCGCCCGGAGACCGCGTCGGAGGACCAGCGGCGCCTGGCCTTCCAGCAATTGCACGATGCGCTGAACCAGACCGCTGGCGAGGTGGTGTTCGAGCAGACGATCGAACGCTTCATCGGGGCGCAACCGCGTTTTGCCAGCCTGCGCGGCGACCTGACGGTGTTCTTCCAGCGTTCGCGCGCCGAGTTCTTCGGCGGCGCCCCGGCCACGGCGGACAGCCCTTCGTCGGGCGCTTGGCTGACCGAGTTCTGCCGCAAATGCCGCGATGCGGAGCGTGGCGCAGCATGAGCTTCGATACGCCCTGGCTGATGGCACTGCTGCCGCTGGCGCTGATGCCGCTGTGGGCACGCCCGCAGCGGCAGCTGGCCAACGCCTGGCTGGCGCTGATGCCGCGCGATCGCGCCTCCGATGCGATCAACGCCGCGCTGCGCATCGCTGCGGTGGGCGCGCTGGCCGCGCTGATCGTCGGTGCCGCCGGGCCGTACCGTCCCGAGTACACGGTGCAGAAGGTGGGCAAGGGCGCCGAGATCGTGCTGGTGCTCGACCGCAGCCGCAGCATGGACCAGAGCTTCGCCGGCGGGCGCGGGGGACCGCCCCCCGGGACACGTCCCAACAGCCCGGAGGCTCTGGAGTACTACACCAGCCGCAACGCGGCCGCCACCCGCGATTCGAAGGGCAAGGTCGCGCGCCAGCTGCTGTCCGAGTTCGCCGCGCAACGCCCCGAAGACCGCTTCGGCATGGTGCTGTTCAGCACCTTGCCGATCCGCACGCTCGAGTTCACGCAGAAGCCCGAGGTGATCCAGGCCGCGATCACCGCCGGCAACATCGGGCGCGGCCTGTCCGACACCGACATCGGGCTGGCGCTCGATTCGGCACTGTCGTACTTCGACGACCGGCCGTACACCGGCTCGCGCATCCTGATGCTGGTGTCCGACGGCGGCGACAAGATCGATGTCGACGTGCGCGAGCGCGTCGCCTACCTGGCGCGCAAGCACCGCGTGGCGATCTACTGGTTCTACATCCGCTCGAACCTGAGCCCGGGGCTGATGGCAGACGCCAGCGAACCGCCGGCGAACGTGGACACCGTGCCCGAGTACTTCCTGCACCGCTTCTTTGCCTCGCTGGGCACGCCGTACAAGGCCTACGAGGCCGAGAACCCGGAGGCGCTGCAAAAGGCCATCGAGGACGTGAACCGTCTCGAGAACCTGCCGATCACCTACCTCGACACCGTGCCGCGGCGCGACCTGTCGCAGCTGGGCTACGGCATCGCGCTGGCCTGCGTGCTCGCGTTGCTGGGAGCCAACCTGCTGGAGATCAAGCGATGGGGCTGAGCTCGTACATCACGCACTTGACGACGCGCCGACGCACCCGCGCGGTGATCTTCATCCTGATGCTGCTGGGCATCGTGGCCGCAGTCGATGGCGCACGCACCGCGCGTCAGCAAGGCATCAACGACGCGATCCGGTCGCAGCGGCTGCCCGACGACGCGCCGGGCCAGCCGCGCGAGCTGCAATTCGCGCGGGCCGCGGCGGCCAGCGCGGCCCCGGCCGCCAGCGGGGCCGAGGACGATGCACTGAACCGCTACCGCGCCTTGCAGGACGACACCCCGCTCGGCCAGGCCGCGCGCTTCAACACCGCCAACGCGCTGATGCGCCAGGCCATCGCGGTGCGCGCCTCGCAGCAACCCGGGCAGGCCCTCCCGCTGATCGAGCTGGCGAAGGAGACCTACCGCGAGTTGCTGCGCGCCGACCCCGACAACTGGGCTGCGCGCTACAACCTCGAGCGCGCCCAGCGCCTGCTGCCCGACCCCGA
>JAURWR010000059.1 GCA_030654805.1 Burkholderiaceae bacterium
GCTTTACTGCGACTCGTTCGCCAGCTTCCCGGGGGTGGCCGAGCAACTGGGCAAGCTGCAGCCACCTCAACCCAAGGGGCTGTTTGACGACCCGAACGAGCTGTCTGGCTACCCGCGTGCGAACGACGATGCGGAAGCGGCGCTGCGCTACACCCTCAATGCGTGCGGTTCGATGCCTGCTGAACAAGCGAGGCAGGCCGTGCGCGAGGCTGAGGCTGAGCATGGGAACCGACGTGCGTGGTTGTGGTCCCGGATGGCGCGCGCACCATTGGCGGCTGCGTTGGGGCATCTGGACGAGTTGGCCGTGTTGTCCGCGCAGCCAATGGGCGGTACGACGCTAAGTCAGCTCGCCGACAAGTACCAGCAGATTGGCTGGAAAGTTGACCAGGCCGCTATGAAGGCGCTGGCAGCGGTCTCCAGCAAGGCCGACGCGGACGCTGTCGGCGCAGCGCTAAAGGCCACCTATGTGCCTTGGCTTACGGCCTCGGCATTGCACTTCCAAGAAATGGTCAAGTCGGAAGGAAAGCTGTCGCCCAAGAAGCCAGACTTCAGTGACGGCGCTGGTGTCTGCACGGTGTTCGTCGACGGGCTTCGCTACGACGCGGCCATGCAGTTGATGGAGCGCCTGAACGGCCTGGGCAAGGTGAGCGCCAGCGCGTGCTGGACCTGCATGCCCTCCGTTACCGCGTCAGGCAAGGCGTGGACCTCTCCGGTCGCCGCCTGGGTGGCTGGCAAGAAGGACGATGAAGACTTTCAGCCCAGCGTTGCCGCCGATGGCAAGCCACTCTCGACTCACAACTTCCGCAAGCTTCTCGCCGACCGTGGGATTCAGGTGCTCGACAAACACGAAACCGGGGAGCCGAGCGGGCAAGCCTGGTTGGAGTGCGGCGACTTGGATCACTTCGGCCACGAGCACGGCTTGCTGTTGGCGAAAGACATGGTCAACCAGCTCTCTCGCATTGCGGAGCGCTTGGTCGAACTGAACGATGCGGGCTGGACGCGCTTCCGCATCGTCACGGACCACGGTTGGCTTCTGGTCCCTGGCGGATTGCCAAAGACGGAGCTGTCGAAGTTCGAGGCGGCCACGCGTTGGGGGCGATGCGCGGTGTTGAAAGACAGCTCGCACGGAACGCCACTGACCTTCGGTTGGGACTGGTGTCAGGACGTTCAGATCGCCTATGCACCGGGGATATCCAGCTTCATCGCGGGAGCCGAGTACGCCCATGGAGGCTTGACGCTTCAGGAGTGTCTGGTTCCCGTCCTTGAAGTGGTGGTGGCGGCCTCGCCCGTATCCAACGTGAAAGCCGACATCGCCAAGATTGCGTGGTCGGGCCTCCGGTGCAAAGTGGAGGTGGCATCGGCTGCTCCCGGATTGAAGGTCGACATCCGCACGAAGGCTGCCCTGGCGGAATCGTCGCTGGTGGCCCAAGTGAAGGTGGTCGACGGCGGCAAGGTGTCGTTGGCGGTGTCAGATGATTCAAGCGAAGGGACTGCCGCTTTCGTGGTCGTTCTGGATGCCGCTGACAACGTTGTCCAGAAGAAGTCGACGACGATCGGCGAGTGAGCGAAATGATGGAACCGAACTAGGATGAGCGATGCAACTGGATGAGCTTGATCGCAAGGCTACAGCCGCCTTTGAAGGCTACGTCGTTCGCAAGGACCTGGTGCGCACGTTCAGCCGTCAGTTCCCGGTTCCGACGTACGTTGTCGAGTTCCTGCTGGGGCGGTACTGCGCGACCACGGACGAAGCCGACATCCAAGAGGGTTTGGATATCGTCCAGCGCCAGCTGAGTTCACGGACGGTGAAAGCCGGAGAAGAGGAACTGTTCAAGGCCAGGGCGCGTGAGTCGGGCTCGGTGAAGATCATCGACATCGTCACGGCGAGACTGGATGCGAAGACAGACTCGTATGTGGTGACCTTGCCGAGCCTTCGGCTGAACGATGTTCGCATCACCCCCGACATGGTGAAGGAGCACGAGCGCATGCTCACTGGCGGCTTCTATGCGGAGGTCACTTTGGGATACGACGGCTCCATCGCCCAAGAAAAAGGTGGGCGACCGTTCGGCGTCGACTCGCTGCGAGCAATTCAGTTGTCGAAGCGCGAGGTCCTTGATGTTCTCGCAAAGGGTCGGGGCAGCTTCACGACCGGTGAGTGGCGCGATGTGCTGCTGCGCAGCGTCGGGTTCGAGCCAGGGGGGCTCAGCGATCGAGCGAAGGACGCACTCCTTCTGCGCATGGTGCCGTTCGTCGAGCGCAACTACAACCTGGTCGAACTCGGTCCTCGCGGAACGGGAAAGTCGCACCTCTTCCAGCAGGTTTCGCCGTATGCGCACCTGATCTCCGGCGGCAAAGCGACCGTGGCGCGCATGTTCGTGAACAACGCGAACGGTCAGCGTGGCCTGGTGTGCCAGTACGACGTGGTGTGCTTTGACGAGGTGTCCGGCGTCTCCTTCGACCAGAAGGACGGCGTGAACATCATGAAAGGCTACATGGAGAGCGGCGAGTTCTCACGTGGCAAGGAGAGCATCCGCGCGGATGGCTCGATCGTGCTCGTGGGCAACTTCGATGTGGACGTGGAGCACCAGCAGCGCGTGGGCCACCTCTTCGGCCCCCTACCGCCCGAGATGCGGGATGACACGGCCTTCATGGACCGCATCCACTGCTTCCTGCCGGGGTGGGACGTTCCCAAGCTGAACCCGACGCTGTTCACGGAGCACTTTGGGCTGGTGAGCGATTTCCTCTCGGAGTGCTTTACCCAGCTGCGGGGTCAGAGCCGTGTCTCGCAACTGCAGGGTCGAGTGTTTTGGGGCGGGGCGCTATCGGGGCGAGACCTGAACGGGGTCAACAAGACCGTGAGCGGCCTGCTCAAGCTGCTGTATCCCGATGCCGCCGCACCGGTCAGCGATGAAGACCTCGAATGGGCCGTTCGCTTGGCACTGGAAGTTCGTCGTCGCGTGAAGGAACAGCAGAAGCGCATTGGCGCCGCTGAGTTCAGGAACACGCACTTCAGCTACACGCTCGGCACCGAAGGGGTCGAGAAGTTCGTGTCGACCCCTGAGCTGCAAAGCCAGGGAGGCATCGGCGACGAGCCTTTGGAATGCGGCCAGGTCTGGACGCTGAGCCCAGGCGGCCAGGACGAGCACCCTGGGCTCTTCCGCTTGGAAGTCACGGAAGGACCGGGCAACGGTGTACGGGTCCTGAACAACCCTGTGCCTGCAGCCTTCAAGGAGTCGATCCGCTGTGCGGAGCAGAACCTGTACGCCCGTGCGATGCAGTTGGTTGGCGACCGTGATCCGAGAGCTCACGAGTTTTCGGTTCAACTGCGTGCCTTCGACGCGGCAAAGTCCGGGGCCAAGACCGGGGTGGCGTCCCTGATCGCATTGTCGAGCGCCCTTCTGCGCAAGTCAGTCAGGGGAGGCTTGGTTGTAGTCGGCGAGGTGACTCTGGGTGGAACTATCGAGCCGGTCCACAACGCAGTCACCCTGGCTGAACAGGCCATTGAGAAGGGCGCGAAATCGCTGCTCCTTCCGGTGGCCTGCCGGCGGCAGCTCTTTGAACTGTCGGACGAGATGGCGACCAAGCTTGATATTGAGTTCTACCAAGATGGTCGAGATGCGCTGCTGAAAGCCCTGGCGGATTGACTCTGAGTCACTAACCCTTCCAAGGCGCAATACAAGTGCTCAAGTTTCCGGTCAACGCCTTGCCCAGGTCCCTGGAGAACTTCCTCAAGGAAGTCAGCCAAGCACCGGGGCAGTCGCTGCGAATGCCGATTCAGCTGAAGTGGGGCGGTGGACTTGGCGGTGCAGTGAGCGCGGTCCAGGTCATAGCCACCTGGGCGAGATTGCACGAGGGTGGCAACCCGCTCGTACTGCCTCTCGCGTTCGCTGAGCAGGAGAGCACCCAGGATCGATTCGCGTCGACGTTGCCGGGAATGGCTGCCCTGTACTTCTCAGGCTCGGTCACGTGCGGTGACTCAGCGATAACTCGATACAAGGCACTTGAAGCAGTTGCGCCTCGGGTGACAGCGATGCAACGTGGTGAGTTCCAAGATACGTTGCGGGGAGTTGGCGCTGCTCTGGTCTGCTTCGCTGGCGCAAAGAGTGAATTCCTGAAGCCGTTGTACGCCAGGCCCATCCCGGGAGGTGTCCGAGATCATTCGGACTTTCGAATTCTCATCCCGCGAATGCTTGCCAGTCTGGGACCTGGGATCGTCGAACATCTTAGTGAAGGACAACTGGATCTTCTAAGTGCTCTTGTTCAACAGCTCTTCTTGAATACCGACGAGCACGGGTCCAACGATGCGGCTGGCAATCGCTATGACACGGGTATCCGTGGGATCACCGCACGAGTGACGACGATTGATAGCGTTGCGTCAATGGTCAAGTACGCCGGCGATGACACGACGCTTCGTAGCTACTTGTCGAAGCTTGCGCTTCTTCCATCCCGACCTGGATTGGACTTGCAGGACAAAAAGCTTCCAGGAGGCGGCATGCGTCTAGTTGAGCTGTCTGTTTTCGACACCGGTCCCGGTATGGGACTGCGTTGGCTGTCTGAGACAAAGGGCTACACGCGCTACTCGGATTTCGATGCAGAGGAGGAGTTGGATGCGATTCAAACCTGCTTCGAGAAGCACTCGACAACAAAGGCAAGCCAGTTCTCTGGCCTTGGCTTGACGATGGCTCTGATGGCCATGAAGCGCCTAAATGCGTTCATGACGCTCAGGACGGGTCGTGTCGGTCTGTACCAGGATTTCTCGGTCGAGAAGACGGAGGCCTTCAAGCCGCGGAGTCGCTTTAGTCCTAGGCAGCGCCTGTCCGAAATCGCCGGGACGGCCTATACGATCTGGTTCCGGGTCAGGTGAGTATGACAAGCGCAGCAGGTTTCTACCGCTTTTCCTCTACGCATCGCATACGGGGAGATGGTGAGCGAAGGTTCGTGTTTGCATACAAGCCGCCTGGTCCGGTCCTGCGCGGGTCGGTCGAGCAGTTGATGCTTGATGTCTGCAAGGGGCCAGTCGTTCCGGATGCCGTGGTACTGGTTGGCCTTGCCGAAGACATGCAGGACACTCTTGTCAGTGAAGTGGGCAAGGAGGCTGCACGAGTCGCTCAGGAGCGTTTGTACGGCAGGATTCCACTCCTGTATGCCCAATACTCGCTCACTACTGGGAAGGTAGCTGCGCAGTTATTGGATCCTACGTTTCGTCGACGGAGCAGTGCCTTGTTGGCGGCTGTCACTGATGGCCTCGCGGTTTGGATGGCCAGCGGATTGGCCGCGGTGTTCCGACCAGAGGACGTACTGCTACTGGCTCCGGCCGGGTATGCATACCAGAAGCCTTCAGGCTCCCGTTCGCAGTACTTCTTGAAGCCAGACTTGGCACTGACTTCGTCCGCGATCGTGGGTTTCGTCGCGCTCGCTCTCTTTCATCGTCTCTTTGCCGGCAGGCTGGAGCGAACCCGGGAACTCCAGTCTGTCTTCCTGGACACGATGGCCATTGCGCCTATCGCATATGCACTGCGTGATCTCTTGGCGCTTTGTGACTTTCAGCAGCCGTTTTTGATCGAGAGCTTTCATTCCTACGGCGGTCTGGAGGCTGTGAGGCGACCCCTTCCAAAGACTTCAATCTGCATCATCTCCGCATCGACCTCCATGTCCTTGCACGAGAAGTGGATCGTGCTCAAGGAAGTGTCCCCGGAAGAGGTCATCACCCTAGTGACGATCAAGCCAGTGGCGAAATTCAGGGACGGAGCCCTTTTGGTGATCGAGGCGCCCGCCAGTCTCACGTCGGAAGGTCCTCCTCAGCTAAGCATTCGCATCAAGGGCGAAAACTTTCTGCCTGAGCAAGAACCGGCAAAGAAAGTCTTGCTAAGCGATGTAGACCACCGTAGTGACGAGGATGTTTCTTGGTTCTGCACGTTTGCCGGCGCTGGGGTATTCGACTGCTTCAGACGCCCTTCGCGCAGCCTTTCAAAGCCTCGGGCTCTTTTCGTCGACGGTCACGCGCTTCTTGGTCGCGCAGAGTTCCATCAATGGTTGGAAGCCGAGTTGGTGCAGCGGGCTAAAGCTGCGACCAAGGTGATTGTGTTTCAGGACGATCCACCATCGCGTGCACTGGCGCAGAAGGTGAAGGCGTTCTGCGAGGCATCTCTCGGGTTGGTTGGTCTGCGTGTTGTTTCGGCAGCGTTGCTCGGACGGGTCCGTCTGAAGCCGGATGACGGTGTCGCAGTTTGTGCGGCCGTCGTCGGCAAGGGGTCACAGCTCCTAGAGATTAGCCGCGCACTGCGCGACATGCACTCTGGGCCACGTTTGTACCTTGTTGGGTACCAAGTCGCCGAGACGCTGGGTGAGCTAAAGACGCTGCCAGCAAACCTGAAGCATTCCAAACGTGTTCCGTATGACTTCACTGCGTTTGGCAAAGCAGCCATCGGTACTCAAGCATTCGAGTCGTTCAAGGCAGAACTTTCGGAGTATTACGGTGCTGCACGGGAAGCCAAGTCACTGCCCGCCCAAATGGCGATGCGAGGCCGACTTCTCGGTGGGGTCGCGAGAGTGCAGCACTTGGGTCTCCTGCCGCACGGGGCACAAGCTGACTCCCACATGAAGCTTCGGGCTGGCTTTGCGTACTGGCCATCCAAATTCACGCCGCAGGCCTGCCACCCCGAGGTCCTAGCGACGGTTGGAGTACTCCTGCAGCGCGCCCGCGAACACGCTGGCCTTCCGGAAGGTCGGCGACTCGGATCAGGCAGTTTTCGTCACGTCGTGTTACATCCTGAAAATTTCACGCGCTTCAACGATGGGGTGCTCCAGTCCGCGCTCCTTCGAAACGCCTATCCGTCCGAGCTGGACTATCGGGGAGATCACGCCGATAGCGACTTCATGAAGGCCGTCGTCCTCCGTGCGCTAGCGCGGGCAAGCGAAGTGAACCGCCCCGGAAGTCGCGGAGGCCCGTTGGGTTAAGTCAGGCCGCCACCTCGGTGACCTGACTGGCGAGTTGCCGGTAGTAGTTTGCCTCGGCCTCGGCCGGTGGGATGTAGCCGATGGGTTCGAGCAGGCGGTGGTTGTTGAACCAGGACACCCATTCCAGCGTGGCCAGTTCCACCGCCTCCTTGGTCTTCCAGGGTGCACGCCGATGGATCAGCTCGGCCTTGTAGAGCCCGTTGATGGTCTCGGCCAGCGCGTTGACGCTCCTATGTCAAGAGGCGGCCGCCAAGTGCCTGAGATCAGCCAGGATCAAGGGGTAGAGCTCTCGCACGATGTAGCGCTTCAGGCAACGCTGGATTTCCTTTGTCGACAGCCCCTGAGAAGTGCGGCGAGCCACATACGCCTGTGTCCTTGGTTCACTGCGCATTCGAACCATGGCGATGGTCCACAGTGCGTTGTTTGCAGCACGGTCGCCGCCTCTGTTCAGGCGATGGCGCGTCGTCTTTCCTGACGAAGCCTGAAGCGGGCTCACACCACACAGTGCAGCCAATGCAGCTTCGCTTTTCAGCCGATCGGGGTTGTCACCCGCCACGCAAACCAGGACGGCGGCTGTCTGCGCGCCCACTCCAAACTCTTTGCGGAGCCTCGGTGCGTGGTCATTTGTGAGGTGTTCGAGCTGGCCATCGAGGAGCTTGATCTCGGCGCGCAAAGCCAACCATCGCTTCGCCAGAATGCGGAGGGTGGTGGTCAGTGATTGCAGGAGGGGGGTCTTGCCCAACGATCTAATCCGCGCACAAGCGCTCACGCAGTCTTCCGCTTTGGTGTGCAGGAGGCGTTCCCGGATCTCCTGCGGTGCGCTGACCAATAGTCCGCGCAGTTGATTGATGGCCTGCGTACGCGCCTTCACGGCGCTTCGGCGGGCAACCGACACGGCACGCATCGCGTAGGCCGCACCAGATTGCTCCTTTGGGATAGCCGTTGCGCTGCCGGACAAGACCGCACGGGCGGCGCTTTCGGCATCGGTGGGGTCGGCCTTCCCGCGCAACCTCCGAGTCGCTCGGTCTGGGCGATTGACCTCAAAGACTTCGATGTTGTTGTCGCGCAAGACCCTCGTCAAGCCAGAGCCATAGGTGGCAGTGCCCTCGATGCCGGCACGGCGGAGATCTCCAAGCGACCGCGCCCACTTGAGCAACTGCAAGTAGCCGGCAGAAGTCGTGTTTACGGCCTGCGTCGCAAGAAGTTTGCCGGCGGCACTGATCACCGCGCCGACGTGTTGTTCCAGGTGGGTGTCGACCCCGAGAATGATTTCGTCCTGATTCACTCGATTGTCCCCTCGCAGTTGAAGATGGCATCGCCAACCTCAACCGCCGGACAGGACACTCAGGGTGCAGAACAAAGCTCCTATAAGGTCACATGCGATGAGCCCGACGGTGCGCGGGGAACGTCCGACTCGGTCGACAGGTCAACGCGAAGGCAGCGAGGCCAGTCGTAGCTCGGGTCAGACCAGGTCGGCGTTCAGGGAAGAATTTGAACTGAGTGTCGTAGCTGTCGCCCGTGCTGCCCACCGATGGCTCGATGCCGGCCTCGGCCAGCCGCTCGCTGTAGCGGATCGAGACGTACTGCCCGGAGTCAACTGGTCGTCGCAACACTGCTTTGCTCGGTCGAGCGTAGCAGTTCATTGAATGCTTCTGCCGGTGTCCGCCAGCCGAGCGTCTTGCGTGGTCTCGTATTCAGTGCAAAGGCCACCGCATTCAGGTCACTGACCTTGTGGGCGCTGAGGTCTGTTCCCTTCGGGAAGTATTGCCGCAGCAGGCCATTGGTGTTCTCGTTGGTCCCTCGCTGCCAGGGGCTCTGAGGATCGCAGAAGTACACCTCCAAGCCCGTGTCGATCGAGAGCTTGGCATGCTGGCTCATCTCGGTACCTTGATCCCAGGTCAATGACTTCCGGAATTGGCCCGGCAATGAAGCCATCGCTTTTGTGATCCCGGCACGCACGGCTTCGGCACCGTGGCCAGCCAATGCGGGGCCATGCTTCTCGCGCGGTTGCTTACCGTGGCCGGGATGCGGCGGAAGGTGCAGCAACATCGTGAAGCGCGTAGACCTTTCCACCAATGTTCCGATGGCCGAGCTCGCCAGTCCCAAAATCAGATCGCCCTCCCAATGGCCGGGTACAGCGCGATCCTCGACGCAGGCCGGCCGCTCACTGATGAGGATCTCCGGGGTCACGAAGGACTTCCCGCGATTACGCACGCGCTCCCTGGGCACCCGCAAGGCGCGTCCGGTGCGCAGGCAGGCAGTCAGTTCCCTGCGCAGCGCTCCACGGCCCTGCACGTAGAGCGCCTGGTAGATCGCTTCATGGCTGATGCGCATCGAAGTGTCTTCGGGGAAATCTATCAACAGGCGGTTGGCGATCTGCTCCGGGCTCCAAGCCTTCGACCATCGGCGGGCTTGTCTTGGCCCATGTCGGCGGCCCTTCCACTCGACTTTCGGTCCTGCGATCGATTTGCCACCAGGCGTCGCGATGTTGCCGGCCAGCCGCTCCTGCACGTAGTCGTGCAGCACGGGGTTCATCAGCAGTTTGGCAGGCTTCGGGCGCATTGCTGCTCGGTCAGCATGCCACTGTGCCGTGTGAGCACGGTACTCAAGGCCGCCCCCGCGCGTTGCAGCATTGCGCCGCAGTTCACGCGAGATAGTCGATGGCGATCGACCGAGCTGCCCGGCAATTTCCCGAACCCCTTCTCCACGGGCAATTGCCAGCGCGATCTGCTCACGTTCGGCGAAGGAAAGGTACCGCCCTGTGGGCGCAGCGGCGGACGGGGCAAGATTGGAAGGAGGCATACCACCGCATTGTCGGAACCAGCGGTTACCCACAGCCGGCGACACGCCAGCTATCGCGGCTGCGTCCTCGCTGGCATGTCCCTGCGCTATCGCCTTCCAGAACGGCCATCGCTCCGCGCGATGCAGCACCGGCGGCCTGCCTGGCGATCGCAGCTTGGGCCTGAGCGAACGATCCGACTTCAACTTCTTCTGCTTCATCAACACCTCCAGTTGGGACGTGTTGCAACGACTGGTTGAATCCACCCTGCGAGCCCCGGTCGCTGTGGTGCACCAGGGCCCCGCCTCGCTCGGGCCGACGCGCATACAACGCCTGCTCCAGCGCGTCGAGGACGAAGTCGGTCTGCATCGAACTGCTGACCCGCCAGCCCACGATGTAACGCGCGAAGACGTCGATGACGAAGGCGACGTACACGAAGCCCTGCCAGGTCGAGACGTAGGTGAAGTCGGCCACCCACAGTTGGTTCGGCCGATCCGCCTCGAACTGCCGGTTCACCCGATCCAGCGGGCACGCCGCCTTGGCATCGGGCACGGTGGTGCGCACCGACTTGCCACGCCGAACACCCCGCAGCCCGGCCAGCCGCATCAGCCGCTCG
>JAURWR010000060.1 GCA_030654805.1 Burkholderiaceae bacterium
CGGCGCCTTCCACGACTGGCCGACCTGGCGCACCCTGATGACGGACGCCGGTTTCGACGAGTTGGACCACTTCTACCGCCCGCCGGGCCTGCCGCTGGAGCAACAGCCCTGGCTGGCGAGCGTGTGGCGCAAGCGCTGAGCCCTGGCGCTGCGGCACTGCGCACCGCCCGGTCTGGGTCAAGAGTTCGAACTGGCATCCGCAGGCGGCGGACCGCTCTGCCTCGGAACCAGGCGCTTGTGCCCAAACCATCGGTTTCGCCGTTCGAGCCACGCTCATGCCTGACTCCCTCGTCGGTGAACGGGTGCTCCCGACACTCTGAAATCGGAGTCAAGCGCCGACGGGGGTTGGTCAGTGGACGGGACAGGCGTGCGACCATTCCCGCGTGAATGGTCCGTCCCCCCTCTGCCGTGCGGTCTGCGTGCGCTGCCTGCGCCCGCAGGCGACCTGCCTGTGCGCGCTCGCGCAGCCGACCGCCCATCGCACCGAGGTGCTGGTGCTGCAACACCCGCAGGAACAGCGCCAGGCGAAGAACAGCGTGGCGATGCTGCGCCTGTCTCTGGCGCACTGCGAGGTGGTCGTCGGCGAGCGCTTCTCGCCCGCGGCGCTGGCGGCACTGCTGCAGCGCCCAGGGCGGGACACGCGGCTGCTCTACCCCGACGTGCCCGCCGCGCCCGCGCCGTCGGCCCCGGGGACGACGGCGGGCGCGCCCCTGCGTCTGGTGGTCATCGACGCGACGTGGCGCAAGAGCCTGCGGATGCTTCTGGAGCACCCGGCCCTGGCTGCACTGCCGCGACTGTCGCTGGTCGCGCCGGCGCCGACCTGCTACCGCGCGATCCGCGCAGCGCGGCGAGCCGACCAGATCTCGACGCTCGAAGCCACCGTGCAGGCGCTGGCGATGCTGGAGGGGCCGTCCTTCGACGCCGCGCCGCTGCTTGAGGCCTTCGGCCGCTTCGTCGCTGGCGTGGCGGCCCGACAGCGGCCTCAGGCGTCCTCGGGCCAGGCTTGGTCCGCCGCCGGCTCTGGAGTTGGAGATGAAACCCGGGGCGGTTCAATCAGCGTCAGTCAGTTGGGTTGACTCGCGGTCTGATCCGCCTTGACCAAGATGCCGGCGCAGCCTTGCAGTGTCAGCACTCGACGATGTTCACCGCCAGCCCGCCGCGCGCCGTTTCCTTGTACTTGGTCATCATGTCGGCGCCGGTGTCGCGCATGGTCTTGATGACCTTGTCCAGGCTCACGTGGTGTGTGCCGTCGCCGCGCAGCGCCATGCGGGCCGCGTTGATGGCCTTGACCGACGCGATCGCGTTGCGCTCTATGCAGGGGATCTGCACCAGCCCGCCGACCGGGTCGCAAGTCAGGCCGAGGTGGTGCTCCATGCCGATCTCGGCGGCGTTCTCGACCTGCTCGGGCGTGCCGCCCGTCACCGCGCACAGCGCGCCGGCGGCCATCGAGCAGGCGACGCCGACCTCGCCCTGGCAGCCGACCTCGGCGCCGCTGATCGACGCGTTCTCCTTGTAGAGCAGGCCGATCGCCGCCGCGGTCAGCAGGAAGTCGATCACGCCGCGTTCGGTGGCGCCCATCCCGGTGCCGGGTTGCGCCTCCTGGGAGGTCGGGAGCGCCGCAACGTGGGGGTCGTTCTTCATCACGAAACGACAGTAGTAATGCAGCACCGCCGGCACGATGCCCGCGGCGCCGTTGGTCGGCGCGGTGACCACGCGGCCGCCAGCGGCGTTTTCCTCGTTGACCGCCAGCGCGTACAGATTCACCCAGTCGAGCACCTGCAGCGGGTCGTCGGGATGGAACGATGACGCGGTGCTGGAGTGCTGCCGGGTCGCGTCGTTCTCGGCCGACAGCTGACGAAACAGGTCGGCCGCGCGGCGCCGCACCTTGAAGCCCCCGGGCAGCACGCCGTCGGTGGCGCAGCCCCGCAGCACGCAGGCCTGCATCACGTCCCAGATCTTGAGCAGCCCGGCGTCGAGCTCGGTATCGCTGCGCCAGTGCCGCTCGTTGCGGCGCATCACCTCGGCGATGCTGCAGCCGTCGCGCGTGGTGATCGCCAGCAGGTCGGCACCCGAATGAAAGGGCAGCGGCAGCACCGTGGCGTCGGGTGCGATCTGCTTTTGCCTGCTGCCGTCGGCGAGCAGCTCGTCGCTGACGACGAAGCCACCGCCGACCGAGTAGTAGACGCGCTCGGCGAGCCCCAGGCCGTCGTCGCCGAAGGCGGTGAAGCGCATGCCATTGGCGTGCAGTGGCAGGCTCTGACGGCGGTGGAAGACGAGGTCGGTCTTCTCGTCGAAGGCGACCTCGTGGTCGCTGCCCAGCGGCAGCCGGCGGCTGCCGCGGATGGCCGCCAGCAGCGCCGGGATGGCGTCCACATTGACGGTGTCGGGCTCGTGTCCTGCCAGCCCCAACAGCACCGCCTTGTCGCTGCCGTGGCCGCGGCCGGTGGCGCCGAGCGAGCCGAACAGCTCGGCCCGGACGCGCCGGGTGCCTGCCAGCCGACCGTCGGCCATCAGGCGCTGCACGAACAGCCGCGCCGCCCGCATCGGCCCGACGGTGTGCGAGCTGCTGGGGCCGATGCCGATCTTGAAGAGGTCGAAAACCGACACGGCCATGCAGCGCTCCCCGGAAGATCAGTCGTCAGCGTACTCCGACAGCGGCGGGCAGCTGCACACCAGGTTTCTGTCGCCATGCACGTTGTCGACGCGGCCGACCGGCACCCAGTACTTGTTGCGTCGCAGCGTGGCGATCGGGAAGGCGGCTTCCTCGCGGCTGTAGCGGTGCGGCCAGTCGGCGCCGAGCAGGGCTTCGGCGGTGTGCGGCGCGGCCTTCAACGGGTTCGCGTCCTTCGGCCAGACGCCGGCCTCGACCTTTCGGATCTCGTCCCGGATCGCGATCATCGCGTCGCAGAAGCGGTCGAGTTCGCACAGCGGCTCGCTCTCGGTCGGCTCGACCATCAGCGTGCCGGGCACCGGGAAGCTCAGCGTCGGCGCATGGAAACCGTAGTCGATCAGGCGCTTGGCAACGTCCTCGGCGGTGACGCCGCTGCTTTCCTTCAGCGGCCGCAGGTCCAGGATGCATTCGTGGGCGACGCCGCCGCCCTTGACGACCGCGACACCGCCGCTGAAATGGATGTCGTAGTGATCGGCCAGCCGCGCGGCGATGTAGTTGGCGCTGAGGATGGCCGTCTCGGTCGCACCGGTCAGGCCGGCGCTGCCCATCATCCGCATGTACATCCAGCTGATCGGCAGCACCGCAGCGTTGCCCAGCGGCGCGGCCGACACCGCGCCGACCTGCTGCGTGCCGCACGGACCCGCGATCCCACCAGGGGTCGCTGACGCTCCCGTGCGGTGGCCGGGCAGGAACGGCACCAGGTCTTCGACGACGCACACCGGACCGACGCCCGGCCCGCCGCCGCCGTGCGGAATGCAGAAGGTCTTGTGCAGGTTCAGGTGGCTGACGTCACCGCCGAACTCGCCCGGCGCCGCGACGCCGACCAGTGCGTTCATGTTCGCGCCGTCCACATAGACGCGGCCCCCGTGCTCATGCACCAGCGCGCACAGCTCCTTGATGTGCGGATCGAACACGCCGTAGGTCGACGGGTAGGTGACCATCACCGCAGCGAGATTCGCACTGTGCTTTTCGCACTGGGCGCGCAGGTCGGCCAGGTCGACGTTGCCCTCGGCATCGCACTTCGTCACGACCACCTTCATGCCGGCCATCTGCGCCGACGCGGGGTTGGTGCCATGCGCCGATTCGGGGATCAGGCAGATGTCGCGGTGGCCTTCGCCACGCGACGCATGCCACGCGTGGATCACCAGCAGCCCGGCGTACTCGCCCTGCGAGCCGGCGTTCGGCTGCAGGCTGATGCCGCTGTAGCCGGTGGCCTGGCACAGCCCCTCGCGCAACTGCTCGTCGAGCAGGCGATAGCCCTCCAGCTGGTCGGCCGGCGCAAACGGATGCATGTTCGCGAACTCGGGCCAGGTGATGGGGATCATCTCGCTGGTCGCGTTGAGCTTCATCGTGCACGAGCCCAGCGGGATCATCGTGCGGTCGAGCGCGAGGTCCTTGTCGGACAGGCTGCGCAGGTAGCGCAGCATTTCGGTCTCGCT
>JAURWR010000061.1 GCA_030654805.1 Burkholderiaceae bacterium
CGGCGCCTTCCACGACTGGCCGACCTGGCGCACCCTGATGACGGACGCCGGTTTCGACGAGTTGGACCACTTCTACCGCCCGCCGGGCCTGCCGCTGGAGCAACAGCCCTGGCTGGCGAGCGTGTGGCGCAAGCGCTGAGCACTGGCGCCACGGCACTGCGCATCTGGGATCTGACCGCTGTGGACGTGCAGCAGATGGCTGCGTGAAGTCTGCGGCTCTGAATTCGCAGCCTCGCGGCTCATCTGTCATGCAGAGGGCGCTTCAGATCAGCGGAACGTGACCATCTGGGGCGGTTCGACCCGAACGTCAACAGTCAGGGAGGCTCTTGGCCATGACATTCTTGTTGCGCACGAACTCGGAACGCTCAGATTTCAAGGGCGAAACGTAGTTAGTAACAACGCCTAAACGCCCCCGATTCCCGACAGACCTTATTCCTGCGGTTCACAGACACCAGTCATGGACTGGACTACTCCACCGTCACCGATTTCGCCAGGTTTCGCGGCTTGTCGACATCGGTCCCGCGGGCGCAGGCGGTGTGATAGGCCAGCAGCTGCAGCGGCACGACATGCAGGATCGGTGACAGCGGGCCGTAGTTTTCGGGCATGTGGATGACGTGCAGGCCTTCGCCTGACTCGATGCGGGTGTCGGCATCGGCAAACACAAACAGTTCACCCCCGCGCGCACGCACCTCTTGCAGGTTGCTCTTCAGCTTTTCGAGCAGCGCGTCGTTGGGCGCGACGGTCACCACCGGCATCTCCGCAGTGACGAGCGCCAGCGGGCCGTGCTTCAGCTCACCGGCCGGGTAGGCCTCGGCGTGGATGTAGCTGATTTCCTTCAGCTTCAGCGCGCCTTCCAGGGCGATTGGATAGTGCATGCCTCGGCCGAGGAACAGTGCGTTCTGCTTGCGCGCGAACACCTCCGACCACGCGATGATCTGCGGCTCGAGCGCCAGCACGCCCTGCACCGCGACCGGCAGGTGGCGCAGCGCGTGCAGGTGCTGCGCCTGGGCTTCATCGCTCAGGTGCCCGCGCGTCTGCGCGATCGCGAGGGTCAGCAGGAACAGACCGACCAGCTGCGTCGTGAAGGCCTTGGTCGATGCCACGCCGATCTCGACACCGGCGCGCGTGATGAAGGCCTGCTCGCACTCGCGCACCATGGCGCTGGTCGAGACGTTGCACACCGTCAGCGTGTGCAGCATGCCGAGCGATCGGGCGTGCTTCAGCGCGGCCAAGGTGTCGGCGGTCTCGCCGCTCTGGCTGATCGTGACGACCAGCGTGCGCGCATTCGGCACGCTGTCTCGATAGCGATACTCGCTGGCCACTTCGACCGAGGTCGGAATCTTCGCGATGCCTTCGAGCCAGTACTTGGCCACCGATCCCGCGTAGAAGCTGGTTCCGCAGGCCAGGATCAGCACCGAATCGATGTCCTCGAACACCCGGCCGGCGGCGTCTCCGAACAGGTTGGGCGAGATGGCCGTTACGGCGTCCAGCGTGTCGGCGATCGCTTTCGGCTGCTCGAAGATTTCCTTCTGCATGTAGTGGCGGTAGGGCCCGAGCTCGGCAGCGCCCGAATGCGCATGGACGGTGCGCACGTGGCGCTGTACCGCATGAAAGCGTCCCTCGGCGCAAGAGCTGATGGCGACACTGCCCAGGCGCACATCGACCACATCACCCTCTTCGAGGTAGACGATCTGGTCGGTCACGCCTGCCAGCGCCATCGCGTCGCTGGCGAGGTAGTGGTCGCCCGCACGTTCGCCGGTACCGATGCCCAGGATCAACGGCGAGCCCTCACGCGCGCCGATCACGCGGTGCGGTTCGTCGCGGCAGAACACCGCGATCGCGTAGGCGCCGCGCAGGCGCGGCACGGTGCGCTGCACCGCTTCGAGCAGATCGCCCTGGTACAGATGGTCGATCAGGTGGGCAAGGACCTCGGTGTCGGTCTGGCTGTGGAACACGTAGCCGAGGCCGCGCAGCTCGTCACGCAGCTGGTCGTGGTTCTCGATGATGCCGTTGTGCACCAGCGCAATGCGGCCCACGGCAGCGACGCCGTCATCCGATCCGCTTCCCGCTGCGTCACGGGCCGACGGCCCGGGCGAGAAATGCGGATGAGCGTTGTGCACCGCCGGCGCGCCGTGCGTGGCCCAGCGGGTGTGGGCGATGCCGGTGACCCCCTCGACATGGTCGGCCGCGACGTTGATCTCCAGCTCGGCCACCCGCTCCGTGCTGCGCGCACGACGCAGTTCGCCATGCTGATGCACGGCCACCCCGCAAGAGTCGTAACCCCGGTATTCGAGCCGCTTCAGCCCTTCGATCAGCACCGGAACGATGTTGCGGGTGCTGACGGCGCCAACGATGCCACACATGAGAAATCTCCCGTTTGCTCTTGAACTGCGCGGATGCTACGCAGCCGTCCTGGAAAGCGGGCTGCTTCGGATGCACCCACGCTGCGGAATCACCCAAATACGGAATTAATCACGCGATCTGTTTGACGATCACCAAGCCCTTCAGGTACTCGCCCTCGGGAAAGGTCACCGTCATCGGGTGATCGGGTGCCGCGCCAGTGCGCGCATGGATCTGCCCATCGATGCCCGCATCGAGTCCGGCACCGGCGACGATCTTGTGGAACAGGTCGGCGCTGACGCCCCCCGAACACGAGAACGTGAACAGCAGGCCGCCCGGCTCGAGCAGCATGAACGCGAGGCGGTTGATGTCCTTGTAGGCCCGCGCCGCGCGCTCGGCCTGCGCGGCCGTGGACGCGAACTTCGGCGGATCGAGCACGATGGCGTCGAAGCGCCGGCCCTCGTCGACGAACCGGCGCAGCGTCGCGTTGACATCGGCGTCAATGGCCGTGTGGCGCGCAGCGTCGAATTCGTTCAGCGCGACATGCGCGGTGGCACGTTCGAGCGCCGGGCCCGAGGAATCGACGCTGGTCACCTCGGTTGCACCGCCGGCCAGCGCCGCGACGCTGAAGCCGCCGGTGTAGCTGTAGCAGTTGAGCACCCGCCGCACGCCGAAGTGCCGCACGCAGTCGGCGAACAGCTTGCGGCTGTCGCGCTGGTCGAGGTAATAGCCGGTCTTGTGGCCGCGTGCCACATCGACGGTCAGGCGCCAGCCGTGTTCGTGGATCGTGACTTCGGTGCCGTCGTCGGTGCCCGTCGGCAGGCGCAGCCAGCCGGCGATCGATGGCAGACCTTCGAGCTCGCGCACGCTCGCGTCACTTCGTTCGTAGAGGCGGGTCAGCCCCGTGATCTTCAGCAGCGCATCGGCGATCGCCGGCTTCCAGCGCTCGACGCCGGCGCAGGTGAACTGCGCGCTCAGCGTGTCGCCGTAGCGGTCGACGACCAGCCCCGGCAGGCCATCGGCCTCACCGTGGATCAGCCGCATCGCGTCGCTGGCGATCGGCAGCCGCGCGCGAACCGCGACGGCGCGAGCGATGCGCCGCTCGAAGAACGCGGCGTCGATGCGCTCGGCCGCGTCGAAGCTCCAGGCACGCACGCGGATCGACGACGCCGGGCTGTACGCGCCCCACGCCAGGAACTCACCAGCATGCGACTCGACGCGCACCGTCTCGCCCGAATCGGCACGGCCGCTGGCGATGCTGCCTTCGAACACCCAGGGATGTCGTTTGAGCAGCGAGCGCTCCTTGCCATCGCGCAATTTGATGATTTTCATGATGTCGATGGACGGAAATGAGCCAGCAAAGCGAGGCGTTGATCAAGCAACCACCGCAGACGGGTTCCCCGGCTACGCGGTGGGCGCCAACGGGCTGGCAGGCCCGTTGGCCTTCGGCAGCCGCGAGGCCCGTTGGACCTCGCGCGCGGCCTCAGCCCCCTCGGGGGGCAGGAGCGCAGCGACGTGGGGGCCAACAAGTTTCGCTCGCGGGTGCGCCGCGTCGTAGACCTTGCTCAGGTGCCCGAAGTCGAGCTTGGTGTAGACCTGCGTCGTCGCGATGTTGGCGTGGCCCAGCAACTCCTGCACGGCGCGCAGATCGCCGCTGGATTGCAGCAGATGCGATGCGAAGGAGTGACGCAGCATGTGCGGGTGTACGTGCGTGGGCAGGCCGGCCTTCAGGGCGCGCAGCTTCAGGCGCGATCGCACCTGACCGGTGGTGATGCGACTGCCGCGATTGCTGACGAACAGTGCCGTCTCGCCATGCGCTGCCATCTGCACGCGCAATGCCAGCCAATCGTGCAAGGCGCACAAGGCCGGCCCGCCGACCGGCACGCTGCGCCGCTTGTCACCCTTGCCCCGCACATGCGCGGTTGCATCAGCGATGTCGATCCAGCCGACCGCCTGCTGACCCGGCTGCGCGTCGAGCGAAACCAGCTCGGCCACGCGCAGGCCGCAGCCGTACAGCAGCTCGGTGATGCACTGATCGCGCGCGGCCAGCGAAGCGCTGTCGCGCCGAGCTTCGGTGTCTTCTTCGAAATCAGCCAGCGCCACCGCCTGATCGACCGCCAGCGCCTTCGGCAGCGGCTTGGGCGCGCGCGGCGCACGCACGCCGGCCACCGGGTTCTGCGCAACCCAGCCATCGCGGCCCAGCCATCGATAGAAGCCGCGCCAGGCCGACAGCTCCATGGCGATGCTGCCTGGCGCCAGTCCTTGCGCATGCAAAGCTCCGGCCCAGCGACGCACCTGGTGCGGCTGCACCTCGCGCAATGGCACCGGTGCAGCATCGACAAAGCGCTGTAGGCGCGCGAAGGCCCGCGCATACAGCGCCAGCGTGCGAGCGGCCAAGCGGCGCTCGACTTGCAGGTGCTGCAAGTGACGCAGCAGGTCGTCGCTCAGGACACTTTCGGAACGCACGCGCGGGCAATCAGCCAGGCGTGGTGTCTCGTCGGCCGAAGGCTGGATTGCCATGCGCGTCGGTGAACCGTCACTCCGCTCGGATGAGCCGCGACAGGCTCGCGCTGGCGATCTCGCCGATGCGCATCAGGAATTCGGTGCCCATGTCGGCCGCGAATCGCGTCGGATCGGGGGACCCCAGCACCAGCAGGCCAAAGGCGTCGGTGGTGGCGCCGTGGCGCAGCGGGATCAGCGACAGCGATGCGACCGTGGCGGCGTCTTCGAGCCAGCCTGCGGCCTCGAAGCCGGAGTTCGCGCCGCAGTACGGCAGTGTCAGGCTGGAGGCAAAGCTCTTGGCATCGGCACTGACCTCGCGCGCGAATTCGCGATCCGCAGGCAGCGCCGAATGGTCGGGCGAGGCACCCCAGACGCGGATGCCGGCCTGCGGAATCAGGAATTGGTGCATCAGCTCGCGCACCACCACCTCGGGCAGGTCGGCTGCGTCAGCGGTCAGCATCAGCGCACGGGTGTAGCGGTGCAGCCGATCGGCGATCGCGACGTTTTCCTGGCCGTGGCGGATCATCTCCATGATCTTCTGCTCCAGGCCCTTGTGCTTCTCGCGCAGCATGTCCATCTGCCGCTCCTGCAGCGAGACGGCACGCGTGCCGTGCGGGCTGCTGAGCTGGATCGAGCTCAGCAATTCGGCGTGCCGCTCGAAGAAGCCGGGCGTATTCGCCAGGTAGTTGGCGATGTCGGCTTCGGTGATGCCTTGGACTCCGGTGGGGCTGCTCACGGCGTGGTGCTCATGGTTCGTTGCTCTCGGTTCATCGCGGTTGCGTGGGTCACAGTTCGATCTCTCCTTCGAACACGGTCTCGGCCGGTCCGGTCATGAAAACATGGCTTTCCGGGCCGGCTTCGGCGCCTTGCCATTCGATGGTCAGGCGCCCACCCCGGGCATCGACATCGACCACCGGATCGAGCAGCCCGAGCCGGATGCCGGCCACGACCGCAGCGCAGGCGCCGGTGCCGCAGGCCAGTGTCTCACCGGCACCGCGCTCGAACACCCGCAGCCGGATGTGGTCGCGCGCGACGATCTGCATGAAGCCCGCGTTGACGCGCTTCGGAAAGCTGGTGTGATGCTCGATCAGCGGGCCCTGCACCTCGACCGGCGCGGTGTCGACATCGTCGACGACCTGCACTGCGTGCGGATTGCCCATCGACAGCACCGCGACCTCGACGGTGCGACCCTTCAGGTTCAGCGGCCACAACTCGGTGGTGCGGCCCTTGCCTGCGGCACCCTTGACCGCCACCCGGTGCGGTCGCAGGCCTGCCGCATGGAACGGGATGCGCGGCAGGTCGAATACCGGCGTGTTCATGTCGACGCGGACACGCCCATCGGGCTGCAGGTGCAACTCGAGCAGGTTGTTGACGGTCTCGACGCGCAACGTTGTCTTGTCGGACAGCCCCTTGTCGCGCACGTAGCGCACGAAGCAGCGCGCGCCGTTGCCGCACTGCTCGACCTCTTCGCCGCTCTGGTTGAAGATGCGGTAAGCGAAATCGACCTCGGGTGTGCTGCTGCGCGCGACCACCAAGATCTGGTCGGCACCCACGCCGAAGCGCCGGTCGCCAAGGCGGCGCATCTGGTCGGTGCTGAGTGCGAGAGGTTCCCGCGTGGCGTCGAGCACGACGAAGTCGTTGCCGGCGCCCTGCATCTTGGTGAACCGGATTTTCATGCCGTGATTATCGTTGCCCGGCCCGTGCTGGCCCGGGACAGTACGGACGTCAGTAAAGCGACTTCTCGCCACGCGGACGGGTCTTGAATCGGCGGTGCACCCAAAGATACTGCGCCGGATTGCGGCGAATCTCGGTCTCGATCCAGCGGTTCAGGGCCGCCGTGTCGGCCAGCGGATCGTCGGTCGGGAAATTCGACCACGGCTCCAGGAACCGGACCCGGTAGCCCTGTCCGCCAGGCAGCATCTCGGCCACCACGGGCTGCACCGCCATGTTGAGCAGCCGCGCCATGCGCGACGGCGTCAGCAGCGTGGCGGCGAGCACGCCGAAGAACGGCACGAACTCGGCATCCTTGCGGCCGAAATCCATGTCGGGCAGGTTGAAGAAGCCGTCTCCTTCTTTGATCGCGCGAAGCAGCGGCTTGGCGGTTTCGCGCCGCGAGAACACGCGAATCTTGCCGAAGCGCAGCCGACCGCGACGCACCGCCTCGTCGAACACCTTGTTGCTCTGCGTCTGATAGACGGTGCAACCGGGCCGCGCCACCGAGAACCTGGCGGCCACGGCGGCGACGTCGAGTGCGACGAAATGCGGCACCAGCCACATCAGCGCGCCGGTGTGGCGATCGCCGAAATCTGCCGGGCCCTCGATGTGGATCAGGCGCTTCAGCCGCTCGGCCGATGCGTGCCACAGCAGCCCGCGCTCCAGCAGGCTGCGGCCCAGGCACTTGAAGTGTTCGACCGCGATGGCGTGGCGCTCGGCGTGACTCTTTTCGGGGAAACACAGTTCGAGGTTGCGCAGCGCGATGCGTCGCCGCGCGCGGCCCAGCGTCCACAGCACGGCGCCCAATCCACGACCTAGCGGCGCCAGCAAGGCCAGTGGCAGCCAGTGCAGCAGCCACAGCAGACCCAGTACGCAGCGCGTGAGCAGGTGCAAAAAGGCCGGCTTCAAGAGGCTTCGTCTCCACCGGCGGGAGCGGACGGCGTGCGCGCGCCGGACGATACCAATGCGTTGCGGCGCGGTCGCTTGTAGCGGTGGTAGCCCCACAGGTACTGCTGCGGGCATTGCAGGATCAGGCGTTCCATCGCCCGGTTGATCACCGCCGCAGCGTCGGCAGCGTCAGCGGGCAGGGCCTCGCCGAGTTCGCTGACGCGCACGCAGTAGCCCGCGCCGTCCGCCAGACGCTCTCCCCACACCAGCAACAACGCGGAACCGGTCTGCTGGACCAGCCGCGCAGCCAGCGTCATGGTGTAGGCCGGTTTGCCGAAGAACGGCGCCCACACACCCAGGCCTTCGGGCGGCACCTGGTCGGGCAGCAGACCCACGACTTCGCCGCGCTTGAGGGCACGGATCATCTGCCGCACGCCCGACAGCGTGGCCGGCGCCGCATCGAGCCCCGGCCGACGGCGGGCCGCCTCGACCAGATCGCGCAACCACGGCTTGCGTGCTGGGCGGTACAGCACTGTCATCGCCCCGCGCCCCGCGCCATATCGCTCGGCATAAGACTGGCCGATGGCCTCGAAGCAACCGAGGTGCGGGGTCAGCATCACCAGGCCGCGACCGGCCGCCTGAGCCGCCTCGATCAACTCGCCATGCTGCCAGCGCACAGGCACCGGCAGCGGCGCATCGGATGGGCGCAGCCACAACGGCGGCAGCTCCATCATCATCCGGCCGGCCGCCCCGATGGCGCCCCGCGCCTGGACCCAGGGCACACCCGCCTGGGTCACATTGGCGCGAAAACGCCGTCGGTAGCTGGGAGAAGCCCCGTAAACCAGCCACCCGAATGGCGCGCCGACTGCGTGCAGCCAGCGAAGCGGGAAATGCGCCAAGAAGCGCACGCAGCCGGTCAGGAAAATCGCAATGAAGCGGGTCATCAGGTCGCTAGAATCCGGCCATCGCCGAGTTATTGAACTACTTGCGGGGCGATTGCAGCGCACTTCGAGCAATCAGAAGTGTCTGCCGGGCTCAGGCTCAACAAACCGCTAAAGCGTTCGCCGCACCTCCAGAAGCTGGCCCGGCAACGCAAGTTGCAACCAACCGGAGTTTAAGAGTGGCGAACGATTTCCTTTTCACATCCGAATCCGTCTCTGAAGGTCACCCCGACAAAGTGGCCGACCAGATCTCCGACGCGATCCTCGACGCCATCTTCACGCAAGACCCGCTGTCGCGCGTGGCTGCCGAGACGCTGACCAACACCGGCCTCGTGGTGCTGGCCGGCGAGATCACGACGCAGGCGAACGTCGACTACATCCAGGTCGCGCGCGACACCATCAAGCGCATCGGCTACGACAACACCGAGTACGGCATCGACTACAAGGGCTGTGCGGTGCTGGTGGCCTACGACAAGCAAAGCAACGACATCGCGCAGGGCGTCGATCGCGCCAGCGACGACTACCTGAACCTCGGCGCCGGCGACCAGGGCCTGATGTTCGGCTACGCCTGCGACGAGACCCCCGAGCTGATGCCCGCGCCGATCTACTACGCGCACCGCCTCGTGGAGCGGCAAGCACAGTTGCGCAAGGACGGACGCATGCCCTTCCTGCGGCCCGACGCGAAGAGCCAGGTGACTCTGCGCTACGTCGACGGCAAGCCGCACTCGATCGACACCGTCGTGCTGTCCACGCAGCACAGCCCCGACCAGAGCGAATCCCCAACCAAGATGAAGGCCAGCTTCATCGAGGCGGTGATCGAGGAGATCATCAAACCGGTGCTGCCGAAGGAATGGCTGAAGGACACGCGGTTCCTGGTCAATCCGACTGGCCGCTTCGTCATCGGCGGTCCGCAAGGCGACTGCGGGCTGACCGGCCGAAAGATCATCGTCGACACCTACGGTGGCGCCTGCCCGCACGGTGGCGGCGCATTCAGCGGCAAGGACCCGACCAAGGTCGACCGTTCGGCCGCCTACGCCTGCCGCTATGTTGCGAAGAACATCGTCGCCGCCGGCCTGGCGAAGCAGTGCCAGATCCAGGTCGCGTATGCGATCGGCGTGGCCAAGCCGATGAACATCACCGTCTACACCGAGGGCACGGGCGTGATGTCCGACGACAAGCTCTCGGCCCTGGTGGCCGAGCACTTCGACCTGCGGCCCAAGGGCATCATCCAGATGCTCGACCTGCTGCGGCCGATCTACGAGAAGACGGCGGCCTACGGTCACTTCGGGCGCGAAGAGCCGGAATTCACCTGGGAGCGGACTGACAAGGTCACCGTGCTGCGGGACGCAGCGGGCCTGTGAAGCAGGTGATCGGCTGGCGATCGAGTGGGCTTGCGACGCGGTCACAAGGTGCAAGCCCTGCGTGCGGCGGCGTGGCTGAAATAGACCGCAGCAGACCATGACCCGCTGCGGGTTGTACGTCTACGCCACAGCGATCCTCGCGCTGCTGGCGGCGTCGGGCATCGGTGCGTACGAGACCGGCACCTGGGCGATGGAGGTCGGTCCCGTCTTCATCGCGTTGCCACTGATGCTGGCAACCCACCGGCGCTTTCCGCTGACGCCGTTGCTCTACGGCCTGATCGCGCTGCACATGGTGGTGCTGATGCTCGGGGGCCACTACACCTACGCCCGGGTGCCGCTGGGCTTCTGGATGGAAGAGGTGTTCGGATTCACGCGCAACCACTACGACCGCATCGGACACCTGATGCAAGGCTTCGTGCCGGCCATCGCCGCGCGTGAGATCCTGTTGCGCCGCACGACGCTGGTCGCACCGGCGATGCGTGGTGGCTGGTTGTTTCTGCTGGTCACCTCGATCTGTCTGGCCTTCAGCGCGCTGTACGAGCTGATCGAATGGGGCGTGGCGGAAGCCATGGGCGCAGCATCGGAGGATTTCCTCGGTACGCAGGGCGATCCGTTCGACACCCAGAAGGACATGTTCTGCGCGTGGTTGGGCGCGATGGCGGCGCAGTGGCTGCTCGCACGCTGGCACGATCGGCAGATCGCGCGACTTGCTGCCGCTCGCTGACGCCAGGTCGAACTCATTCGGCCGGTCCTCGCTCAAGTCCGCCGCAAAGAGGCCGATTACAATCACGCCAGTTCCGAGGAGCGTTGCAAGGCACGTCATGTGTCCCAGGCTCGGAGTTCTTCATTGCAACCGCGCTCACCCGCACGATGGTTCTTCGTGGGTGAGTGGTACTTCCAGCAACCGTTCCCTTCGCAGCCGTGCGGGTTCCTCATTCATTGGAGCCTCACATGAACGCCGTTCTGAAACCCACCACCGACTACGCAGTCGCCGACCTGTCGCAGGCCGATTTCGGCCGCAAGGAAATCAAGATCGCCGAGACCGAGATGCCCGGCCTGATGGCGATCCGCGAAGAATTCACCAAGTCGCAGCCGCTGAAGGGTGCACGCATCACCGGCAGCATCCACATGACCATCCAGACCGCCGTGTTGGTGGAAACGTTGGAAGCACTGGGTGCCAAGGTGCGCTGGGCTTCGTGCAACATCTACTCGACGCAGGACCACGCCGCCGCCGCGCTGGTCGCCAACGGCACGCCGGTGTTCGCCTACAAGGGCGAGACGCTGACCGACTACTGGGACTACACGCACCGCATCTTCGAGTTCGGCGTCAAGGGCGCTGAAGGCGAAGGCCCGAACATGATCCTCGACGACGGCGGTGATGCCACCCTGCTGATGCACTTGGGCAAGCGCGCCGAGACCGACCCGTCGGTGCTGAGCAATCCAACCAGCGAAGAGGAAACCTGCCTGTACGCAGCCATCAAGGCCAAGCTGGCGGTCGACGCGACCTGGTACAGCCGCAAGGGCGCGCAGATCATCGGCGTGACCGAAGAGACGACCACCGGCGTGCACCGCCTGAAGGAAATGAGCGCCGCCGGCACGCTGATGTTCCGTGCGATCAACGTCAACGACAGCGTCACCAAGAGCAAGTTCGACAACCTGTACGGCTGCCGCGAATCGCTGGTCGATTCGATCAAGCGCGCCACCGACGTGATGATCGCCGGCAAGGTCGCCTGCGTGGCCGGCTATGGCGACGTGGGCAAGGGCTCGGCGCAGGCGCTGCGTGCCCTGAGCGCGCAGGTCTGGGTCACCGAGATCGACCCGATCAACGCGTTGCAGGCCGCGATGGAAGGCTACAAGGTCGTGACGATGGACTACGCCGCCGACAAGGCCGACATCTTCGTCACCGCCACCGGCAACAAGCGCGTCATCACCCATGCGCACATGCAGGCGATGAAGGACGAGGCCATCGTCTGCAACATCGGCCACTTCGACAACGAGATCGACATCGCTTCGCTCGAGAAATACGAGTGGGACGAGATCAAGCCGCAGGTCGACCACGTCAAGTTTCCCGATGGCAAGAAGATCATCCTGCTGGCCAAGGGCCGCCTGGTGAACCTGGGCTGCGCCACCGGGCACCCGAGCTTCGTGATGTCGGCCAGCTTCGCGAACCAGACGATCGCGCAGATCGAGCTGTTCACCAAGAGCGGGCAGTACGAGAACGGCAAGGTCTACGTGCTGCCGAAGCACCTCGACGAAAAGGTCGCTCGCCTGCACCTGAAGAAGGTCGGCGCGATGCTGACCGAATTGACGGACGAGCAGGCCGGCTACATCGGCGTGTCGAAGTCCGGGCCGTACAAGCCCGACACGTACCGGTATTGAACCCCCCAGTGCGCTTCGCTCTGCCTTGCAGGCCGCGCTGGCCCTGGCGGGCCACCTCTTCGCCAGGCACGAACAGTTCACTGAAGGGTTCGTGTCCGGGCTCAGCCCCAAGGGGCGCCTCACTGCGGCCGGGAAACCCGGCCGCAGTGAGTAGCTGGGTCCCAACCAATGCGTGCTGATCAGTTGCTTCTACAACGCGGCCTCGTGCCCACCCGATCGGCCGCACAACGGCTGATCGATGCGGGTGCTGTGCGGTGGCTCGGCCCGAAGGGCTGGGCGGTGCCGCGCAAGGCAGGTGAAGACCTGCCAGATGGCTGCCAGATCGAGGTGACCGACGATGCCGAATTGCGTTTCGTGTCGCGCGGCGGCTTGAAACTGGAAGCGGCGCTGGATCGTTGCGGCTTCAGCGTCGAAGGTCTGCATTGCCTGGATGCGGGCCAGAGCACCGGTGGCTTCACCGACCTGCTGCTGCAGCGCGGCGCGGCCGACGTCGTCGGCATCGAGGTCGGGCACGGGCAACTGCACGCCCGGCTGGCCGCCGACCCACGCGTCGAATGCCACGAAGGCGTCAACGCGCGAGATGTCGGCGACAGCGCCTTCGCGCAAGCGCATCCCGAAAGCTCGTTCGATGTCGTCACCGGCGACCTGTCTTTCATCTCGCTGACGCTGGTGTTGCCGACACTGCGGCGCTACCTGAAGCCGGACGGTCAGCTGCTGATGCTGGTGAAGCCACAGTTCGAGCTGCAGCCCGAGCACATCGGCAAGGGCGGCATCGTCAAGGACCGGCGCAGCTTCGCCGAAGTCGAAACCCGCATCCGCGCGGCCTGCATCGAGCAGCACATGACGGTGCGCGACTACTTTCAGAGCCCGATCGCCGGCGGCGGACACGGGGTCAGCACCGGCAACACCGAATTCTTCGTGTGGGCCCGACTGGCCGCATGACACCACCCACATCACCATGAGCAAGAAACTTCCGTTGAGCCTCGAGTTCTTCCCGCCCAAGACCCCCGAAGGCGTGGTCAAGCTCGCAGCGGTCCGGCAACAGCTGTACGCGTTGAAGCCGGACTTCTGTTCCGTGACCTACGGCGCCGGTGGCGGCACGCAGGAAGGCACGCTGTCGGCGGTGCTGGCGATCCGTGACGAGGGCGTCGAGGCGGCGCCGCACTTTTCGTGCATCGGCGCCAGCGCGGCCGGGGTGCGCGAGCAGCTCCAGCAGTTCAAGGCTGCTGGCCTGCGCCGCATCGTCGCATTGCGCGGCGACCTGCCCAGCGGCTACGGACGCTTCGGTGAATTCCGCTATGCCAGCGATCTGGTCGCGTTCATCCGGCAGGAAACCGGCGATCACTTCCACATCGAGGTCGCGGCGTATCCGGAGATGCACCCGCAGGCGGCCTCGCCGCAGGCCGATCTGCAGGCCTATGCCGCCAAGGTGAAGGCCGGCGCCAACAGCGCGATCACGCAGATGTTCTTCAACACCGACGCCTACTTCCGCTTCGTCGACGAAGCCCATGCGCTGGGTGCCGACATCCCGATCGTGCCCGGCATCATGCCGATCACCAACGCCAGCGGCATCATGCGGTTCGCCGACGGCTGCGGCACCGAGATCCCGCGCTGGATGCGCCTGCGCCTGCTGGGCTTCGGCGACGATGCCGAGTCGATCCGCGCCTTCGGGCTCGATGTCGTCACCGACCTGTGCGACCAGCTGCGCACCGCCGGCGTGCCGGGGCTGCACTTCTACACGATGAACCAATCGGCCGCCGTGCTGGAAATCTGTCGCCGCCTGGGGCTGTGAGCCAGGCGGCCGCGACGGCGGTGAAAATGGGGGCACTGCCTGAAAGAGCGCCCATGCCAATCGCCCCGAACTACATCGCCCCGAGCCGCTTCGACGACCCCGCCGCGGCGCTGGCGCAGGTGCGCACCATCTACGACACCAGCGTGACGCATCTGCGCGAGTCGTTGCAGCGCTTCGTCGGCGGCGAGACGTTGTCGGCCCGCGTGCGGGCCTGCTACCCGTTCGTGCGGGTGCACACCGACACCGTCGCGCGGGCCGACTCGCGGCTGAGCTACGGCTTCGTCGCCGGACCGGGCACCTACGAGACCACGCTGACGCGTCCGGACCTGTTCGGAAACTACTACCAGCTGCAGTTCGATCTGCTGCTGCGCAACCACCAGGTGTCGCTGGAGATCGGCACCAGCGCGCAGCCGATTCCGGCGCATTTCTCGCTGGCCGAGCACGAACACCTCGAAGGCTCGCTCGACCCGGCCCGGCGGCTGCTGATGCGCGATCTGTTCGACCTGCCCGACCTCGGCGAGATGGACGACGGCATTGCCAATGGCACGCACGAGCCCCAGCCCGGCAAGGACGGCAAGATCCGGCAACCGCTGGCGCTGTTCACCGCACCGCGCGTCGACTACTCGCTGCACCGCCTGCGCCACTACACCGGCACCGCACCCGAGCATTTCCAGAACTTCGTTCTATTCACGAACTACCAGTTCTATATCGACGAATTCGTGCGCCTGGGCCACGCGGCGATGAACGATCCGACGAGCGAGTACAGCGCCTTCGTCGAGCCGGGCGGCGTGATCACGCGACGTCGGGGTCTGGCCGCGCAGCCGGGCGACGAGCTCGGCGCGCCACCGCCACGGCTGCCGCAGATGCCGGCCTACCACCTGCGGCGCGACGACGGCGCCGGCATCACGATGGTCAACATCGGGGTCGGCCCGGCCAACGCGAAGACGATCACCGACCACATCGCGGTGCTGCGACCGCACGTGTGGATCATGCTTGGCCACTGCGCGGGGCTGCGGAATACGCAGCAGCTCGGCGACTACGTGCTGGCCCACGGCTACGTGCGCGAAGACCATGTCCTCGACGAAGACCTGCCCTTGTGGGTACCGATCCCGCCACTGGCCGAGGTGCAGGTCGCACTCGAAGCTGCGGTGGCCGAGGTAACGCAGCTGCAGGGCTACGAGCTGAAGCGAATCATGCGCACTGGCACGGTGGCGAGCACCGACAACCGCAACTGGGAGTTGCTGCCGTCGCACCACGTTCCGACATCACCCGAGCGGCGCTTCAGCCAGAGCCGAGCGATCGCGCTCGACATGGAAAGCGCGACGATCGCGGCCAACGGCTTCCGCTTCCGCGTGCCCTACGGCACCTTGCTGTGCGTCAGCGACAAACCGCTGCACGGCGAGATCAAGTTGCCCGGCATGGCGAATCAGTTCTACCGTGAGCGGGTCGACCAGCACCAGCGCAACGGCATCCGCGCGCTGGAGCTGCTGCGCGCGCAAGGCTTCGATCAGCTGCACAGCCGCAAGCTGCGCAGCTTCGCCGAAGTGGCATTTCAGTGATGGGGGCGGTCGCCTGATGCAGGTGCCCGCGCCCTCGTCGTCGACGATCGCGTTGCGCGACGTCGGAAAGCGTTACGCGACTGGCATCGTGGCCTTGCAGGGCGTCACGTTTGAGGTGCGAGCGGGCGAGTTCGTGTCGCTGCTCGGGCCCTCGGGCTGCGGCAAGAGCACGGTGCTGCGGCTGGTCGCCGGGCTCGATGCGCCCAGCAGTGGGCACGTCGAATCACCGGCATGGACGAGCGCCACGCGCCGCGACACCGCCTTCGTGTTCCAGGACCCGACGCTGATGCCCTGGGCCAGCGTGTTCGACAACGTCTGGTTGCCGCTGAGGCTGGCCGGCCGAACGAAGGCCGAGGCCGCGCCGCATGTTCGGCGGGCGCTGGCGTCGGTCGGACTCGGTGACTTCGAAGCGGCATTCCCGGCCGAATTGTCTGGCGGCATGCGCATGCGCGCGTCGATCGCCCGTGCGCTGGTCACACAGCCGCGCGTGCTGCTGATGGACGAGCCGTTCGCCGCACTCGACGAAATCACCCGCCAGCGGCTCAACGACGATCTACTCGCGTGGTGGCAGTCGACATCGCTGGCGGTGCTGTTCGTCACGCACAGCGTGTACGAGGCGGTGTTCCTCAGCCAGCGGGTGCTGGTGATGGGCGCACGCCCCGGCCGGGTGGTGGCTGAGGTGATCGTCGACGAACCGTCGCCGCGAACGCCTGAATTCCGAACCTCGCTGCGCTACGCGCAGGCGTGCCGCGAGATCTCGCAGGCACTGGCGGCGGCCAGTGTGCCGGAGGGGGTCGGCACGTGAGCACGCTGCCGGAACGATCGACGCAGTGCGATCGCGCGACGCCCGTGCATCGCCCGAGCCGAATGACGCCGAGATGGCTCCCGCTGCTGAGCGTGCTGGGTTGGCTGCTGGCGTGGGAGGCACTGGTGCGGGTGGCTCAGATCCCCCACTACACCTTGCCCGCACCCAGCCTGGTGTTGCAGACGCTGATGGACAACTTCGGGTCGCTTTCGGCGAGCTGGTGGTTCACGTTGAAGATCACGTTCGGCGCACTGGCGCTGGCAAGCATCGGCGGGGTGTTGATCGCGGCGATGTTCGTGCTTTCTGCGCCCCTCGAAGCGCTGCTGCTGCCGCTGGCGGTGGTGCTGCAGGTCACGCCGATCGTCGCGATTGCGCCGCTGATGCTGATCTACGTCGAAAGCACCACGGCCGCGCTGCTGTTGTGCGCCTGGATCGTCGCCTTCTTCCCGATCCTGTCGAACACGACGCTCGGCCTCAACTCCGTCGACCGCAATTTGCGCGACCTGTTCAAGCTCAACGGCGCGACGCGCTGGCAGGAGCTCTGGCACCTGCGCCTGCCCGCCGCCATGCCCTATTTCCTCGGCGGTCTGAAGATCGCCGGCGGCCTGGCGCTGATCGGCGCGGTGGTGGCCGAGTTCGTCGCCGGCTCCGCCGGCCAGTCGTCCGGCCTTGCCTCGCGCATCATCGAGAGCGGCTACCGGCTGCGCACGGCGCGGCTCTTCGCCGCTTTGATCCTGATCTCGCTGACGGGCATCGTCATCTTCATGACGCTCACCTGGATCTCGCACATGATGCTGCGCCGCTGGCACGAAAGTGCGCTGAAGCAGGAGCGGTGAGACCGACATGACCGCCCTCCCCATCCCCGAAAGCGGCTGGTATGTCCTCGCCGACGCCAGGCTTCACGCCTCCACGGTCGAAGGCCTCGCCGGCAAGCCCGACCGCGACGGCTTCGTCCGCGCCGACATCTCGATTGCCGAAGGCAGGATCAAGGCGATTGCCCCGCGCGGCGACAAGCCGCTGCCGCCCCGCTCGGTCAACCTCGCCGGCCGCATCGTCCTTCCCGCCTTCGTCGATTGCCATACCCATCTCGACAAAGGCCATATCTGGCCGCGCATGCCCAATCCGGATGGGTCCTTCATGGGCGCGCTGACCGCTGTCGGCACCGACCGCATGGCGTTCTGGAACACCAACGATGTCGAGCGGCGCATGGAGTTCTCGCTGCGCACCGCCTACGCGCACGGCACCAAGGCGATCCGCACCCACCTCGATTCGATCTTCCCGCAG
>JAURWR010000062.1 GCA_030654805.1 Burkholderiaceae bacterium
TCGTGGTTGAAGTAATCACGAATCGCACGAATCACCAGGCTCGACTCCTGATAAATCAGGTAAGCGCCCTTGCCACCCTTGGCTGCGCCATCGATGGCGGTCCAGAGCTTCAAGAGGTAGTTCAAGTCCCACTGCAACTCAGGGGCGCTGCGGCCGATACCGGCGGTGCGGGCGATGATGGACATGCCGTTGGGGTATTCCAACTGGTCCATGTTTTCTTTGAGCTCGGCGCGGTCTTCGCCTTCAATGCGGCGGGATACACCACCACCGCGGGGGTTGTTGGGCATTAGCACCACATAGCGGCCGGCCAGCGACACAAAGGTGGTCAGGGCTGCGCCCTTGTTGCCGCGTTCTTCTTTTTCAACCTGTACCAGCAGTTCCTGGCCTTCGCGGATGGCGTCCTGGATGCGCGCTTGCGATGCGGACACGCCTTCCTTGAAGTACATCCGGGAGATTTCCTTGAACGGCAGGAAGCCGTGGCGGTCTTCGCCGTAGTCGACGAAGCAGGCTTCGAGCGACGGCTCGACGCGTGTCACGACCGCCTTGTAGATGTTGCCCTTGCGCTGTTCGCGCCCTTCGATCTCGGTTTCGAAGTCCAGCAGTTTCTGGCCGTCGACGATCGCAAGCCGGCGTTCTTCCGGCTGCGTCGCATTGATCAACATGCGTTTCATGGGTGCTCCTGTGCCGCCGACCTACAGGCCGACGGTTCGATCAACATGCCGACACCGAACACCGGCGTCGACTCATCGATGCACGAGAAACGTCAGAGAGCCGAGAAGGAATCGCCCTGGACTGCGGACGACCTTGAAGGTCGAAACCACAGCGTTGGCGCTTGCGTGTCAGTGGTCACTGCGGTGCTTGAGGATGGCCGTCGCGCGTTCCGCCGGGTGGGCGCTGGCGCGTGGGCATCCGAGGGCCGGTCTTTCGCCACCGTCTGATCTCGCCAGGGGATCGCTGGTCCGCAGCCCGATCAACGGGGCCGTGGGGGACTGGCGCAGCCTGTGCGAGGTGGGTAGGTGGGAAGACGACATCCGCTGGGTCACTGGACGCGGGCGGCAGCTCGATCACAGCCGACCTTTGGGGCCTGCTGCCACGATCTGCAACCTGAAAACCTTGGTTACTTCCGAAGCAGGACTTCGGAGGCTCGTTCTTCGTTTTCTCTGCCGCAACCAACGGTGGACTGCCCGGTCACTCGGGGACGGGGCCCGTCGCACGCTGAATGCGTTGCATCACGGGGTGATTGGGACTCTCGTCCCAACCGTCACTTCACGTTGCAAGTGCGCGAGTAAACTCAGGAAAATCAAACACTTACAGCGCAAACGTGATACCGCCGATTATAGGGGCCAAAACCAGGCGTGCGACCGCGTCTGCAGCCTCGTCAGTGTCGGCGCCGGCCGTCTCGCGAGTTCTCGTCGACGAAGGGTCCGAGGGGCAGCGACTCGACAACTTCCTGATCAAGTTGCTCAAGGGGGTTCCCAAGACCCACGTGTACCGTGTGATCCGCTCGGGCGAGGTCCGCGTCAACAAGGGCCGCGCGGCCGCCGACACCCGCCTGTCGATCGGAGACGAGGTTCGGGTGCCGCCCGTGCGCACCTCCGAGCACTCCGCCGAGCGCAGTGACGAATCCCCGGCGCCTGCGCGCGAGTTCCCGGTGGTGTTCGAGGACGATTGCCTGATCGCGGTCGACAAGCCGGCCGGTGTGGCGGTGCATGGTGGCAGTGGGGTCAGCTTCGGCGTGATAGAGCAGTTGCGGCAGGCGCGTCCGGGCGCGAAATTCCTCGAACTGGTGCATCGGCTCGACAAGGAGACCTCCGGCCTGCTGCTGATCGCCAAGAAGCGCTCGGCGCTGCTGGCGTTGCAGGAGCAGTTTCGCCAGCGGGAAACCGGCAAGACGTACGCGGCACTGGTGCTGGGTCACTGGCCGGCCTCCAAGAAGGTCATCGATGTGCCCTTGCACAAGTTCCTGTCCGGCGACGGCGAGCGTCGCGTGCGCGCCGTCGATGCGGACGATGCCGACGGCCGGCGCTCGATCACGCTGGTGAAGGTGGCGCAGGCCTACACCGCCTACACCTTGCTCGATGTGACGATCAAGACCGGCCGCACCCACCAGATCCGGGTCCACCTGTTGCATGAAGGCCACGCCATCGCCGGCGACGACAAGTACGGCGACTTTGCCGCCAACCGCGCGCTCGCGCGTGGTGAGGCGATCACCGGTGTGCGCTTCGGTCGCATGTTTCTGCATGCTCGGCGCCTGCGGTTCCAGCACCCTGCTACTGGCGAGGTCATCGAACTGCAGGCGCCGCTGCCCCCAGAATGCGCGGCTTTGCTGCAAGCGCTGAAGCCTCATCCGACGGCCGCAGCACCGAAACCATGACCCGATTGCGCCGCTTCGATCTGATCGTCTTCGACTGGGATGGCACGCTGTACGACTCGACCGCGCTGATCGCCCGCTGCATCCAGGCGTCCTGTGCCGATCTGGATCAACCGGTGCCCAGCCTGCGCGACGCGAGTTACGTGATCGGCTTGGGGTTGACCGAGGCGCTGGCGCATGCGGCGCCGGGCCTGTCGCCCGACCGCTATCCCGAACTGAGCGCGCGCTACCGCCACCACTACTTCGCTCGCCAGAACGAACTCAGCCTGTTCGAAGGCACCCTGCCGATGCTGCATGCGCTGCGGCAGCGCAACCACGGCCTGGGCGTGGCCACTGGCAAGTCGCGGCGCGGCCTCGACGACGTCCTGCACATGGTGCAGCTGAAAGGCCTGTTCGACGCGACCCGCACCGCCGACGAGACCCGCTCGAAGCCCCACCCGCAGATGCTCCACGAGCTGATGGCCGAACTCGGTGTTGCGCCCGATCGCACGTTGATGATCGGCGACACCACCCACGACCTGCAACTGGCGGCCAATGCCGGGGTGGCCTGCGTCGGCGTCAGCTACGGGGCGCACGAGCCCGCCTCGTTCTCGGAGTTTTCACCCCTGCATGTTGCCCACTCGGTGGCCGACCTCGACGCCTGGTTGTCCACCCATGCCTGATCTCGATCCTTCCGCCATCCCGTTGTGCGCGTCCGATGCGCTGATCGAACGCGGCGATGCCTTCGTCTTCGACGTGCTCCAGTGGCGCCAAAAGGCCACCGCCTTCGCGATGCGCTTCGACGGTCGCGTGGTCGCGTACCTGAACCGCTGCGTCCATGTGCCGACCGAAATGGACTGGCAGGAAGGCAAGTTCCTCGACGGCGACCGCGAATTCATCATCTGCTCGATCCACGGCGCCACCTACGACCCCAAGAACGGACGCTGTGTTGGCGGCCCGTGCGCACGCGGGCAGTTGACGGTGCTGCGTGTGGAGGAACACGGTCAACAGGTGTATTGGTATCCTTCATCGGACACCCAACCAGCGTCCGCGACCTGAGCTTCGCGACGGCGTGCGCTGACGAAAGCCTCCCATGAGTTCCGACGACGATCTGTCTGCTTCGCGTGTTCCGACGGTGGGTTCTTCCGCTCGCAGCGGGTGGGACAGTGCGGCCGAAGAGTTCGCGCGCCTGTACATGCTGGATCGGCGCAGCGAGCGCCGCTGGCGGGTGTTCTTCCGGCTGGCCTGGCTGGTGGTCTTCGCGGTGCTGGCCTGGGCTTTGATCGTTGACCGACTCCACGCCACAGCCCCCAGCGGTCCGCACACCGCCCTGGTCGAGGTGCGCGGCGAGATCGACGCCGAAGGCGAAGCGAGCGCCGAATTGCTGGTGGGTGCGCTGAAAAACGCCTTCGAGGACGCCGGGGCGCAGGCGGTGGTGCTGCGGATCAACTCGCCCGGCGGCAGCCCGGTGCAGGCCGGCATCATCTATGACGAGATCAAGCGGTTGAAGGCGCTCCACAACAAGAAGGTGTACGCGGTGGTCGAGGAGGTGTGTGCCTCCGGGGCCTACTACATCGCGGCAGCGGCTGATGACATCTACACCGACAAGGCCAGCGTCGTCGGATCGATCGGTGTATTGATGGACAGCTTCGGCTTCACCGGGGCGATGGAAAAGTACGGCGTCGAACGCCGGCTGCTGACGGCCGGAGCCAACAAGGGCATCGGCGACCCGTTCTCGCCACTCACCGACAAGCAGCGTGCCTACTTGCAATCGACGCTCGACCAGATTCACCAGCAGTTCATCGCGGTGGTCAAGGAGGGCCGAGGCGATCGCCTGAAGGTCACTCCCGACACCTTCTCGGGTCTGTTCTGGAACGGCGAGGAGGCGATCAAGCTGGGTCTGGCCGATCACCTCGGCAATCTCGACTACGTCGCGCGCGAGGTGGTCCAGGCCGAAGACATCATCGACTACACACCGAAGGAAAACGTCGCCGAACGTCTCGCCAAGCGCTTCGGCGCGTCGATTGGTGCGGGTGCGATCCATGCGCTGAACAGCATGGGTCGGATTCGCTGACAGCCTGACGAACGCTCGATCGAATGCGCGCCGAGACGGGCATCCTCAGACGGCCGTCAACAGCCCTTTCGTCTCGATGAAGGCCACCACCTCGGCCAGACCCTGGCGGGTCTTGAGGTTGCTCATCACGAACGGTCGCAACCCTTGTGCTGTGGTGCGCATGCGCGTTGTGTCGGTCTTCATCACGTCGAGGTCGGCGCCGACGTATGGCGCCAGATCGATCTTGTTGATGACGAACAGGTCGCTCTTGGTGATGCCCGGCCCGCCCTTGCGCGGGATCTTCTCGCCGGCCGCCACGTCGATCACGTAGATCGTCAGGTCGCTCAGTTCCGGGCTGAAGGTGGCGGCCAGATTGTCGCCACCGGATTCGATGAACACGATGTCGGCATCCGGAAACTTCTCCAGCATGCGGTCGACCGCTTCGAGGTTGATCGACGCGTCCTCGCGGATCGCCGTGTGCGGGCAGCCGCCGGTTTCGACGCCCATGATCCGGTCGGCCGACAGTGCGCCGGCCACGGTCAGCAGGCGCTGGTCTTCCTTCGTGTAGATGTCGTTGGTGACGACGACCAGGTCGTAGCGCTCGCGCATCGTCTTGCACAGCATCTCGACCAGCGTCGTCTTGCCCGAACCGACCGGTCCGCCGACGCCGACGCGCAGCGGTGGCAGTTTCTTGGTGCGGTGGGCGATCGTGTGCAGTGGGCTCATGGCGGGGCGCTCGGTGGAGGGGTGCGGGACGGAAGCGGGCCGTTCAGGAGCGGAACAGCCGCGAATACTGGGTTTCATGCTGCGCCGACAGGATCGCGAGCATCGGCGTGCAGACCTGGCGTTCGGCGTTGCCGAGTCGCATCGCCGCGTCGACCGCGTCGGGGATCTCGGCCGCGAGCGCACTCAGGATGCGCTGCCCGGCCGCCTGTCCGAGTGGCACCGATTTCAGCGCCGCCTGCATCAGGTTCTCGGCCCAGCCGAAGGCACAGCACAGCAGCGATTCGCGGCACGGTGCACCCGCTTGAAACGCTGCCAGCGCAAACGCCACCGGCCAGGTCGGTGCCGGGCGCAGCGCGGCCAGCGCGTTGAGCTGGTCGACGTGTCGGGCATCGGCGGGCCGGTTCTTCATCCACTCGACCAGCGAACGGCCCATCTGCTCGGTCTGCTGGCGCAACTCGTGGCTCTCGCGCGTCGTCGCGACCCAGGCGTTGAGTTCGACGATGTAGTCGAGATCACCCCGTCGCCACGCGCCGTGGGCCCGCGCGACCAGCGCCAGATCGCCGCGCGCCAGCCCCAGGTGCAGCTGATCGAGCAGCCACGCGCGGGCATCGGACTCGGTGGCCGCGAGTCCCGCCTCGACAGCGGCTTCGAGGACCTCGGAATAGCTGAATCCACCGACCGGCAGCGCCGGCGACGCCAGCCAGATCAGTTGCAGCAGCGACGGAGCCGGCAGACGGGTCGATGCGGAGTCGGGCCGTCGATGCTCACGATGGCGGGTGGATCGCGGTGCCGGATGCGCTCGCCGTGTCGCCATCAGTGATCGTGTTTGCAGCCGGGCCCGTGCACATGCGGCACCGGTGCGCCCTGGATCGGGATCGCCGCGCGCGCGGGTGCCGGGGCGTGGTCGTGCGCATGATCGTGTCCATGGGCGTGACCGTGATCGTCGTGGTGGCCGTGGTCATGCGCCCCGGCGGCCGTGGCCGCATAGGCCCCGTTCTCCGGCTCGAACGGAGCCTCGGTCGCCGTCACCGTCAGGTGCATCTGGCGCAGCAGATCGGCCAGCACGTGATCGGGTTCGAGTTTCAGGTGATCCGGCTTGAGTTCCAGTGGTACGTGACGGTTGCCGAGGTGGTATGCGGCACGCGTCAGGTCGAAGCTCGAACCGTGCTGAGCGCAATGCGTCACGACGAGCACGGGCTGCGGCGCAGCCTGCACCGCGATCAGCGATCCATCCTCGGCGACCAGCACGTCGCCGCCGCGCACCACCGTGCCGCGCGGCAGAAACACGCCGAGCGCGCGGCCTTGCGAGTCGGTCGCGTCGAAGCGGCTTTTTTGTCGCACGTCCCAGTCCAGCGACACGGTCGCGGCGCGGTCGAGCAGCACGCGGCTGAATCCGCGACCGTGGATGATGAGCTTGTTGACTGTCAGCATGGCAAAGGGGCGCACAGGGCGCAGCAAACAACGGGCCACGAGTCTGGCACGACTGCGGGGTCGCGATGCTGGACACGATAGCTGAATAACTGATTCTTAATACGAATGATTTCGTATAAAGTAGGCTTTCTCCATTGACACAACTACCGAGTTCTCCTCATGACTCATTCGCAAAAACGTCTCCGGTTCAGTTTCGTTGCCAGCGTGGTGTCGGCCCTTTTCGGCGTCGCGCAGGTTCAGGCGCAGGGTGTGCTTAACATCTATTCGGCGCGCCATTACCAGACCGACGAGGCGCTCTACACCGACTTCACCAAGCAGACCGGCATCAAGATCAACCGGCTCGACGGCAAGGAAGAGGAACTGGTGGAGCGCATCAAGAACGAGGGAGCGAGCAGCCCGGCGGACGTGCTGATCACCGTCGACGCGGCGCGCCTGGAGATCGCCGACAAGGCGGGGCTGTTCCAGCCATTGAAGTCGGCGCTGCTCGATGCCCGGATCCCGGAGGCGCTGCGCACGCCGACCTGGGCGGCGTTTTCGACCCGCGCCCGGGTGGTCGTCTACAACAAGGCCACAGTCAATGCGGAATGGGTGCAGACCTACGAAGACCTGGCCAACCCGCGCCTGAAGAACCAGATCTGCGTGCGCTCGGGCGCGCACCCGTACAACCTGTCGCTCGGCGCGGCCATGCTGGCCCACAACGGCGAAGCCAAGACCGAGGAGTGGGCGCGCGGTCTGGTCGCCAATTTCGCGCGGGCGCCAAAGGGCGGCGACCCCGATCCGCTGAAGGCGGTGGCTGCGGGCGAATGCGGCGTGGCGATCTCGAACAGCTATTACCTTGCCCGTCTGATGCGCTCGACCAAGCCGGAAGACCAGCAGGTCGTCCGTTCGCTCGGTGTCGTGTGGCCCAACCAGAAGACCTGGGGCACGCACATCAACGTGTCTGGCGCCGGCATTGCCAAGCACGCACCGAACCGCGATTCGGCAGTGAAATTCCTCGAGTACCTGGCCAGCGATTCCGCTCAGGCCTACTTTGCCGAAGGCAACAACGAGTGGCCGGTGGTCAAGAGCGTGCAGGTCAAGAATCCGGCGCTGGACACGCTGGGACCGTTCAAACCGGACACGCTGCCGATCGGTCAACTGGCGGGCAACACCGCGCTGGCGCAGCGCGTCTACGACCGCGCCGGCTGGCGCTGAGGTCTATTGCCTTTCCCGCGCGATCTGGCGGCACAGCACGATCAGCGGCAGCAAACCGACGGCGACGATGGTGATCGTTGCCGTCGACGCTTCTGCCAGCCGCTCGTCCGACGCCAGCGTGTAGGCCTGCGTGGCCAGCGTGTCGAAGTTGAACGGACGCATCACCAGCGTCGCCGGCAGCTCCTTCATCACGTCGATGAAAACGAGCAAGCCGGCCGTCAGCAGCCCGCGGTGCAGCAGTGGCAGGTGCACTCGCCGCAGGGTGCGCGCCGGTGTCAGGCCCAGGCTGCGCGCCGCGTCGTCCATGTGTGGCGTGACGCGGTGCAGCGCCGAGTCGACGGTCTGCAGCGCCGCCGTCATGAAGCGCACCAGGCAGGCGAACACCAGCGCGGCGATCGTGCCGGTGAACAGCAGCCCCGTGTTCCAGCCGAAATTCGTGTGCAGAGCTTGTGCCAGCGCGTTGTCCAGCCGGGCCAGCGGAATGAGCACACCGACCGCGATCACCGAGCCCGGCAACGCATAGCCCAGACCGACAGCCCAGTGCGCTGCACGGGTCAACGGGCGAGGATCGAGTCGGCGTGCATACGCGACCAGCAGCGCGAGCGCCACGGCGAGCAGCGCGGTCAGGCCGGCGACGAGCACGCTGTTGCGCGCCAACGTCAAGAAGCGTGCGCCGAACTGCGCATCGCCTTCGGTCCATGCCATGTGCAGCAGCACGCCGCCCGGCAGCACGAAACCGATCAACACCGGCAGCACGCAGGCGCCGATCGCCACGACGGCCAGCAGGCCGGTCAGCGGCGCTCCACGCGGCGGGTGGCGTCGCAGCCCGCCGCCGTGGAATCGCGCCGAGCCGCGTGACTGTCTTTCCAGCGCGAGCAACAGCACGACGAAGCCGAGCAGGCACATCGCCAGTTGCGCTGCGGCCACCCGGTCGCCGAGCGAGAACCACGCGCGGTAGATGCCGGTGGTGAAGGTCTGCACTGCGAAGTACGACACCGTGCCGTAATCGGCCAGCGTCTCCATCAGCGCCAGCGCGACGCCTGCGGCGATCGCCGGCCGCGCCATCGGCAGCGACACCCGCAGGAAGTTGCGCCACGGCGTCAGCCCGAGCGAGCGACCGGCCTCGATGACCGCACCGCCGCGCTCCATGAAGGCCGAGCGTGCCAGCATGAACACGTACGGGTACAGCACGAACGAGAACATCACCACTGCGCCGCCGAGCGTGCGCACGTCGGGGAACCAGTAATCGGTGTGCGTCCAGCCCATCGTCGCGCGCAGCCAGCTTTGCACCGGCCCGGCGAATTGCAGCAGGTCGGTGTAGGCGTAGGCCATCACGTAGGCCGGCATCGCCAGCGGCAGCACCAGCGCCCATTCGAAGGTGCGGCGCAGCGGGAAATCGAAATGCGTGACCAGCCACGCGGTGCCCACGCCGATGACCGCGGCACTGAGACCGACCCCGACGCACAGCCACAGCGTCGTCGCGATGTAATCCGGGAGCACCGTCGAAGCCAGGTGCGCCCAGGTGCCGCCGGTGCCCGGCGAGAAGACATTGGTGCCGACCGAGACGATCGGCAGCGCTACGAGCAGAGCCACCACCAGCGCGGCGACGCTGAGCCAGCCGGCACGCGGTCGACGCGAGCGGGCCTCGGGCAGCGCGAGGGTGGATGGGGTGGCGCGGAGGACGACGGTCATGCGGAAGATATGATCAATGATCCGATGCAAACGCGATTGATTCGCAGCCAGTGTACGACCGGTCGCCGGTCTTCAGCATCGGGCTTGCCGATATCCGGCTGGCCGTCGCGAGCCGAACTGCCCTTCCCAGACCCACCTCGATGAACCCCACCACCTCCTCGCCTGTTCTGAGCCTCGATCAGGTGAGCCATATCTACGGCGAGCGCGCCACGGTGGATGGCCTGAGCCTGGCGCTGCCTGCCGGTCGCATCTGCTGTCTGCTCGGCCCTTCGGGCTGCGGCAAGACGACGGTGCTGCGCTGCATCGGCGGCTTCGAACCGTTGGCGGGTGGTGACATCCGCATCGCCGGCGAGGTGGTCAGCGGCCCGGGTCGACACATGCCGCCCGAGCAGCGACGCATCGGCATGGTGTTCCAGGATTACGCGCTGTTTCCGCACCTCGACGTCCAGCGCAATGTCGCGTTCGGCACCCGTGGCAGCGCCGACGACCGGGCGCGCGTCGATCGCCTGCTCGACATGGTCGGCCTGCGAACGAAGGCGCACCGCTACCCGCACGAACTGTCTGGCGGCCAGCAGCAGCGCGTCGCGCTGGCACGTGCGTTGGCGCCGCAGCCTCGCCTGCTGCTGATGGACGAGCCGTTCTCCAACCTCGACGTCGAACTGCGCGAACAGCTGGCCGCCGAGGTGCGCGAGATCCTGAAGGCCACGCACACCACCGCGGTGTTTGTGACCCACGACCAGAACGAGGCGTTCGCGATGGCCGACGAGATCGCGGTGATGGCCGAGGGCCGCATCCAGCAGATCGACAGTGCCTACAACCTGTACCACCGGCCGACCAGCCGCTTCGTGGCCGACTTCATCGGGCAGGGGGTTTTCGTGCGCGGCACCGTGGTGGCGGACCGGCAGCTCGCGATCGAAATCGGCGCGGTGTCGGCCACCGACACCATCCGCTACGCGCCCGATGGAAGCGAGTGCCGCATCGGCAGCGAGATCGACGTGCTGCTGCGCCCCGACGATGTGGTGCACGACGACACCAGCCCGGCCCAGGGCATCGTGCGGCACAAGGCGTTTCGTGGTGCGCAAATCCTCTACACGCTGGAGCTGGCCAGCGGCACCCGCGTGCTGTCGATGGTGCCGTCGCACCACAACCACCGCATCGGCGAAGCCATCGGCATCCGCCTCGACATGGACCACCTGATCGCGTTTCCGGCAGCGGCTTGAGGGACTGATTCAAATCTGTCCGCATGCTTGCATCGGCCCGGTGCTGTCGAGAGCGCGGTGTGACCGGCTCCGCTCATGCCCGGGGCAGAGCCCCGGGCGCTCGCCAGACACAAACAGTCCTGAGGACTGTTTGTGTCCGGGCTTGCTCCCCCGGGCCTGAAAAGACAGGCCCTCCTCCTTCACTTCGCTGCGCCAGTCACCCCACATCCCCGACAGCAGGAACTGTGGTGGCACGCGAATGAATTCAAGATCCCCCGACCGTTTCGGTGGTGGCAGGAGCGCTGTGTCGGGGCGTTGTGTGGAGTGAAGTTAAGGAGGAGAGCCGGGCGCAGCCCGGATCGGGGGACATGAACGCAACACAGCGCCCCGGCGCAGCGCTCGCGCGCTAACCTCGGTTGAGTGGAATCAAAACAAGAAGTACCGCTGCGCCATCGGCAGCACCGTCGCTGGCTCGCAGGTCAGCAGCACGCCGTCGGCGCGCACGTGGTAGGTCTGCGCGTCGACTTCCATCGTCGGTGCGTAGTGGTTGTGAACCATGTGCTGCTTCTTGACCGTGCGGCAGTTCTTCACCGCCGCGATGCGCTTGTGCAGACCCAGCGCATCCTGGATGCCGCCATCGATCGCCGACTGGCTCATGAAGGTCAGCGAGCCCTGATGCAGTGCGCCACCGAAGGCGCCGAACATCGGGCGGTAGTGCACCGGCTGCGGCGTCGGGATGCTGGCGTTCGGGTCGCCCATCGCGGCGGCGGCGATGAAGCCGCCTTTCAATATCAGCGACGGCTTGACGCCGAAGAACGCCGGCTTCCACAGCACCAGGTCGGCCCACTTGCCGACCTCGATGCTGCCGACCTCGTGCGAGATGCCGTGCGCAATCGCCGGGTTGATCGTGTACTTCGCGATGTAGCGCTTGGCGCGGTTGTTGTCGTGCCGATCCGTGTCACCCGGCAGGCTGCCGCGCTGCACCTTCATCTTGTGCGCGGTCTGCCAGCAGCGCAGCACGACCTCGCCGACGCGCCCCATCGCCTGCGAGTCGCTGCTGAACATGCTGATCGCGCCGAGGTCGTGCAGCACGTCTTCGGCGGCAATCGTTTCGCGGCGGATGCGGCTCTCGGCGAAGGCCAGATCCTCGGCGATCGAAGCGTCGAGGTGGTGGCACACCATCAGCATGTCGAGGTGCTCGTCGATCGTGTTGATCGTGTACGGCCGCGTCGGGTTGGTCGAGCTCGGCAGCACGTTGGCTTCGCCGACCACCTTCAGGATGTCGGGCGCATGCCCGCCGCCAGCGCCTTCGGTGTGGAAGGTGTGAATCGTGCGACCCTTGAACGCGGCGATCGTGTCTTCGACGAAGCCGCTCTCGTTGAGCGTGTCGGTGTGGATCGCCACCTGCGTGTCGGTTTCTTCCGCCACGTTCAGGCAGTTGTCGATGGCGGCCGGCGTGGTGCCCCAGTCCTCGTGCAGCTTCAGGCCGATCACACCGGCGTCAACCTGCTGTCGCAATGCGGCCGGCTGGCTGGCGTTGCCCTTGCCGAAGAAGCCGAGATTCATCGGAAGCGCATCGGCGGCCTGCAGCATGCGTGC
>JAURWR010000064.1 GCA_030654805.1 Burkholderiaceae bacterium
TGATGCTGCAGGTACCGTTGGAGCAAGCCCTGGGTCCACTGCGGCTGACCGACCCGGCGCGCCAGTTTGCCACGGACTGGGACGCGGTGCCCGAAGCCACCTGGGCGCGCACGCAGCTGCTGTATGTCTGTTCGCCGGGCAACCCGACCGGCGCGGTGATGCCGCTGGCCGAATGGAAGAAGCTCTTCGAGCTGAGCGATCGGCACGGTTTCGTCATCGCGTCGGACGAGTGCTATTCGGAGATCTATTTCCGCGATGAGCCGCCTCTGGGCTCACTGGAGGCAGCACAGCACCTGGGCCGCACCGACTTCCGTCGGCTGGTCGCCTTCACCAGCCTGTCCAAGCGATCGAACGTGCCGGGCATGCGATCCGGCTTCGTCGCGGGCGATGCCGAGATCCTGAAATCATTCTTGCTCTACCGCACCTACCACGGCAGCGCGATGAGCCCGACAGTGCAGCGGGCCAGCGTCGTGGCCTGGAACGACGAGGCGCATGTGGTGGCCAACCGCGAGCAGTATCGGCACAAGTTCGCCCAGGTGACCCCGCTGCTGGCCCAGGTGATGGACGTGTCGCTGCCCGATGCCGGTTTCTACCTGTGGGCCGACATTTCCAGGGTGATCCCGGGCGGCGACGACGTGGCCTACACCCGCAGCCTGCTCGCTCAATACAATGTGGCGGTGCTGCCGGGCAGCCTGTTGGCGCGCGAAGCAGGTGGTGTGAACCCCGGCGCAGGCCGCATCCGACTGGCGCTGGTGTCCGAGGCGGATGACTGCCTCGAAGCCGCCCACCGCATCGTGGCCTGCACCCGATCGCTGCCCAGTGCCTGATGGCCGATCCCTGCCGGCATGTTGATCGCCGGTCCTTGTGTAGCTCTCCTGTCCCCCTTTCCTGAACTGTCCATGACCGCAAACCTCCAGAGCATCATCGAAGCCGCGTGGGACAACCGCGCGAACCTGACGACCACCAGCCACCCGGAGGTGAACGCCGCCGTCGAATCGGTGATCTCCGACCTGAACGCGGGCCGTATCCGCGTTGCCGACCGCCAAGGCGTCGGCCAGTGGACGGTGAACCAGTGGGTCAAGAAGGCCGTGCTGCTGTCGTTCCGGCTCAACGACAACGAACTGATGCGCGCAGGCGATCTGACCTTCTTCGACAAGGTCAAGACCAAGTTCTCGCACATCGACGATGCCGCCGTGCGCGCATCGGGCGTGCGCATCGTGCCGCCGGCGGTGGCCCGCCGTGGCAGCTACCTCGCGAAGAACGTGGTGCTGATGCCCAGCTTCGTCAACATCGGCGCCTACGTCGACGAGAACACGATGGTCGACGCCTGGGCCACGGTCGGCTCGTGCGCGCAGATCGGCAAGAACGTCCACCTGAGCGGCGGTGTCGGCATCGGTGGCGTGCTGGAGCCGCTGCAGGCCAGCCCGACCATCATCGAGGACAACTGTTTCATCGGCGCGCGCTCGGAGATCGTCGAAGGCGTGATCGTCGAGGAGAACTCGGTGATCTCGATGGGCGTGTACATCGGGCAGAGCACCAAGATCTACGACCGCGCCACCGGCGAGGTCAGCTACGGTCGCGTGCCGGCAGGCTCGGTGGTGGTCAGCGGCAATCTGCCCAGCGCCGATGGCAGCCACAGCCTGTACTGCGCGGTGATCGTGAAGAAGGTCGACGCGCAGACGCGCGCGAAGACCAGCCTCAACGACCTGCTGCGCGCCTGATCTTCAACCGATCCCAGGGAGCCCTGATGCCTCACCCGTCGCACCGAATCAAGCGAAGCGCGAGATCAAGCCACCGCGAGGCGCTGGGCCGCCCCGAGCCCAGCGGGCTCCCCCATGGGGGGGCCGAGCCCGCACCAAGCGAGCGCCTGCACGCTCGCTTGCGGCTGGCGAGGGCTGGTCAGCCTGCCAGCCGAACAGCGGACGCGCAGCGACCTTGGGGGCAATCAACATGAGCGGAAACATGGAGCGCGTGCTGCGCCTGATGTCGGAGAAGAGTGCGTCCGACGTCTACCTGTCGGCCAACACACCGATCCTCATCAAGATCAACGGGCAGATCATGCAGCTGAGCGACCAGCCGTTGACGCCGGCGCAGCCGCGTCAGTTGCTGGCCGAGGTGCTGACACCGAAGCAGCTCGAGGAACTCGACGACACCGGCGAGTTGAACGTCGGTGTCGGCCTGGCCGAGGTCGGCAGTTTCCGGCTCAGCGGCTTCAAGCAGCGCGGCTCGATCGCGGCGGTGTTTCGCTGCATTCCGTTCGAAATCCCGACGCTCGAAAGCCTCGGGGTCCCGCCGCTGCTGAACACGCTGGTGATGGAAAAGCGCGGGCTGATCCTCATGGTCGGCTCGACCGGCGCCGGCAAGAGCACCACGCTGGCCGCGATGCTTGAGCAGCGCAACGCACAGATGGCAGGCCACATCCTGACGATCGAGGACCCGATCGAATTCCTGTTCAACAACAAGAAATCGGTGGTCAACCAGCGTGAAGTGGGGCGCGACACCTCGTCGTTGCAGGTCGGTCTGCGCAATGCGCTGCGGCAGGCCCCCGACTGCATCCTGATCGGCGAAATCCGCGACCGCGAAACGATGACCGCAGCAATCTCCTATGCGCTGTCGGGTCACCTGGTGCTGTCGACACTGCACGCGAACAACAGCTACCACGCGCTGGGCCGGATCCTGTCGTTCTACTCGCCGGAAGCACGGCCGGCACTGCTGTCCGACTTGTCGTCCGGCCTGCGTGCCATCGTGTCGCAGCGGCTGGTGCGAGCCACCTCAGGCGGGCGCATTCCGGCGGTGGAAGTGATGCTCAACACCAAGCTGGTGTCCGACCTGATCAATGTCGGCGACTTCGGGGGCGTGCGCGAGGCCATGGAAAAATCGATGGCCGAAGGCTCTCAGACCTTCGAGCAGGATCTGGCTCGACTGATCACGGAGGGCACCATCTCGCGCGACGAAGGACTGGCCTTCGCCGACTCGCCGACCAACCTGATGTGGCGTCTGCAAAACGACATGTCACCCGTTTCCCGCATCACGGCGAAGAAGGAGGAAGTGGACGACGGAGCCAGCTTCACCGAGATCACGCTCGACGTGCGCCCCGAAGCGACGAACACGCGTGCTGCGCCGCTGACCCGCTATTGACCCGCGAAGACAAGCCTGCTTCGCCGCATTCCCATCCGAATCACCATGCAACCCCCGACTTCATGACTCTCCTCGATCTGATCAAGCGCGAAGCCGCCCGCCTCAAAAAGGCGGGCGTTTCATTTGGGCATGGCACCGCCAATGCCTTCGACGAAGCTGCCTGGCTGGTGCTGTGGAGCCTGTCCATGGACCTCGACGCGCTCGAAGCGCATGCCAAGCGCGAGATGTCGCCCGACGAGGAGGCGAAGGCCGTCGCGCTGGTGACCCGCCGCATCGAAACCCGCCGGCCCGCCGCCTACCTGACCGGCGAGGCCTGGCTTCAGAACGTGCCGTTCTTCGTCGACGAACGCGTCATCGTGCCGCGCTCATTCATCGCCGAGCTGCTGGTCGACGGTGAGGAACAAGGCACGCTCGACGCGTGGCTGTCCGACCGCACGCAGCGCGTGCTCGACCTGTGCACCGGCAACGGCAGCCTGGCGGTCATCGCCGCGCTGGCGTATCCGGAGGTCGAGGTCGATGCCTGCGATCTGTCGGACGACGCGCTGGCGGTCGCGAAGATCAATGTCGAGAAGCACCAGCTTGGCAAGCGCATCACGCTGATGAAGTCCGACCTGCTGGACAGCGTGGTTGGCACCTACGACCTCATTCTGTGCAACCCGCCGTACGTCAACTCGCACAGCATGGCCGCGCTGCCCGACGAATACCGGCATGAGCCCGCTCTGGCGCTGGCCGGTGGCGAGGACGGCATGGACCTGGTTCGCCGCATCGTCAGTGACGCTGCGGCGAAGCTGACCGACATCGGCGTGCTGGTGCTCGAGATCGGCAACGAGCGCGGGCATTTCGAGCGCGCGTTCCGCCGCCTCGAAGTGGCCTGGCTGGAGACCAGCGCCGGCGACGACGCGGTGCTGCTGGTGACCCGCGAGGCGCTGGTGCGCTGGGCGCGTCGCAGCGAAACCTGGCGGGACGTGAAGCCATGATCACGCTCAAGGATGTGACGCTGCGGCGTGGCACGAAGGTGGTGCTCGATGCCGCCTCGGTGACGATCCAGCCGGGCGAGAACGTCGGTCTGGTCGGGCGCAACGGCGCAGGCAAGTCCAGCCTGTTTGCCATGCTGACCGACCGACTGCAATCCGATGGCGGCGAGGTCTACATGCCGCCGCGCTGGCGGGTCGGCGAGGTGGCTCAGAACATGCCCGAGACCGACGACGGCGCGACCGATTTCGTGCTCGAAGGCGACACGCGGCTGGTCGAAGCCCAGGCCCAGCTCACGGCCGCCGAAGCCGGTGACGACGGCCACGCGATCGCCGACGGCCACCAGGCGCTGGCCGATGCCGGCGCCTTCGATGCGCGTCCGCGCGCGCAGGCACTGCTGATGGGTCTCGGCTTCAAGAACGAACAACTCGACGCGCCGGTCAACAGCTTCTCGGGCGGCTGGCGGATGCGGCTGCAACTGGCCCGCGCACTGATGTGCCCGGCGGACCTGCTGCTCCTCGACGAGCCGACCAACCACCTGGACCTCGACGCGCTGGTGTGGCTGGAAGCCTGGCTCAAGCGCTTCGAAGGCACGATGCTCGTGATCAGCCACGACCGCGAGTTTCTCGATGCGATCACCAACGTCACGGTCCATCTGGAGGACGCCAAGCTGACACGCTACGGCGGCAACTACACCGCCTTCGAAGAAATGCGCGCTGAACGGATGGTGCTGCAGCAGGCCAGCTTCGAGAAGCAGAAGGAGAAGATGGCCCATCTTCAGAAGTTCATCGACCGCTTCAAGGCCAAGGCCAGCAAGGCCAAGCAGGCGCAAAGCCGCGTGAAGGCGCTGGACCGGATGGAGAAGCTGGCGCCGATCCTGACCGCGCGCGAGTTCTCGTTCGAGTTCCGCGAGCCGCTGAACCTGCCGAATCCGATGCTGTCGCTGAAGGACGTGGAATGTGGCTATCCCGCGCTCGATGAGGGTGGACCCGACAAGATCATCGTGCGCAACATCAACCGCTCGGTGCTCGCCGGCCAGCGCATCGGCATCCTCGGTGCCAACGGCCAGGGCAAGTCGACGGTCGTCAAGACCATCGCGCGTGCGCAGGCGGCGCTCGGCGGCACGATCACCGAAGGCAAGGGCCTCGCGATCGGTTACTTCGCGCAGCAGGAGATGGACGTGCTGCGCCCCGGCGATTCGCCGCTGAACCACATGATCCGGCTCGCCCGCGAGGTCAGCCCGCAGGCCCGCGAACAGGAGCTGCGCAACTTCCTCGGCCAGTTCCGATTCGCCGCCGACATGGTCAACCAGGCCGTCGGCACGCTGAGCGGCGGCGAGAAGGCCCGACTGGTGCTGGCGATGCTGGTGTGGCAGCGCCCCAACCTGCTGCTGCTCGACGAGCCAACCAACCACCTCGACCTCGACACCCGCGAGGCGCTGTCGATGGCGCTGAACGAGTTCGAGGGCTCATTGATGCTGGTCAGTCACGACCGCGCGCTGCTGCGAGAGGTCTGCGACGAGTTCTGGCTGGTCGCCGATGGCGGCGTGCGCCCTTTCGACGGCGACCTCGACGACTACCAGAAGTACCTGCTCGACACCGCCCGCGCGCAGGCGAAGGCCTTGCGCGAAGCGGGCAACGCCAGCAAGAAGGCTGCGGCGCCGGCGGCGAAGTCAACGCCTGCGAAGGCGCCGCCAGCAGCGGCGCCCCCTGCCGCCACGGTCGCTGCGGCACCGGCCCGCCGCGACGACCGCAAGGCCGATGCGCAGGCACGACAGCTCAAGTCCGACGAGTTGAAACCGATGCGCAAGGAGCTGAACCGCATCGACAACCGCCTCGGCGTGCTGTTCGGCGACCGCGACTCGATCGAGGCGAGCTTCGCGGTCGGCACGCTGACACCAGCCCAACTGGCCGAAAGCGGCAAGAAGCTCAAGGCGATCACCGAAGAGATCGGCCGCCTCGAAGGGCAATGGCTCGAACTCAGCACGCAGGTCGACGAGTTGACGGCCAGGGCCTGAGCACAGGGCCATCGAAGGCCACCCGCCATCTGGCTTGCCACAGGCGAGCCAGATGGAACATGGGCGGTGATCGCTGGAGCGTTGAGCGTGCTCATCTCGCACCGAAGGTGGATTCCTAGACTGAACTGAGCCCGTGGTTTTTCACGAGGTTCGGGCGGTGCTTCGTCCCGAAGTACTTCATCAACGTCTCAAAGAGGAGCCTTCCATGCATTCCATACCCATTCCACGAACCCTGGTCGCGGGGGCCGTCGTCGGCATCGCTGCGATGTGGGGGGCGATTGGCACGGCGCAGGCAGCGCCGCTGCTCTCCATCGCCCCGAACATCCATCAGGAAACCCTGGGCGATGCCGGGGGAACGCAATATCCGATCGGAGTGACGCCAGTCAGAGGTGTGGGCCTACCGTCCGTGGCAGGGAATTGGCCCAATCCTCCCGCACCAGGTTTTTCAACGGAGCCGGGTTTCGGTACCGGGATCAGTGGCTTTCACGCCAGCTATCTCAGCCTGAGCGAAGGCACCAATGTCACGTTCCAGTACATGGGTAAGGGAGATTCGTCGCTCGCCAACCAGTTCTGGGTCGACAGCGACAACAACGGCTCGATCGACCTGAAGCTGTTCGACAGCACGACCAGTTCCTGCACGATGGCAGGACCGACTTCGCCGGTCTGCGGAGCGGGCAGCGAATTCACGGCCTTCTTCAGTGCCGGGCTGATCCCATTCATGTATGTGACCGGTGAGGCGGTCAGCCTGATCAATGACGGCATCAACAACCCCGATACGGCGCTCGGAACCAGTCCAGGATTCTTCCTCGGCGCCGACCCCTATCTGGCATCGGGACAGTTCGACACATCGGGATCGGTGGTCTACGCGGGCCTGACCGACTTGCCCGCTGGGGGCGACCACGACTTCCAGGACATGGGCGTTCGCATCAGCGTTCCCGAGCCGAGCGGGCTGGCATTGGCGGGGCTGGCGCTTGGCGGCGTGGCATTCGTCCGGCGTCGAGCCAACAAGGCCTGATCAGGAAGTGGCCCGGCTGCCAAAGGTGGCCGGGCCACTCCAGGCGACGGGAAATGCTGTCCCGGTCTTCGGACGGCTCTTCGGGGCCGTCCTTCACGAAGGATCGCGCGGCATCAGCGACAGCATCAGTTCGATGCGCGCCTGCACCGGCGTCAGATCGTCGGCGCCGGGCAGCCGGTCCCCGGCAAGGGGAATCAGCCTGCCGTCGCCGCAGCGCAGGCTGCGCAGCACCGCGATGCCCTGAGACTGCGCCACGAGCAAGGCCGCTTCGAGGTCGCGGTGCAGCGTGCCGTTGCCGGTCGCGGCCACGACCAGGCCGTCGACACACCGGGCGCGTGCCATGCCATCCGCGCACAGCGCGCTGACCACCGCACCGCTGGCGCCGGCATGGCTGTGGACGATCTCGACGCGCGGCCATTGCGCCACCGGATGCGTGAGCGCGACGGCGACCGGCGCCGTGTGATCCATCGCCGCGAGCAGCGCCGTGCGGCCCGCCGCCGCAACCAGCCTGCCCTTGTCGATCAGCGCCAACGGCCCGGCCTCACCCGAGCTGAACGCATTCAGCCGGGTCGGATGCACCTTGCGCACGTGCCGAGCGCCATGCACCGTGCCGGCCAGCACCGCGAGCACGCCGGTGGCGGCGGGGTCCCGCGCCACCAGCACCGCATCGAGCAGGTTCTGCGGCCCGTCCGCCTGCGATGAGGTGGCCGGACGCATCGCGCCGGTCAGCACGACCGGCTTCGCCGGAGACAGCACACGATGCAGGAAATAGGCGGTTTCCTCCAGCGTGTCGGTGCCGTGCGTGACGACGATGCCGCGCACCTCGGCGCGCGCCAGATGGTGGGCGACACGCAACGCCAGCGACTGCCAGATCGCATGGCTCATGTCCTTGCTGTCGATCTGCGCGACCTGCTCGCTCTCGATCGGCAGGCCGGCCAGTGCCGGCACACCGGCCAGCAGCTGCTCGATGCCCAGCTGTGCCGACGTGTAGCCGAGGTGATCGGACGCCGAGGCCGCAGTGCCGGCGATCGTGCCGCCCGTGGCCAGGACGACGATCACGCGGGCGCTGTCACCCGCATCCGTCGGGTGGTCTGTCTGCACAGGGAGGTTCGAGGCCACGGGCCGGATTCTGGGCCACCGGTTCGCCCGCAGCGCGAGCCGCCGGACCGGTGCGAACGCCGGACATCTGCAACGTGCGGATACGCCTCGGGCTCAAGTCAGCCCCTGCTACGTCGAAAACACGGCATTGTCAAGCTTCAATGCGGAACACAACGTGAACACTTCCTCGATCGCTTCCACGCCGTCGCTCGCCGCGCAGACCAGCTACTCCCTGTCCGTGCGGGCCTCTTCGGGCCCGCCTCGATCGGAGGGCTCGGACGAGACATCCAAGGTGCACCGTGCGCGGCACGAAGGTCACGAACACCATCGCCACCATGACCGCGCGGACTCGCAATCCGACAGGCAGGATTCAGGCGCCGCGTTCACCACCTTGAAATTGAAGATCCAGGAGACCTTCTCGTCACTGACCGGCAGCGGCCGCCGCAGCGACGACGACGACGAAAGTTCGACCGCCGCTTCGGGTTTCGAAGGCGAGTTCAAGGCCAGCATCCAGTTCTCCGGACCCGGTGGCGAGTTCAAGGCCAAGCTGAAATTCAGCCTGGACGGCGACTCGGCGAACGGTGGAACCGACTTCGCCAGCGCGCTGCAGGGCTTCGCGCAAACGCTGTTTGCCGCGCTGAACACCTTGTACGGCGGCAGCCCGTCGCCGACCACCCCGACCTTGCCGGCGCCCGCCGGAAGCGTCGCAGCGGGTGCCACCCCGCCCACGCCCAGCCTCACGAACACAGCCACGACAGCCTTGCCCGCAGGCAGCACGGCCCAGGCGGACGCAACACCGCCCGCCGACAGCGCACCCGTGGTTACGGAACCGACATCGGCCACATCGCCGCTGGTGACGAGCAACGCCAGCCGTGCCTCGGCGTCGATCTCGATCAAGCTGCGTGCGACCTACGACTCGTTCGAGAACAACCTCGGGCCGCTGGTCAACCAGCTCGCCCAACCGAACGTCAGCGACGCGTTTCCGGCGCTGGCGTCCCTGCTCAGCGACCTCACCGAACGCTTCGGGCAACTCGTCTCACAAACCTCCGCGGCCAACGCCAGCGCCCCTTCGCTGAAGGATTTCCTCACGGCGCTGTCGGGCTCGTTCTTCGGTCCGCAGTCCGGGGCGGCCACCGATCCGGCCAAAGCAGATGCCTCGACACCGGCCGCTTCAGCGGCAGCTGCGGGAGCCCAACCCACGGTCACCGACGCCGTGGTCGCCGACGCACCGCAGGCGGCCAACACGGCGCCTCAGCGCTACACCGCGACGGCGCAGTACAAACAGATGCTGACCTACACCGATGCGGCCTCCTCGTTCAGCCTGCAGAGCAGCCTCAGCGCACGGATGGTCTACGCGGTCGCCTGATCGCTGCCCGGGTTCTGCGGCGCATCCAGCATCAGCCAAGCCCCGCGCGAAAGCGCGGGGCTTTTTTGTATCCAAGAAAGCGTTACTCGCGTGTCCGCGAAATCGAGGCGACTTCAGCAGGGCAGCCGGTGCTTCCTGCACCGAAGCCAAAGGCGGGTGCGCGTCAGGAGAAAGAAGCGCTCAGATCTGCAACCCCTCACTCAACCACAGCGCCAACGGCAGGCGCAGGTAGACGAAAATCGCCTGTTGCAAAACAGGAGTTGTTGATGAGTTACGTTTTCCCAGCCGAGAAATTCTCTGCCGCTCGTCGGGCATTGATGCTGTCGCAGACCCAGGGCATGGATGAATCGATGGTGAGCGCCTTTCACGAATGCCGTGCCGGCCTGCATCGCATGAACCGCTCCAAGCTGGACGAGGACGCGCGAGCTTGGATCTATGCCCTTGAATGCTTCATGGACACGGAAGGCTTGTCCGTGCCCGCTGGCGAAAGCGCCTGGACCGTCAAGGCGAAAAGCCTGACCACCGATGAGAAGCTGGAGATCTCGCGGCTGGTGGATGAGTTGGCTCAGTGGTTCGACAGCCACACCGACTAGAGACGAAAGCGCCCGGGGCGCGTTCGGGATTCTTTGCAATTCGGTGGTGGCTGGATGAAAATACAGTGGACTGGACAAATCGTCAGTTCACCGCAGCCGCGCAAGTCGCCAAGCGACATCCATTTCACCGAGAGCCGCCATGCAAGACGCCCCGAAGCTGACCGATCGACAGCAGCAGATCCTCGATCTGGTTCAAAGCGCCATCGAGCGCACCGGTGCGCCCCCGACCCGTGCCGAGATCGCCACCGAACTCGGCTTCAAGTCGGCCAACGCGGCTGAAGAACACCTGCAGGCGCTGGCCCGCAAGGGCGTCATCGAACTGGTTGGTGGCACCTCGCGCGGCATCCGCCTGAAGTCCGAGACCCTGCGCGCGCTGAACGAGATGCGCGGCAAGCAGTTCAGCCTGCCGTTGCCCAGCCTGTCGCAGCTGACGCTGCCGCTGGTCGGCCGCGTGGCCGCAGGCAGCCCGATCCTGGCGCAGGAACACATCGACCAGACCTACCTGATGGAGGCCAGCATGTTCCCGCGCCGGCCCGACTACCTGCTGAAGGTGCGCGGCATGAGCATGCGCGACGCCGGCATCATGGACGGCGACCTGCTCGCGGTGCAGAAGGCACGCGACGCGAAGAACGGGCAGATCGTCGTCGCGCGGCTCGGCGACGAGGTCACCGTCAAGCGCTTCAAGCGCACCCGCACGACCATCGAACTGCACCCCGAAAACCCGGATTTCGAACCCATCGTGATCCCGTTCGGCGATGTCGATTTCGAGCTCGAAGGCCTGGCCGTCGGCCTGATCCGCAACAACATGATGATGTAGAGGCGAGCCGGGTTGGCCGTTTTTGGCCGCCGTTCGCCGCCCTTTTCGAGTGATCGCCGGCTGTGTCGGGGACAAGAATCCGTGTCGAACGTCACGCATCGCGTGCGGAGTCGATCGACATGCTGTACCGCTGGACACAACGACTGCAATCCACCTGGACCCGCCGGGGCCGACCGGCCTCCGAGGCGCCCGCGTTGCCGTGCCAGGTTCAACCTTCGGCAGCCCGTCGCGTCGAGGTCTGTCCGCCCGATCGGCTTTACAAGCGTTCGCGCTGGCGCGGTGGCCTGCGCGACTGGCTCAACACCGGCTGGGACGTCAGTTCGCCGGCTGCGCTGCCGGTCGATCGGCTGGCGGCCGCAGCTGCGGCCTCGCCCGAGCCCGAACCCACGCCGTTCGCCGACATCCGCCAGGAATTCGCCGACACGCTGAACGACATCGACACCGATCGCGCCGCAGACCTGCGCGCGCAGATCGAACGGGCCCGCTCGCCCCGCGAGCTGTGGCACCTGCGCTCCGCGTTGTTCACGCTGGTGGCCATGCATCACAGCGAGTCGCAGGCGCAGTCACGCATGGAACGCCTGAACCGTCACTTTCCGAATCGCACCCAGTCACTGGGTCCGGGGATGCGCTCGCAGCAGCGATCGGCCTGAGGCCGGCGCGTCAGTCGCGACCGATGAAATCGAACTTGCCGATCTCGACGCCGTTGTGCCGCAGCAGGCCGTAGGCGATGGTCACGTGAAAGTAGAAGTTCGGCAGCACCCAGTGCTTGAGGTACGCCTCGCCCGCAAACTTCAACGGTGATGCGCCGCGCATCGGCACCTCGATCTCCTTGGCCTCGGTGCCGTCGATCTGGTCCGCAGGCACCGACTGGATGTAGTCGAGCGTCTTCGCGACGCGCTGACGCAGTTCGGTCATCGTCGCTTCGTTGTCTTCGAATTTCGGGGCCGTGGTGCCCGACAGGCGCGCCACGCAGTACTTGGCCATGTCGCAGGCGATCTGGATCTGCTTGGTGAACGGCAGCATGTCGGGCGCCAAACGTGCGGCCAGGTAAACGGAGGTGTCGAACTTCTTCGCCGTCGCATGCGCTTCGGCGGCGTCCAGCCAGCGCAGCAGGTTGCCCAGCATCTTCTCGAAGACCGGCACGCTGGCCGAGTGCATGGAAATGGACATGAAAAACTCCTGTCGGATGAACCGGGTGCTTCCGGTGGCCGGCGATGCTACTGCGCACGGACGCGGCTTGCCGGCGGGCACAATTGAAGGGTCTTTTCAGCGCCCACTGCCGTGAACATCATCATCCTCGACGACTACCAGGACGCAGTCCGCAAGCTGAAGTGCGCCGACAAGATGGAGGCGCTGCACGCCAAGGTCTTCACCAACACCGTCAAGGGGATCGGGCAGCTGTCGATCCGGCTGCGTGATGCCGAGGTGCTGGTGCTGATCCGTGAGCGCACTCATTTCCCCAAGCAGCTGCTCGAAAAACTGCCCCGGCTGCGCCTGATCTCGCAGACCGGCAAGGTCGGTTCGCACATCGATATCGAGGCCTGCACGCGGCTCGGGATCGCGGTGGCCGAAGGCGTCGGCTCGCCGATCGCACCGGCCGAGCTGACCTGGGCGCTGATCATGGCGGCGATGCGCCGCGTACCGCAGTACATCGGCAACCTCAAGCACGGCGCATGGCAGCAGTCGGGACTGAAGGCCTCGTCGATGCCGGCCAATTTCGGCATCGGCATGGTGCTGCACGGCAAGACGCTGGGCGTCTGGGGCTATGGCCGCATCGGACAGCTCGTGGCGGGCTACGCGCGCTGCTTCGGCATGCGCGTGATGGTGTGGGGCAGCGAATCGGCGCGCGAGCGGGCCGAGCTTGACGGCCACGCCTCGGCCCACTCCTGCGAGACCTTCTTCGAGGAGTGCGACGTGCTGTCGCTGCACCTGCGTCTGAGCGACGCGACGCGCGGTGTGGTGAAGATCGAGCACCTGTCGCGCATGAAACCGACCTCGCTGCTGGTCAACACCTCGCGCGCCGAACTGATCGAGGAAGGCGCACTCGTGTCGGCGCTGAATCGCGGCCGGCCCGGCATGGCGGCGGTCGATGTGTTCGAGAGCGAACCGATCCTGCAGGGCCACCCGCTGCTTCGCCTCGAGAACGCGGTGTGCACGCCACACATCGGCTACGTCGAGCAGGACAGCTACGAAGAGTACTTCAGCGCCGCCTTCGACAACGTGGTGAACTTCATCGCGGGCCAGCCGACGAACCTCGTCAACCCCGACGCCTTGAAGGTGCAGCGCTGAGCGTCTTGACCGACCCACCTGCGCCGGCGGCGCCCCGGTCGAACGCCGACCTGTTCTTCACCTTCACCTGGCTGGCGCTGCAGGGTTTCGGCGGCGTGCTGGCGGTGGCACAGCGCGAGCTGGTCGAACGCAAGCGCTGGCTGACGCGCGAGCAGTTCGTCGAGCTGCTGTCGGTCGGCCAGGTGCTGCCCGGCCCGAACGTCGTCAACCTGTCGATGATGATCGGCGACCGCTTCTTCGGCCTGCGTGGCGCGATGTCAGCGCTGGCCGGCATGCTGACGATGCCGCTGGTCATCGTGCTGCTGCTGGCCTCGTTGTACAGCCGCTACGAGCACCATCCGTCGGTGCAGGGTGCGCTGCGCGGCATGGGCGCGGTGGCGGCCGGACTGGTACTGGCGACCGCACTGAAACTGCTGCCCACGCTGCGATCGAGTGCGCTCGGCGTAGCCACCAGCCTGGGCTTCGCGGCGGCGGCGACGCTGGCCGTCACGGTCGGACACTGGCCACTGTGGTGGGTGGTCGCCGGCATCGGATCGCTGTCGGTCGCGCTGGCCTGGCGGCGCTTGCGCACATGAGCCCGGCCGACCTGCTGGGCCTGTTCGGCCACTTCCTGCTGCTGAGCCTGCTGGCCGTCGGCGGGGCGATCACCACCGCACCCGACATGCACCGCTATCTGGTCACCGAACACGGCTGGATCAGCGACGGCCAGTTCACCGCCTCGGTCGCGCTGGCGCAGGCGGCGCCGGGCCCGAACCTGCTGTTCGTCGCGGTGCTCGGCTGGAACGTCGCCGGCCCGCTGGGCGCGCTGGCGACGATGAGCGGCATCCTGCTGCCGTCGACGTTGCTGACGTTGTGGGCCACCCGCTGGGGCCAGGCGCGCCGCGACACGCGAGGCGTGCGTGCGTTCACCACCGGGATGGCGCCGCTCACCCTCGGGTTGCTGGTGGCGACCGGCTGGGTGCTGACGGAGCCGGTGCGCCTGCAGCCCGGGGCGTGGGTGCTGATCGCGGTCACCGTGGTCGCGATGGTTCGCACGCGGGTCAGTCCGATGTGGTTGGTAGCACTCGGTGCGGTTGTCGGCGCGTTGGGGTATGCGTGAGCGCTGGGATCGCTTTGTCAGCGGTTGTGCACATGCGGTGCAGCCCGCCGGGTTTTCGTCCCGGCAGCCGAGTAACTTTCATTTGCGGGCCCAAATGAAAGTCACCAAAGCAAAGGGCCTGAACACCAGCCATTTTGTGACCACGCTGCGACCAGAAGGCTGACGGCCGAGGCTCTGGCACGAGAACCGTCTCCGGACTCCGGCCACGACTACCTCGCTAACGCCGAGTCGCTTGTTCTCGTTTCGGCTCGACCCTGCGGGTCATCGCGGCGATGACCCGCAGGGTCGAGCCGTGTCGATGCCGAGTCGTCTGAATGTGAGCGAGGTACCCGCTGAAGTAGCTCGGTGGGTGTTCTCGGGCCAGAGCCGTCTAAGTCGGTGTGCAGCCGAAGAGCGCCGCTCAAATCGCTGGTGTTCGGCCCCTCTTCTTTGGTGACTTTCTTCTGGGGCAGCAGAAGAAAGTTACTCGGCAGCCGGGCCGAAACCCGGCGGGCTGCATCGCAAGGCAAACACCACAGCCAGGGCAAAACCCGACGCCGTGCCGGCCCGGCAATCAGACCCGTATCAAACCCGTTCCGCCACCCATGCACGGACCGAGTCCAAAGCAGCAGAGAGCCCACTGGGATCGGTGCCACCCGCCATCGCCATGTCGGCCTTGCCCCCACCCTTGCCGCCGACCTGCTGCGCGACGAAGTTGACCAGCTCACCAGCCTTCACCTTGCCGACGTGGTCGGCGGTCACACCAGCGGCCAACTGCACCTTGCCGCCGTCGACGCTGGCCAGCACGATGGCCGCGCTCTTGAGCTTGTCCTTCAGCTTGTCCAGCGTCTCGCGCAGCGCCTTGGCGTCGGCACCTTCGAGTCGCGCGGCCAGCACCTTCAGGCTGCCGACGTTCACGGCCTGGGCCAGCAACTCGTCGCCCTGCGATGACGCCAGCTTGCCCTTGATCGCGACCAGTTCCTTTTCGAGCGCGCGCACCTGATCGAGCACCTGCGCCAGGCGGGTCGGCACCTCGGCCGGCGCCGCCTTCAGCGTGCCAGCGAGCTGGTTCATCGTGCCTTCGAGCGACTGCAGATAGGCCAGCGCGTTGTCGCCGGTGATCGCCTCGACGCGCCGCACGCCAGCGGCCACGCCGCTTTCGGCCACGATCTTGAACAGCCCGATGTCGCCGGTGCGGGTCACATGGGTGCCACCGCACAGCTCGCGGCTGCTGCCGATGTCGAGCACGCGCACCTCGTCGCCGTACTTCTCGCCGAACAGCATCATCGCGCCGGTCTTCTGCGCGTCGTCGATCGCCATCACCCGTGCCTGCGTCGCCGCGTTGGCCAGGATCTCGGCATTGACCAGCGCCTCGACCTTGGCGATCTGCGCCTCGGTCATCGGCGCGTTGTGCGCGAAGTCGAAGCGCGTGCGCTCGGCGTTGACCAGCGAGCCCTTCTGCTGCACGTGCGCGCCCAGCACCTCGCGCAGCGCCTTGTGCATCAGGTGCGTGGCGCTGTGGTTACGCACCGTCTTGACGCGGCGCTCGACATCGACACGCGCGGTGAAGCTGTCGCCCACCTCGACCTCGCCTTCAACGATGCGGCCGTGATGGCCGAACACGCTGGCCTGCACCTTGATCGTGTCCTCGACCAGCACCCGCGAGCGCGCATTGCGCAGCTCGCCGGTGTCGCCGGCCTGGCCGCCGCTCTCGGCGTAGAACGGCGTGTGATCGAGCACGATCACCGCATCGTCACCGGCACGGGCGCGCAGCGCGGGCGTGCCGTCGAGGTAGATCGCGGTGACCTTCGCACCCTCGTGCACCAGGTGCTCGTAACCGTGGAAGGTGGTCGCCGCACCGTCATACGCCAGGCCCAGCGCCATCTTGAACTTGCCGGCCGCGCGCGCCTGATCGCGCTGGCGGTTCATCGCGATGTCGAACGCCGCGCCGTCGACCGTCATGCCGCGCTCGCGGCACACGTCGGCGGTCAGGTCGAGCGGGAAACCGTAGGTGTCGTGCAGCTTGAAGGCGACGTCGCCGTTCAGGATGCGGCCCGCGTCGCCCGGCCGCGCGGCCGTTTCGGCCAGCGCCGCCTCGAGGATTTCCATGCCGTTGGCGATCGTCTGGAAGAAGCGCTCTTCCTCCTGCTTCAGCACCTCGGTGACGCGCTGTTGCTGCTGCCGCAGCTCGGGATACGCATCGCCCATCTCGACCGCAAGCGCCGCCACCAGCGTGTGGAAGAACGGCGTGCGCGCGCCCAGCTTGTAGCCGTGGCGGATCGCGCGGCGGGTGATTCGGCGCAGCACGTAGCCGCGACCCTCGTTGCCCGGAATGATGCCGTCGACCACGGTGAAGGTGCAGGCACGGATGTGGTCAGCG
>JAURWR010000073.1 GCA_030654805.1 Burkholderiaceae bacterium
CAACATCTCGGCCCTGCGGCGTCTAGCGCAGGCTGGGGTGGCGCAAAACGCCGCCGACATCGCAAGGCTCGTCGTCAGCATGAGCTCCACCATCAAGCTGCACTTGGCCGTGGAAGACCAGGCGCTGTACCCGGCTCTGCAGCGTGGCGACAATCCCGAGCTGGCGCGCATGGGCCAGCAGTATCAAAAGGACATGGGCCCCATCGCCCAGGCCTACGAGGCCTTCGCCCGGCGCTGGAACCGGCCCGAGAGCGTGCGCCGAGACGAGCAGGGCTTCCGCGATGACGCCAACCGCGTGCTGCGCAAGGTGCACGAGCGCATGCAGCGCGAGAACCTCGACTTCTACCCGCGCATTGAGGCCGCGTGATCAGCTGCAAAACCCGAAGCACCCATTACATGCCTGCCTGGTGATCTCATCGGGCGCGACGGCCTCCAGGGCAAGGCTCAAGCAGGCACGGCAGTCTTCATCTGAACTGTGGATTGGCGTGAAAAGACGTCGTCACAACTTCTTGGATTCCCGCTCACCACTGAGCAATGAAAGGATCAAGAAAGCGCTATCCCGTGTCTGGGTGCAGCACGTCGATGCGACAACCGGCTGAAGGCACGTCGCGTCCGGTGTTCCGGATCAGGACGGTGCCGTATGAAATGATACGGCATGCCATTGAGTTCCGAAGACCTCCAACAAATCGCCGCGCGCACCCTGGCGCACTACGAGCTGCATGCCCAGAGCTACTGGGAAGGCACACGCGGCCACGACGTCAGCCAGAACATCGCGGCGCTGCTGAAGCACATACCCGGACCACCGACCTTTGACCTGCTGGATTTCGGCTGCGGTCCCGGGCGCGACCTGCACACCTTCAAGTCGCTTGGCCACTGCGCCGTGGGCTTGGAGGGCGCGTCCAGCGTGGCGGCGCTGGCGCGCGTCCACAGCGGCTGCGAGGTGCTGGAACAGAGCTTCCTGCAACTCGAACTGCCCGCGCAGCGCTACGACGGTGTTTTTGCCAATGCCGTGCTGTTTCATGTGCCCTCCCAGGTGCTGCCGCAGGTGTTGCGACAACTGCAGGCCTGCCTGCGGCCGGGCGGCGTGCTGTTCAGCTCCAACCCACGCGGCGATGGCCAGGAAGGCTGGAACGGTGAGCGCTACGGCGCATTTCACGACTGGCCAAGCTGGCGCACCTTGGTGACGGCCGCCGGCTTCGATGAGTTGGATCACTTCTACCGCCCATTCGGCCTACCGATCGAACAACAGCCCTGGCTGGCCAGCGTGTGGCGCAAGCGCTGAGCCCTGGCTACACGACACAGCGCATCTGCTGCTCTCGCCGCTGCAGCAAGTGCCGCAGACATGTGGCAGCCGCGGCAGCACCAGCCTGCGACAGCTCTTCGCTTGACTGTCTCGGCGGTCAGATGCCTGGTTTGGGTTGGCTAGCGATGGACGCTGGTCGTCGACACCAGGACTTCGATCCGATGAATGACCAAGGACTGCTGCCGGGCTTGACTGCGAACCGGTAGTCCCGGCCAGGAGCTACCGGTCGCGGTGGCTGGCCTGGCGCCTGCAGTAGGCTGGGTCCAGCCATTCGAAACTGACGCCTGAACGTTCGCGAGCGACGGAACCGGAAGCCAGGCTGCAAGCGACGGCTATGCTACCCAGGCCGGTCGCTCAATCGCGGCCAACCTGACAAAGTCACGGGAACAACCGCGGCTCTCGAAGGCGGCTAGCTTGGCTCGGGCGCTGCGGAAGCGCGATGCTCCATCTACTCGTGCGCGATCTTGAACACTGCCACCGCGGCCACCAGTTGCTGCGCCTGCACCTTCAGGCTTTCTGCCGCAGCGGCGCTTTCTTCGACCAGCGCCGCGTTTTGCTGCGTCGCCTGGTCCATCTGCGTCACCGCTTCACCCACTTGCGAAACGCCGGCGCTTTGTTCGGCGCTGGCCGCCGTGATCTCGCCCATGATGTCGGTAACCCGGCGGATGCTGCTGACGACTTCGGCCATTGTTGCGCCCGCCTTGTCGACCAGCGAGGTGCCTTGCTCCACACGCTCGACGCTGGCGGTGATCAGGCTCTTGATCTCCTTGGCCGCCTCGGCGCTGCGCTGCGCCAGGTTGCGTACCTCGCCGGCCACCACCGCGAAGCCGCGGCCCTGCTCGCCAGCCCGCGCCGCCTCCACCGCAGCGTTCAGCGCCAGGATGTTGGTCTGGAACGCGATGCCGTCAATCACGCTGATGATGTCGGCGATCTTCTTGCTCGAATCGTTGATGCCCTTCATGGTGTCGACCACTTGGGCGACGACGTTGCCTCCCTGGATGGCCACGCTCGACGCGCTCTGCGCGAGCTGGTTCGCCTGCTTGGCGTTGTCGGCGTTTTGTTTGACGGTGGATCCGAGTTCTTCCATCGACGCGGCGGTTTCTTCGAGGGCGCTGGCCTGCTGTTCGGTACGCTGGTTCAGGTCGTTGTTGCCCTGCGCGATCTGCGCGCTGGCTGTTGCCACGCTGTCGGCATTGGCCTGCACGCCGCGCACGATGCCAGAGAAGTTGGCCTGCATGCGCGCCATGGCTTCGAGCAGGCGCACGGTCTCGTCGTTGCCGGCCGCATGAATCTCGGCTGTGAGATCGCTTTGCGCCAGACGGTCGGCCACGCCCACCGCGTGCGCCATCGGCTGTGCCATCCGGCGCGCCATCCAGAGTGCGGCGACCACCATCGCGGCGGTCGCCAACAGCAGGGCCGCGGCAATCGCCAGCTGTACCTGCTTGACGCTGGCCTTGGCCTGCGTAGTCAGCAGCTCGCCGGTCATCCCGATGGTGTCGGACAGCGCCGCCATCTTGTCTTCAAGTTCGGCGAACGCGGTCTGCAGCGCCGGCAGGGCGTCGCGCGCGGCGCCGACATCGTTGCCCGCTGCCTTGACGACCCGCCTGGCGGCCTCGATGTATTTCGTGACGAGCGGCCGCGCTGCGGCTTCAGCGTCGCGCGACGCGGCGTTCAGTGGCAGGTTCTGCAGCTTGTCCAGAGCCGCGGCAAAGGTCTCGGCGTGGACCTTCAGGCCCTTCTCGGCCTCGGCAATCCGCGCCTTGTCGTTTTCCAGCGCCCCCATGTACGCGAGTTGCGCGTCGCCCCGGATCGCGTCGTGCATCATGTCGGCTTCCTGGCTGGACTGCAGTGCGACGCCGGCAAGCACCGCGTCGTCGATCGATCCGCCGAGCTGGCTTGAGGCGACGAGCCCGATGCCACCGACCACAGCCGCCAAGGCAGCTCCGGCCAGACCGAAGGCGAGAATTTGAGTGCGCAGTTTCATGACTTGGTTCCCTCTTGATTGAATCGGTCAGAAGCTCAGGCCATCGTTGCCGGAGTCCAGGGTACACAAGGTGCCGAAGCAGGCACCGGCCTCACTGCAATGCCAGTCCGTTCAGAGGCAATTCGACACAGCCGGTGCGTTGCACTTGGAGTGAATGTCGGTCCGAATAGGGACCATCCCAATGCAGGTTGTGTCTGAGTGACTCATCAACAAGGGTCGTAAATATAGGGGCTGGTTGAACTCTCAGCATCGGCGAAGGGACGTCGCTCTGAAGCGCGGAAATGGGGGGGGGTTCGTGCCAAGCGCAGGCATTGTGATCAAACGCTCATTTGTTGCGCTACTTGACACGATGCTGTGACGTCCTCGCAACGCCATTTGTATGCTCGGGTCGACTGATCAGAAGCTTTCCCAGGTATTTCCGCCGCTTTTGCAATCCGCGTTGGAAACAAGAGCCGGCATGGAGGCGTGACCAAGTCCATGGTTGGGTCGTGCGTTGCGGGACAGCGTGCGCGTGGCAGGTGCGGCACCAATGCGGGGTAGGTGGCCAGCGAACCTGTTGTGGTCAGACACTTTGAACCGCTCCACTCTGGGCAGACGGAGATCTGAGACGGTCATCAGCGGCCACCTCTGCTCCGGCTCCGGCGCCGGGGCGGCCGCCTTCAATGACGATTATCTGGAGTCGGTCAGGACCAGCGCTTTCGGCCATGAACGGCCTTTGGGACCACCAACTTGAGTGGCAGGTCAAGGATGGGTCCAGAGACTCGAAACTGACGCCTGAAGTTTTGCGAGCGAAGCAACCGGTCATTCGGTGAGCATTGCCTCAAGCGACCGCTCGACCATCCAGACCGGTCGCTCGATTGAGGCCGATCAGGTCCCGGGGGTGGGCTAACGCCAGGGACGAACTGGTGTTCCCGACCCATTGCTGAAAGTCGTGCACTTCCGCAAAGCGGCAACTCAACGCCCCAGAGTCAGGGCATCCAGCGGACTGCCTTTGCCAGTCACTGCACCTTCAAGCGACTGCCAGTGTTTGGCGGAGAAAAACACCTGTTTGATAGTCAGGGTTGCCGGATCGGGTTCAACCCCGGTGTCACCGATGTCGTGCGAGCAATCAATCATCGTTCAAGAGCTTCCTGGCCAACTACACATCAACCTGCAGCCACAAACTCCGCCCGCAAGGTCTCGACCAACTCTGCGACCGAAGGAATCGAGATGCTTTTTTTGTTCAGTGCACACCGGTGAGCGGCCGCTGGGGCTGCTGTACAGGGATGCTATCGACTGTCTTGAGCCCGTCACCGACCTCTTCTTTTTTTGGATTTCACCTGCAGTTCTGAGCACAAGTCATAAAGCTGCTGAGCGGCGGGGGACAGCACCGTCGAGCGGCGCCTGATCAGCCCCATCTTGCGTTTGATCACCGGTTCGATCAACGGCACGCTCATCAGCAGCGGGTGGTCGGATCCGGGCATCGCCATGGAGGGCACCACCGCCACGCCCAGGCCCGCTTCGACCAGGCCAATCATGGTCGTGCCATGCTGGGTTTCGTACATGCTCTGGGGTTGACCAGGCAGGCCGGCCAGAGCCTGGTCGATCAGCAGCCGGTTGCCAGAAGTCTTGCCGGCCGAGATGTAGTCGTATTGCGCCAGTTCGGTCCAGCGCACCTGCTTCTTTTTCGCCAGTGGGTGATCGCGCCGACAGGCTGCAACAAACTGCTCTTCCAGCAAAGGCTCGAACTCCACATCGGCTTCCTGTGAGCCGATGAAGTTCAGGCCGAAGTCCACCTCGCCACGCGCCACCGCCAGCAGCACGTCGTTCGCGCTGCCATCAATGATCTTCACCCGTATCTTGGGATAGCGCTCGTGGTAGACCGCAATCACGCGCGACAGGAAGTAGTTGACGGCCGAGGGCACCGACGCGATCGTGACCTCGCCCATTCGGGTGGCCGCCACGCCGCGAATGCCCAGCAAGGTGGTGTCCAGCGCGTCCAGGATGTGCCGCAACTGGC
>JAURWR010000085.1 GCA_030654805.1 Burkholderiaceae bacterium
GAGCGACCCGACCGTCCAGGCTGTCGAGGACCATCGCACAGAAGACGCCAATCGCCGATTGCTCAAATCGTCCGTTCATCGCCATCACGATGGCGTAGAAGCCACCAAAAAGCGCTGCAAGCGTGAACAGGTTGGGCAACACGTAGACGCCCTTGCGACGCGGACGTACCGGACCTTCATCGAACTCGTGTCCGGACGGCTGTTCAAAACCACTCATGCCGCGAGCGTAGACACGTTCAGTATCCGCGCATGGGCGCTGACACTGTTGCCGTAGGTGTTGATGTAAGTCATGCCAAATAGGATACAGCAGGGGTCAATGAAAAAGCCGCAAGGTGACCCTCGCGGCTTCGGCTTTCAGACGGTCTGGAGGACCATCCGGTGTGCACTCAGTTCTTCGACTGATCGACCAGCCGATTCTTCTTGATCCACGGCATCATCGCGCGCAATTGCTCGCCGACCACTTCGATCGGGTGCTCGGCCATCAGGCGGCGACGCGACAAGAGGGTCGGTGCACCAGCGCGGTTTTCGATGATGAAGCTCTTGGCGTACTCGCCGGTCTGGATGTCTACCAGCGCCTTGCGCATGGCTGCGCGGGTTTCGTCGGTGACGATCTTCGGTCCGGTCACGTACTCGCCGTATTCGGCGTTGTTCGAGATCGAGTAGTTCATATTGGCGATGCCGCCTTCGTAGATCAGATCGACGATCAGCTTCAGTTCATGCAGGCACTCGAAGTAGGCCATCTCCGGCGCGTAACCGGCTTCGGTCAGCGTCTCGAAACCAGCCTTGATCAGTTCGACCGCACCGCCACACAGCACTGCTTGTTCGCCGAACAGATCGGTCTCGGTTTCTTCGCGGAAATTGGTTTCGATGATGCCGGCCTTGCCGCCTCCATTGGCTGCTGCGTAGCTCAGCGCCAGATCACGCGCCTTGCCGCTCTTGTCGGCATGCACGGCGATGAGGTGTGGCACGCCACCGCCCTGGGTGTAGGTTGAACGCACGGTGTGGCCGGGAGCCTTCGGTGCAACCATCCAGACGTCGAGGTCGGCACGCGGAACCACCTGCCCATAGTGGACGTTGAAGCCATGCGCGAAGGCCAGCGATGCGCCTTGCTTGATGTGAGGCTCGACGTCGTTCTTGTAGACCGCGCCGATCTGCTCGTCGGGCAGCAGCATCATGACCACATCAGCCGACTTGACCGCATCGGCCACCTCGGCAACCTTCAGGCCGGCCTTCTCGGCCTTCGACCATGAGGCACCGCCCTTGCGCAGACCGACCGTCACCTTGACGCCGCTGTCGCTCAAATTCTGCGCGTGCGCATGGCCTTGCGAGCCGTAGCCGATGATGGTGACGTTCTTGCCCTTGACGAGGCTGAGGTCGGCGTCTTTGTCGTAGTAAACCTTCATGGTGATCTCCTGGATTCAGTTGTTGGGGTTCGGGGGATAAATGCGGGGTCACACGCGCAGGATGCGCTCTCCGCGCCCGATCCCGCTGGTACCGGTGCGCACGGTTTCAAGGATGGCGGCCCGGTCGATTGCCTCGATGAAAGCATCGAGCTTCGACGAGTCGCCGGTCAGTTCCATGGTGTAGCTTTTCTCTGTCACATCGATGATGCGACCGCGGAAGATGTCGGCCATGCGCATCATCTCCTCGCGTTCCTTGCCGACCGCGCGGACCTTGATCAGCATCAGTTCGCGCTCGGTGTACGAGCCTTCGGTCAAGTCGACGACCTTGACGACCTCGATCAGGCGGTTCAGGTGCTTGGTGATCTGCTCGATCACGTCGTCCGAGCCGGTGGTGACGATGGTCATCCGCGACAACGATGGGTCTTCGGTGGTGGCGACGGTCAGGCTCTCGATGTTGTAGCCGCGAGCCGAGAACAGGCCCACCACCCGGGACAGCGCGCCCGCCTCGTTTTCGAGCAGCAAGGCAATGATGTGTTTCATGTGCGGTATCGGCTCGCTTTCGGACGCGAGGCAGCGGTAACTGCCAGCCCCTTGGTCGAGCCTGAAGAAGTTGCGGATTCGGTTGGATGCCGTGGTGCGGTGCGGTTCATTGGCGGGTCGGCCGACGTGGTAACGCTGGCGTCGCGTCGATGTTCAGCGCCTCACAGGTCTTCGGACCCCAGCAGCATCTCGCTGATGCCCTTGCCGGCCTTGACCATGGGCCAGACGTTCTCTTCCTGGTCGGTGCGGATGTCGAGGAACACGGTGCGGTCCTTCAAGCGGATCGCCTCGCGCAGCGCGCCTTCGACATCGGAGGGCTTCTCGATCTTCAGGCCGACGTGACCATAGGCTTCGGCCAGTTTGACGAAGTCGGGCAGGGCGTCCATGTAGCTGTGCGAATAGCGACCGCCGTAGTCGAGCTGTTGCCATTGCCGCACCATGCCGAGGTAGCGGTTGTTCAGCGAGATGATCTTCACCGGCGTGTCGTACTGCTTGCAGGTCGACAGCTCCTGGATGCACATCTGGATCGAGCCTTCGCCGGTGACGCAGAACACGTCGGCATCGGGCTTGGCCAGCTTGATCCCCATCGCGTACGGCAGGCCGACACCCATCGTGCCGAGGCCGCCGGAATTGATCCAGCGGCGCGGCTCGTCGAAGCGGTAGTACTGCGCGGCCCACATCTGGTGCTGGCCGACATCGGACGTAATGTAGGCGTCGCTGTCTTTGGTCAGCTCCCAGAGCTTCTCGATCACGTACTGCGGCTTGATGACCACGTCGCTGTTCGTGTACTTCAGGCACTCGCGCTTGCGCCAGTCGGCGATCTGCGACCACCACGACGTCAAGGCCTGCGAGTCCGGTTTGGCCAGCGCTTCCTTGATCTGCGCGATCAATTCCTGCAGGACTTCCTTGACGTCGCCGACGATTGGAATGTCGACCTTGACGCGCTTGGAGATCGACGACGGATCGATGTCGATGTGGACGATTTTGCGTTCGACCGATGCGAAGTGCGCCGGGTTGCCGATCACGCGGTCGTCGAACCGCGCGCCGACAGCCAGCAGCACGTCGCAGTTCTGCATCGTCATGTTGGCTTCGTAGGTGCCGTGCATGCCCAGCATGCCGAGGAACTTCGGGTCGCTAGACGGATAGGCGCCCAAGCCCATCAGCGTGTTGGTACACGGGTAGCCGAGCAGGTTGACGAGCTCGCGCAACTCGGCCGATGCGTTGCCGAGAATGACGCCACCGCCGCTGTAGATGTACGGGCGCTTGGCGGCCAGCAGCAGGTTGACTGCCTTGCGGATCTGTCCGGCGTGGCCCTTGCGCACAGGGCTGTACGAGCGCATCTCCAGTGTCGCCGGGTACGAGAACGGCGTCGTCTTCAGTGACACGTCCTTCGGGATGTCGACCACCACCGGACCTGGCCGTCCGGTGCGCGCGATGTGGAAGGCCTTCTTGAGCGTCAGGGCGAGATCGCGGACGTCCTTGACGAGGAAGTTGTGCTTGACGATCGGGCGCGTGATGCCGACGGTGTCGCATTCCTGGAAGGCATCGAGCCCGATCGCCGGCGTCGGCACCTGTCCGGTGATGATCACCATCGGGATGCTGTCCATGTAGGCCGTCGCGATGCCGGTGATCGCATTGGTGACGCCGGGACCGGACGTGACCAGAGCCACACCGACTTCGCCGGTGGCACGGGCGTAGCCGTCGGCCGCATGCACGGCCGCCTGCTCGTGGCGAACCAGCACGTGCTCGATGACGTTTTGCTTGTAAAGCGCGTCGTAGATGTACAGGACCGCGCCGCCGGGATATCCCCACAGGTACTTGACGTTCTCCGCCTGCAGGCAGCGAATCAGTATTTCGGAGCCATTGGGCTCGACGGGTGGGGCGGGCGGTGCGCTTGGCGCAAGTTCGGCTCGCTTGATATCAGCGTCAGACATATCCATGTTGAACCTTTGCGATTTTCTCTAACGAAAAACCATCGGTGCGCCTCTCCTCGCTCTTGTGGATCGGGTGTGGCGCCTGATGGACCACCCAGATGGCGACTCAGGTCGAGTGCGCCGGGAACGGTCCGTCTGTTTTGCAACCCGCGATTATGGCACTTCGTCTAGATGGGAAAGATTGAATCTGTTGCCCAACCTGGTGCGGTGAGATACTTCAAGGTTGCGAGACTCGCCCCGTATTGAGGCGCATTGGCCTTGGCTTCCGAACAAGAATTGTCCGAATTCCTGAAAAGCGTCGAGAAGCGCGCGTTCAAGCGCGCGGTCTACGCCGTGCGCGACGAGGATGCCGCGCTCGATATCGTGCAGGAAGCCATGATCAAGCTGGCCGAAAAGTATGCGGACCGCCCGGCCGTCGAATTCCCCCCGCTGTTCCAGCGCATCCTTTCGAACGCGACGATGGATTGGTTTCGACGCCAGAAGGTGCGCGGGGCGATGTTCCGGAATTTCTCCGACTTCGAGCCAGCCGGTGGAGATGGCGATTTCGACATCCTTGAGACGCTGGAAGCTCTGGCGGGAACGGCGGGAGCGGAAAGTGCTGCTGAAACTGTTTCCCGGGAGCAGGTGTTGCTCTTGATCGAATCAGAGATCGAACTGTTGCCCACCCGTCAACGCGAAGCGTTTCTCTTGCGTTACTGGGAAGAGTTGGATGTCGCAGAGACAGCGCTGGCCATGGGTTGTTCAGAGGGAAGCGTCAAGACGCATTGTTCCCGCGCTGTGCGTGCGCTTGCCAAGGGGCTCAAGGTCAAAGGAGTAGCACCATGAATGTCGTGAAAAACCTCACACCGATTCGCGCCGATGCGCTCGAAACGCGCTTTGGTCTGCGACTGGCTGCGCGCTTGAGCGAAGGCGTTAATCATTTGCCGCACGATGTGACGGAACGTTTGCGTTTCGCCCGTGAAACGGCTCTGGCACGTCGACTGTCGGCTGCTGCGCTGACCAGCACGATGACGGTTGGTTTTTCTACTTCCTCAACGTTGTCGCTGGGCGGTGGTCCGTCGAGCGGCAAATCGTGGTGGACCTCCTTGACGGCCATCCTTCCGCTGCTGGCGCTGGTGGGTGGCTTGTATCTGATCGGGCACTTCCACGCTCGGGAGCAAATTGCGGCAGCTGCCGAAATAGACGCTGCTTTGCTGTCGGACGACCTGCCGCCGGCGGCCTACAGCGATCCGGGCTTCGTCGAGTTCCTCAAGGCCGCTCGGGACTGAGCTGTACGCGCATGTCCCGCGCTGTCAATTCAACCAGCCTTCCGAAACGCCCAATCGCGATCGGTGTGATGGTGGCTGCGGTATGGATGTGCGGAGAGTCTTTGGCAGCACCACCTGAAATCCTCAATGGGGCTGCCCAGTTCTCGGCCGCCGATACTGAACGCGGCCCCAAATGGGCGACCCTGTCCGGGTCGCAACAGTCGGCGCTGAAGCCACTGGAGCGAGACTGGCGCGGTATCGGCCCGGATCACAAGCAGAAGTGGCTGGAGATCGCCGCTCAGTTTCCGGCCATGTCGGTCGACGAGCGACAGCGCATCCAGGCTCGAATGACCGAGTGGGCCACCATGACACCCCAGCAAAGGGGGGCTGCGCGCCTTCAGTTCAAGCAGGCCCAGCAGTTGGCTCCCTCGAATCGCCAGGCTCGTTGGGAGGCTTACCAGGCCTTGCCCGACGAGGAAAAAAAGCAGCTCGCTTCGCGCGCGGAGCCAGCAGCAAGCAGCGGTTCTGCGCTGCGACGGTCTCGTTTGGCCGGGACAGCGTCCAGAAATAGTTCCGACATACAGGCCAAGTCGAACGTGGTTGCCGTGCCAGAAACAGGCCGACCGGTCCGCTCGGTTGCCCCGACGCTGGTGCAGGCGCCGAACGGTGCCACGACGACGCTGATCTCCAAACGACCCACGCCACCCGTGCACGAGCAGGCGGGCTTGCCCAAGATCACCGCATCCCCCAATTTCGTGAACCCATCCACGCTGTTGCCTCGGCGTGGCCCGCAGGGTGCCGCAGTGATCGCCGCCAGTGCCTCGGCGCCACTGGCTCGCCCTTGACGCGGGCATGACCTCCCACGTCGTGAATCCGTCGTCGTCGGCCGTGCAGGCGCCCAGCCTGCGACGCCGCATGGCCTGCTTCGTCTACGAAGGGATGATGCTGTTCGGCATCGGACTGATTCCCGGCGCGATCGGCGCGCTGTTCGTGGCGATGACGGGGCATGTGCATCCGCTCCAAAGCGACTCTGCGCTGCGTGTCATCGCCTTCGTGATCTACGGCATCTACTTCACCTGGTTCTGGTCGGGGCGCGGACAGACGCTGCCGATGCAGACCTGGCACATCCGGGTCGTGATGGCAGACGGCCAGCCGCTCAGCCAGGCCCGCGCCCTGTTGCGCTATGGGGTGGCTTGCCTCTGGTTTGCTCCCGCCGCCGTGTTCACATCGCTCAATCATTGGGCACGCTGGGACGCGCTGGCGGCCATCGGTGTCGGCGTGGTGGCGTACGCCATGCTGGCGTTGCTGCATCCGCAGCGCCAGTTCTGGCATGACGCGATCTGCGGCACCCAGCTGATCGACGCGCCGCTGCAGCCTCGATCCAAGCGCTGACCCGGGCTCACACCGAACCGGCATGCCGCGCGCATGGACAATCGCCGCCGATGACGACCAACCAATACAAAGGCCGCACCGGTCTCGACCGTGTCATCAAGGCCGCCGGCTATTCGATGGCCGGCCTGCGGATGGCGTACTGCGGCGAAAGCGCTTTCCGTCAGGAGGTGTGGCTCGCCGTCGCCATGATTCCGGCTGCTTTCTGGATCGGCACCACCTGGATCGAGGTGGCGGCGCTGGCCGGAACGGTGATGCTGGTGCTGATCGTCGAACTGCTGAATTCGGGCATCGAGGCGGCGATCGATCGCGTGTCCTTCGAACTGCACGACCTGTCCAAGCGCGCCAAGGACCTGGCCAGCGCGGCGGTCTTCATGTCGCTGATGCTGTGTTCCGGCGTCTGGATCGCGGCGTTGTGGCACCGCTTCCTGGCCTGAGCGGGCGTAAAAAAGCCCGCGTTCAGCGGGCAGGAGATCGCAGCGACAGCGGCTTCAGATGGCCGCCTCACCCGTCTCGCCGGTGCGAATGCGCACCACCTGCTCGATCGACGTGACGAAGATCTTGCCGTCGCCGATCTTGCCGGTCTTGGCAGCCTTGACGATGGCCTCGATGCAGCGATCGAGATCGACGTCCTTGATCATCACTTCGACCTTCACCTTGGGCAGGAAGTCGACGACGTACTCAGCGCCGCGATACAGCTCGGTGTGCCCCTTCTGGCGCCCGAACCCCTTGACTTCGGTGACGGTGAGGCCCGTGACACCGACCTCGGCCAGCGCCTCGCGGACTTCTTCGAGCTTGAACGGTTTGAGAATGGCGGTGATCTGCTTCATGAAGATTTCCTGCTGGCGTTGATCTGGTTCGAGTTTAAGCGCGGAATTTCGAGGTGATCGGATAGCGCCAGTCGCGCCCGAAGGCGCGGTGCGTGATGCGGATGCCCACCGGCGCCTGGCGCCGCTTGTATTCGTTGATCTTGATCAGGCGCGTGACCCGCTCGACATCGGCGCGATCGAAGCCGGCAGCGACGATGTCGTCGATGCTCTGGTCGTTTTCCATGTAGCGCTCGACGACCTCGTCGAGCACCGCGTATTCGGGCAGGCTGTCCTGGTCCTTCTGGTCGGGGCGCAACTCGGCCGACGGCGGGCGGGTCAGGATGCGGCTCGGGATCACTTCGCCCCGGCCGTCGTTGCTCTGGGCGTTTTTCCAGGCGCACAAGCGATACACGAGCGTCTTCGCCACGTCCTTGATCACCGCGAAGCCGCCGGCCATGTCACCGTACAGCGTGCAATAGCCGGTGGCCATCTCGCTCTTGTTGCCGGTGGTCAACACGATGGAGCCGAACTTGTTCGACAACGCCATCAGCAAGGTGCCACGGATGCGTGCCTGGATGTTCTCTTCGGTCGTGTCTTCGGGCCGGCCGGCGAACTCGGCTGCCAGGCTCTGTTTGAAGGACGTGAACATTGGTGCGATCGAAATCTCGTCGTAGCGCACGCCCAGCCGCTGCGCCATGTCGCGCGCATCGATCCACGAGATATCGGCGGTGTACGGCGACGGCATCATCACCACGCGCACCCGGTCTGCCCCCAGGGCGTCGACCGCGATCGCCAGCACCAGCGCCGAGTCGACGCCGCCGCTCAGTCCGATCAGCGCACCGGGGAAATTGTTCTTGCCGATGTAGTCGCGCACGCCGGTCACGAGCGCGGCCCAGGCCTGCGCTTCGATGCACGGCACGTCGACGATCTCACCGACCACCGCATCGGCTGACACCTCGAGCATCAGCAGCGATTCCTCGAACATCGGCGCGCGCGCCACGACTTGGCCCGTCGCATCGACGGCGAACGATGCGCCATCGAACACCACCTCGTCCTGCCCGCCGGTCAGGTGGGCATAGAGCAATGGCAGGCCGACTTCTCGTGCGCGATCGCCCATGCGCAGTTCGCGTTCGCCGACCTTGCCCAGGTGGTACGGCGAGGCGTTCAGCACGCACAGCACCTGCGCTCCGGCGGCTTTCGCGCAGCGCGCCGGCTCGTCGAACCACGCGTCTTCGCAGATCAACAGGCCGAAGCGCAGGCCGCCGACCTCGAACACGACCGGCCCGAGCCCGGCATCGCGGCCCGAGGCGAAATAGCGTCGCTCGTCGAACACCTGGTAGTTCGGCAGCTCGCGCTTGCAATAGGTCGCGATCACCCGGCCTTCGGTCAGAACCGACGCTGCGTTGTGGCGTCGGGGCACTGCATGCGACTTGGTTCGCACGTCGGTCTGATCGGCAAACTGATGCGGGTGACCGACCACCACGTGCAAGCCCGGCAGGTCGGCGAGCGCTTTCGCGCAATCGGCCAGCGCGTCGCGACACGCCTGAATGAAGGCCGGCCGCAGCAGTAGATCTTCGGGCGGATACCCACACAGGCTCAGCTCCGGGGTCAACACCACGTGCGCGCCCTGAGAATGCGCACGGCGTGCAAACTCGACGATCTTTGCGGCGTTGCCGCTCAGGTCTCCCACGGTCGCGTTGATCTGCGCCAGCGCGACTCGGATCGGTGTGGAGGAGGGCATGTTCAAGGTGGAACCACGAGGCGAGACACCGTTGAAGAATACTGTCATTCGGGTCCACGACCACCCTGCGGGCATTGCCGCCGCCGACTGGAATGCGCTGCTGGCGGAGCAGCCTGGTGCCACGCCGTTCATGCGGCACGAGTACCTGCTCGCGCTGCACGAATCCGGCAGTGCCAACGCCGACACCGGCTGGCAGCCGCAATTCCTGTCGGTGCACGAGGGCGACACGCTGGTGGCGGCCTGCCCGCTGTACATCAAGGACCATTCCTACGGCGAATACGTGTTCGACTGGGCCTGGGCCGATGCCTACCGCCGCCATGGCCTGCCGTACTACCCGAAGCTGCTCGACGCGGTGCCGTTCACGCCGGTGCCGGGTCCGCGCCTGCTGGCGCGCGACACGGCGTCTCGCGTGGCTTTGCTCGACGGCATGCAGCAGCTGGCGACGCAGGCCGGCCTGTCGTCGGCCCACCTGCTGTTCCTCGACGAGGCCGACAGCACCGCGGCGCGCGAGGCCGGCTGGATGATGCGCAGCACGGTGCAGTTCCACTGGACCAACCGCGAGCCCGCGCCGTATGCCGACTTCGCGGGTTTCCTCGCCGGCCTGCAGCGCGAGAAGCGCAAGAAGATCCAGCAGGAGCGGCGGCGCGTCGCCGACGCCGGGGTCAGCTTCGAGGCGCTGCGCGGTCGCGAGATCGCCGAGGCCGACTGGGATTTCTTCTACCGCTGCTACACGCTGACCTACCAGGCGCACCGCTCGACGCCCTACCTCACGCGCGACTTCTTCCAGCGCATGGCGCAGACGATGCCCGAGCACTGGCTGCTGTTCATCGCGCGTCGCGACGGTGCCCGGATCGCGGCCTCACTGATCGGCATCGACACCGAGCGCGGCGCCGCCTTCGGCCGCTACTGGGGCGCCACCGAGTCGGTGAGCTGCCTGCATTTCGAGGCCTGCTACTACCAGCCTCTGGCCTGGTGCATCGCGCAGGGTTTCCAGCGCTTCGAAGGCGGCGCGCAGGGCGAGCACAAGATGGCGCGCGGCCTGCTGCCGGTGCAGACGCAATCGGCGCACTGGTTGGCGCACCCGCAGTTCGCGCAGGCGGTGGCCGACTTCCTGAAACGCGAGGGCGCCGGCATCGATCAGTACGTGGATGAACTGAACGACCGGCGACCGTTCAAGGCTGCTTGAAATCTCCCGCGAAGCCGTAGACGAAGTTCTCGGGCTTCAGGTAGCGGCGCAATGCCTCGTTGACCTGCGACAGTGTCAGCGCGGCCAGTTGCGCATCGACCTCGGCGGATCGCGCGAAGGTGCGTCCGAGGTACAGGTTGCCGGCCAGTCCGGCGGCCACGGTGGCGTCCTGCGCGCGCGACAGGCGGCGGAAGTTCAGCAGCCCGCGCTGACCCTCGGCCAGTTCCTGGGCGGTGAAGCCGTCCTTCAAGGCACGTGCCACCTCTTCGCGGAATGCCGCTTCGACCTGGGGCCGGTTCTGCGGCGCGAAGATCGCGCTGGCCGACCATTCCGAATGCGGCTCGATGTTGTTCCAGTCGACCGAGCTGCGCACGTCGTAAGACAGGCCCTCGGTTTCGCGGATGCGCTTCCACAGGCGCGAACTGCCGCCGGAACCGAGCAGGTAATTGGCCATCGTCAGCGCGGCGTAGTCGGTGTCGTTGTCGGACAGTGGCACCGGCAGTTCGACGCGCATCGTGGCGTTCTGCTTGTCGGGCGTGGCGAGCAGCAGGCGCTGCGCAGGCACGGGCACCAGCGGCTGAGGAATGCGGGTGAAGGGCTCGCCGGCCGACCAGTCGCCGAACGCCGCTTGCAGCGCCTGTCGCACGGCTGCGGCGTCCATGTCGCCGACGGCACCAAACTCGCCGCGCGATGCGCCGTAGAAGCGCCGGTGGTGCTCGCGAACCTGGTCCAGCGTCACGCCGTTGACGTCCTCGACGATCTCGTCGAAGGTTCTTGTGTGACGCACGTCGCCGCGCGGATACGGGATGCCCAGACGCGCCAGCGCATTGCTGACCACGGCCTGCGGTTCCTTGCGCTCCTGCTCGATCGACGACAGCGACTGGCGCTTCACCTCGACCAGCGATTCGGGCGGAAAGCTCGGATGACGCAGCAGGTCACCGACCAGCGCGATGGCGTCGGCGAGGTATTCGCGCCGCGAGCTGAGGTGCACCGACACCGAGCCGGCCCCGCCGCCGATGCTCATCTCGGTGTGCAGCGCGTCGAGCCGGTCCTGCACCTGCTGACGCGTCATCGTCGCGCTGCCCTTGTCGAGCAGCGCCACCACCGCCTCGGCCACCTCGCCCTGGCCGAACAGCGTTTTCTCGTCGCCGAAATGCAGGTTCAGTGTGGCCTGCACCGAACCGCCGCGCGACCCCTTGGGCAGCAGCGCGACACGCATTCCGCCGACGTCGAACCGACGCGTGCGTTTGTCGATGTTGGCCGGTGTGGCCTCGAAGGCCTCGACAGCTGCTTCGGCGCTTTTCGGCTTCAGCGACTTCATTTCGGCCGTGACGTCGACCCGTGCCGGGGCCGGCGCGCGCTGCGGCTGTTCCGTCGGCAGATACACGCCCAGCGTGCGGTTCGAGGCCAGCAGGCGCTGCTCGGCGACGCGCTGCACGTCGGCCAGCGTCACGCTGCGCACGCGGTCGCGCGTCAGAAAGAACAGTCGCCAGTCGCCCTGCGCCACGCTCTCGCTCAGCGAGATGCCGATCGTCTCGGGATCGGTGAACGCCTGGTCCCAGCTCTTGAGCCACTTGGTGCGGGCGCGCGCGAGTTCCTCGGCGGTGATCGGCTCGCGGGCCACTGATTCCAGTGTCGCGAGCAGTTCGTTGCGTGCGGCGTCGACCTCCTGATTGGGCCCGAGCTGCGCACCGAACAGCGCGAAGCCCGGCTCGGCCAGACCTTGCGAGAAGGCATAGGTCGTCGACGCCAGCCCCTTCTCGGTCAGCCGCTTGTGCAGCCGGCCGGCCGGGGCCTCGCCCATCAACACGCCCAGCAGTTCGACTGCGGCGTAGTCCGGATGCGCACCCGGCGGGATGTGGTACGCGGCATACAGCACCGGCACCCCGCCGCTGCGCCGCAGCGTGATGCTGCGCTCGCCGTCCTGGACCGGGTCGAGCGTGTACAGCGTCGGCAGCACCCGCGTCGGCTTCTTGATGCTGCCAAACGACTGCGCGATCCACGGCAGCACCTGGGCCGGCCGGAACTTGCCCGCCACGATCAGCGTCGCGTTGTCGGGCTGGTAGTACCGCCGGTAGAAGGCCTGCAGGCGCGGGATGTCGACGTTCTCGACGTCCGAGCGGGCGCCGATCGTGTCCTTGCCGTAGTTGTGCCACTGGTACATCGTCGCCAGCGTCTTCGAGAACAGGATGCGGTCGGGGTTGTTTTCGCCCGACTCCATCTCGTTGCGCACCACGGTCATTTCGGTGTCGAGGTCCTTGCGCGCGATGAAGCTGTGGACCATCGCATCGGCCTGCCAGCCCAGGTACCAGCGCAGGTTGTCGTCGTTGGCCGAGAAGCTGGCGGTGTAGTTGGTGCGGTCGAACCAGGTGCTGCCGTTGGCGGCCAGGCCGCGCTTCGTGAATTCGGGCCAGACCTTCGGATGCTTCGGCGTGCCCTTGAACAGCAGGTGTTCCAGCAGGTGCGCCATGCCAGTCTCGCCGTAGTTCTCGTGTCGCGATCCGACGTGGTACGTCAGGTTGACGGTGGTTGTCGGCTTCGAGTCGTCGGCGATCAGCAGGATCTGCAGACCGTTGGCGAGCCGGTATTCGTCGATGCCCTCCACGGACTGCGCTCGACTCAGGCCGGCCGGCAGGCTTTGCGCCGTTGCCGGCGGTGCGGCGACAGACGGTACGGCTACCCACAACGAGAGGACGAGGGGAAGTGCGCGCAGTAATGAATTCACGGGGATGCTCTGCAAGCCGGGGTAGGCGGGCAGTGTAGAACCCGGAATCGTGCCGACGGTTCCCTGTCACTGGCGCACAAGCGCGCCGCAGCGAGGCCGTTCGGGCCGGCATCGCCCGGACTTGACCTTGCTGGATGCACCACAACAAAACGGGGAGCCGAAGCTCCCCGTGAATCCAGGCGACAAGCACACGCCTGTCGGCGCGCACTGGCTCGGTTCAGGCGCTCTGCGCCTTCTCCTTCTTCTGGTAGGCCGCCATACCAGAAGAAATCTCCTCGTGGGCTGCCTCCGGACCGACCCATCCCTGCACCTTGACCCACTTGCCGGGTTCCAGATCCTTGTAGTGCTCGAAGAAGTGCTGGATGGTCTTGATGCGCAACGGGTTCAGGTCTTCGGGCTTCTTCCATTGGCTGTAGATCGACAGCACCTTGTCGATGGGCACCGCCAGCAACTTGTTGTCACCGCCGGCCTCGTCCTCCATCTTCATCATGCCAATGGCCCTGCAGGTGACGACCACCCCCGGGATGAGCGGCACGGGCGTGATCACGAGCACATCCACTGGATCGCCGTCGTCAGACAGCGTGTTGGGGATGTAGCCGTAGTTGCATGGGTAGTGCATCGCCGTGCTCATGAAACGGTCGACGAACAGGGCGCCGGATTCGTGATCCACCTCGTACTTGATCGGGTCGGCGTTCATCGGGATCTCGATGATCACATTGAATTCTTCAGGCGCCTTGGCGCCCGGTGTCACGTTGTGCAGACTCATGGGGGGATCTCATCAATATTTGGGTTCCCCATTCTACAAATCGCCAGTGCCGATCCCCCCGCCTCGCCAAACCCTGAGATATGCACCCGCAGGAAAACACCGTGCTCCTGCAAGGGTCTAACCCGTAAAGTCAAAAAAGGACCACCAAGCTGGTTGCCGGTGTCGCCTGCGGGCTGCAGCAACGCAGGGTGGCCTTTTCATCACAGGGTTTGTACCGTTGAAGGGAATACCGTGACTTTGATTTCGACCAACATGGCGCTTTATGCAGCGCTAGGGTGCGGCCTCGCGGCTGTCGTTTATGGTTTTGTTCAACGCAACTGGATATTGCGCCAGGACGCGGGCAATGCCCGCATGCAGGAAATTGCGGAGGCGATCCAGCAGGGCGCGGCTGCATACCTGGCACGCCAGTACCGCACGATTGCGATCGTCGGCGTCGTGCTGGCGATATTGATCGGATTGTTCTTGGACGCAACGTCAGCGGCGGGCTTCGTGCTCGGTGCCGTGTTGTCGGGCGCTTGCGGCTTCATCGGAATGAACGTCTCGGTCAAGGCCAATGTGCGCACCGCCCAGGCCGCCACGCGCGGCATTGGCCCGGCGCTTGACGTCGCCTTCAAGGGAGGAGCCATCACCGGCATGTTGGTGGTGGGATTGGGCTTGCTGGGTGTCGGCCTGTTCTTCCTCTACGTCACGGGCAACGGCAACCTCCAGCCCGACCAGACGTTGTCGAGTGCGCTCAAGCCGCTGCTCGGGTTTGCCTTTGGCTCGTCTCTGATCTCGATCTTCGCGCGACTGGGCGGCGGCATTTTCACCAAGGGCGCCGATGTGGGTGCCGATCTGGTGGGCAAGGTCGAGGCCGGCATTCCCGAGGACGATCCACGCAACCCGGCGGTGATCGCCGACAACGTCGGTGACAACGTCGGTGACTGTGCCGGCATGGCCGCCGATCTGTTTGAGACTTACGCCGTCACGCTCATCGCCACCATGGCTCTGGGTGCGTTGGTTGTTGCTGGACCGGCGCAAATGAGCGCGGTGATCTACCCGCTGCTGCTGGGTGGCGTGTCGATCATTGCATCGATCATCGGCTGCGCCTTCGTCAAGGCCTCGCCGGGCATGAAAAACGTGATGCCGGCGCTCTACAAGGGGCTGGCCGTGGCGGGTGGGCTGTCGCTGATTGCCTTCTACTTCGTTACCACGGCGGTGATGCCCGATGATGCGTTGGGTGCGGGAACCCAGATGCGCCTGTGGGGTACTTGCGCAGTCGGCCTGGTGCTGACCGCCGCGCTGGTCTGGATCACCGAGTACTACACCGGTACGCAGTACCCGCCGGTCAAGCACATCGCGCAGGCCTCCACCACCGGCCACGGCACCAACATCATTGCGGGACTCGGTGTCTCGATGCGCTCGACCGCCTGGCCGGTCATCATGGTCTGCTTCGCGATCCTGGCTTCATACTGGCTGGGGGGCCTGTACGGCATCGCCATCGCAGCCACCGCCATGCTCAGCATGGCGGGCATCGTGGTGGCACTGGACGCCTACGGCCCGATCACCGACAACGCGGGCGGTATTGCCGAAATGGCCGAACTGCCCAAGAGCGTGCGTGATGTGACCGATCCGCTGGATGCCGTAGGCAACACCACCAAAGCGGTCACCAAGGGCTACGCCATCGGCTCGGCAGGCTTGGCTGCGCTGGTTCTGTTTGCCGATTACACCCACACGCTCGCCGGCCGTGGCATGAGCGTGAGCTTCGACCTCAGCGACCCCCGGGTGATCGTCGGCTTGTTCATCGGCGGCCTGATTCCCTACCTCTTCGGCGCGATGGCGATGGAGGCGGTGGGCCGCGCGGCGGGCTCGGTGGTGGTCGAGGTGCGGCGTCAGTTCGAAGACGGCGCCATCATGGCGGGCAAACGCAAGCCCGACTACAGCGCGGCGGTCGACATGCTGACCACTGCGGCCATCAAGGAAATGGTCGTTCCGTCGCTGTTGCCGGTGGTGGTGCCGATCGTGGTCGGCCTCACGCTGGGTGCGGCGGCTCTCGGTGGCCTGCTGATGGGGACCATCGTGACCGGACTGTTCGTGGCGATTTCGATGTGCACTGGCGGTGGTGCCTGGGACAACGCCAAGAAGTACATCGAAGACGGTCACTTCGGTGGCAAGGGAAGCGACACCCACAAAGCCGCCGTTACCGGCGACACCGTGGGTGATCCGTACAAAGACACCGCTGGCCCGGCTGTCAACCCGCTGATCAAGATCATCAACATCGTCGCTCTCCTGATCGTGCCCTTGCTTCCGATGCCGGGTGTGGGCACCCAGGATGCGGCCAAGGCGCATGAAGCTCCAGTCGTCGCGGCGCCAGTCGTGGTGGAAGCGCCGGTTGTGGCCGCTGTCGATGGTGCATCGTTCAAGGTCGAAGGTGGGGTGGTGAAGTTCTTCTTCGCCACCGGCAAGGCCGAACTGGCCACTGGCGCAGCAGCGGCGCTGGCCGATGTGATCAAGGGCGTTGCTGATGGCAAGAAGGCCGTGGTCAGCGGCTTTACCGATGCCAGCGGCGATGCGGACAAGAACGCGGAACTGGCCAAGCAGCGCGCCTTTGCCGTGCGAGATGCACTGACAGCCGCAGGTGTCGCTGAGGACAAGATCGAGCTGAAGAAACCAGAGCAATCCAGCGCCGATGGCGACCCTGCTGCGGCCCGCCGGGTCGAGGTGACCCTGCAATAGTCTTGCCGCACCGCTGCGGTCGCAGCGTCGCAGAACCGAAACGGGCCAGCCTTTGTGCTGGCCCGTTTCCATTGGCGGCCCATGTCGGTCTTGTCGCTCCTCGGTTTTCGGCCATGATCATGACCCCGATAGCGACAGAGACTTTTCTGATGGATCCCTACGACCACGACCTCGAACGCGGCGTGCGCAACCGCCGACGCATCCTCGGAGATGCCTGGGTAGACAAGTCGGTGGCGAATGCCAACGCCTTCAACGCCGACTTCCAGAACTTCATCACCCGTTACGCGTGGCATGAGGTCTGGGGCCGTCCCGGCCTCGACGCGAAGACCCGCCGAATCATCGTGATGACGATCACCGCCTCGCTTGGCCGCTGGGAGGAATACGAACTGCACCTGCGCGCCGCACTCACTGGCGGCGGCATCCCCGGGGTCGAGGGATCGGGTCATGCCGACACGCGACTCAGCCCCGACGAAGTCAAGGAGGTGTTGATGCAGACCGCGATCTACGCGGGCGTGCCGGCTGCCAACACCGGCATGTCGATCGCGGCCCGGCTGCTGCGTGAACTCGGACACGACCTGCCGCCGCAGCCCGCTACCGAAGTAGAGAACCCGGGCACGGGCCGCTCGTATCGCAGTGCGGGCACGCCTGCCTTGCACTACACGGTTCGCGAGCCTCGCAGCCACCGCGCGCCCGAGCACACCGTGGTTCTGAGCCACGCGCTCGGCGCCGATGTGAGCATGTGGGATGAACTGGCGAACGCGCTGGCCGCCACCTGCCGGGTGATCTGCTTCGACCACCGGGGCCACGGTGATTCGGACGCGCCTGCGGGTGCAATCACGATGGCGGAACTGGCCGACGGCGCCGAACGCCTGCTCGCCGAGATCGACAACCGCTACGCCAGCGGCCCGGTGGTCTGGATCGGTCTGTCGCTCGGCGGCATGGTCGGGCAGGAACTGGCGCTGCGGCACCCGCATCGCATCGCGGCGCTGGTCATCGCCAACGCCTGCGCCGGCTATTGCGCCGACGGACGCGCGCAGTGGCAGCAGCGGATGGACACGGTTGCATCCCATGGACTCGAAGCCATCGCGGACGGCACGATGCAGCGCTGGTTCAGCGATGCGTTCCGTGAATCCGAGAAGCCGACGGTGGCGCGCTGGCGTCGTCGTGTCGTCAGCACGTCTCAGGCTGGCTACCTCGCTGCCTGCCATGCGGTGATGAATCACGACACGAAGGCGCGGTTGACGGAGATCGGTGTGCCGACGTTGGTGATTGCCGGCAACGCAGACCTGGCCACGCCGGTCGGGATGCTGCAGGGCATCGTCGATGCCGTTCCGGGGGCGCAGCTCGCGGTCATCGACGGTGCGGCGCACCTGACTGCGCTGGAGGCGCCGGCTGCCTTCGAAGCGGCGGTCAGGACCCTGTTGGCACGGGTCTGAACGGGAGGGCAGGGCAGAGGGGTCAAGTCGATCGGGTGCCGCGCCGATATCAAGGACAAGGCATTTCGCGCATCATCCGATGCATCTTGATCGACTCGCGTTTGGCAGGCAGATTCGACCCATGGCCACCGACGACCCCCTCTCTTTTCGCGTGCTGCTCTACCGCTACCTGTTCTTCGGGTGGCTGTTCCGCGATGTGAATAGCGGCAACGTGTTCGAGCGCTCGGCCGCCTGGCGCCACAACCTCGACCGAGTCCCTTGGTTGATGACCTACCTGCGCCGCTGGATTGCGATCGGCATCCTCTCGTTTGCGCTCGGCATGCTCGTTGAACACGGGTTCAGCGCCCAGGCACTGTCGGCTTTCTTCTACGTGCCGAGCGTGCTCAGCGTCGTGGTCAACAGCGTCATCGGCGTGTTGATCGCCGGCTTCAAGCTGCTGCCCGGGCCGTTTTGACCGCGCATTCAGATGCGCCAGTTGCTCGCTGCACTCACGCCCGACTGCACCGCGCCTTCGAGGGTGGACGGGTAGGGACCCTCGATGTAGTCGCCCGCCGCGAACAGGCCCGGGGCGATCAGCGGAGGTGGTCGTTGCAGGTCTGGTGTGCAGCGGAACGTGGCCCGCTTCTCGTTGAATACACGCAGCGCCTGCAATGGCGCCTTCAGTTGGGTGCTCAACTGCGAGCGTGCCTGAGCGAATGTGGCGTTCGCCGCAGCTTCCGCTCCCGAGTCGATCCAGGGCTGCGCGGCGCTGATCACGAAGCTCAGCAGGCCGTGCCGCCCGCTCAGCCAGCCGTGATCGAAGACAAACTGTGCCGGCCCGTCGGTGAGTCCGGAGCGCAGCAGGGTCATCGGCTGTGGCAGCCGAGTCCCCGGCGACACCGCGTAAACCGTGACGATCGGTTCGTAGCGAAAGCTGGCGGCTTGCTCTGCCCACTGTGGAGCGTGCGACTGAACCAGCCGGGCCGCCTCGCTGGCGGTGCAGGCCAGCACGACTCCGTCGAATCGCTCCCCATCGACGCTCCAGCCCTCGCTATCGGGGTTGACGTTGATGACCCTCCGCGACGTGCAGACCCGTGCCCCCTGTTTTTGCAGCCACCGTGCGGCCGGCGCTGGAAACAGATCGCCCAGGGGCAGCCGCGGCAACAGCAGGTCGGCCGAACCCCGACCCGAGAACATGGCGTCCCGCAGCACCCGCAGGAACACGCGGGCGCTCGCCTGCGATGCGGGCGTGTTGAGTGCGGCGACGCACAGGGGCTCGATCAGGTCGCGCTGAACCGCGGAGGGGAGATCGATGCACAGCGCAGAGACCGTCAGATCGGGTCGGCAGGTGAAGCCGATCCTGGCCCAGTGCACCGCCCGTGTCAGAAGGGCCACGCGGTCACGCACCGTCCATCCTTTGTGCGACAGCACGCCGCGTCCGAAGGCCAGCAGCGCCGGGCCCTCCGGCAAGCGCAGGCCAACGCCCTCGGCATCCACGAGCGTCAGCGGGCCGCGCAGCAGCGAGGCGTCGGGATCGACATCGATCGTTCTCATCAGCCGCAGCGTTTCTCGGTAGGCGCCGATCAGGATGTGCTGGCCGTTGTCCAGGACCGGTTCGTCGATGTCTACGCTGCGGGCGCGGCCGCCGAGCGTCGGCGCCATCTCGAACAAGGTTACCTGGTGACCCCGCCGCGTCGCTTCGATGGCAGCTGCCAGACCGGCCCAGCCGCCGCCGATGATGGCGAGGCCGAGACGCGATGGGCGGTTCAATCAGCGGCCCTGCCAGTGCGTTCGCATGGCGATCCACAGCTTGCGCAGCGGCGTCAGCGAGGTGCGTTGGTGTAACACCTTAAATTTGCTGGTTTCGATTTCCCGCAGCAGTGAGCGGTAGATGTTGGCCATCATCAGCCCCGGCTTCTGCGCCTGCCGGTCGACCTCGGGCAGCAGCGCCATCGCTTCGTCGTAGGTCTGGTGCGCGCGCGCGGCCTGAAAGCGCATCAACGCCGTGAAGCGGTCGCTGTAACCGTGCGGTGCGGTCCGCAGCAACAGTTCGCTGGCTTTCACGTCGAATCGCTGAAGCTCGGAGACGGGCAGATAGATGCGGCCGCGACGGGCATCGTCACCCACATCGCGGATGATGTTGGTGAGTTGCATCGCCAGGCCCAGCCGGTGCGCGTACTGGACGGTTGCATCGCTGGTGCGACCGAAGATGTTGGCCGCCACCTCGCCGACCACGCCAGCCACCAGATGGCAGTAGCGGGTCAGGCCCGGAAAATCGAGGAAGCGGGTCTGTTCCAGATCGATCTGGCAGCCGTCGATGACCGCTAACAGATGCCGGGCCTCGATGCAGAAGGCGACGCTGTGGGGCATCAGTGCCTTCATCACCGGATGGCTGGGCTGCCCGGCATAGGCACTCGCCACCTCGCTGCGCCACCAGGCGAGCTTGGAAGCAGCCACGCCGGTATCTGTCGTTTCATCGACCACATCGTCGACTTCCCGACAGAACGCGTAGAACGCGGTGATCGCCGCACGGCGCGCCGGGGGCAGGAAAAGGAAGGCGTAGTAGAAGCTCGATCCGCTCCTGGCGGCCTTGTCCTGCACATACTGTTCTGGTGTCATGCGGTCTCGCGGGTGAGTGCGCCGATGGGCCGGCACATGCGCATCGCGCGCCACAGCAGCAGGGGTGCGTCCCCCTTGCCGATCTGCGGCCGACGCAGCAGCGTGGCGTGGTCCATGGCTTCTATCTTGTCGAGGATGCGCAGCCCGCCCTGGACAACCAGTCGCAGCTCCCATCCGGCACGTCCGGGCACCGCATGCACGAGGGGCGCGCCTTGCTGCATGAGGGATCGAGCCCAGTGCGTGACCGCTGCGATCAATCGACGCACTGCGGGGCTGTCTCGCTGGCCGAGCAACATCTGCACCGGCACACCATGCGCTGCCGCATCGCTCAGGGGCAGGTAGAGGCGATCTCGCGGCGTGTCGATGCTCAGGTCCTGCCAGAAATTGATCAGCTGCAGTGCGCTGCAGATCGCATCGGATTGCGCCAGCGACGCACTGTCACGCACGCCGTACAGGTGCAGCAGCAGTCGGCCCACCGGGTTGGCCGAGCGGCTGCAGTAGTCCAACAGTTCGGTGCGGTCGGCGTAGCGGGTTTTCACGACGTCCTGCTCGAACGCGCTCAGCAGATCGCCCAGAAGCGACAACGGCAAGTCGTGTTCGCCGATGGCCTGCGCCAGCGGCACGAAGACTTTGGCCCAGCGGGGGGCGGGCGCGTGGCCAGCCGCAGCTGAGGTCAGGTCCGACCGGTAGGCGGCCAGATCGGCGAGACGTTGTGAGGCGGGGGCGTCGCCTTCGTCGGCCAGGTCGTCCGCCGTGCGCGCGAACCAGTAAATGGCCCCGACCGAGGCGCGCAGAGCCGGAGGGCACAACCAGGAAGCGACAGGAAAATTTTCGTAGTGATCAACGCTCACGGCGCACATTGTCCATGCATCGTTGAGTCAAGTCGTTTCCAGCGGGAGCTGGCGCGGTTAAACTCACGGGCTTTCTGCGGTGCGCAGAATCCGTCTGATAGAAGCGCGTGCTCCTGTCGTTTGAATTGGCCCCGCGCGGGTGGCGAAATTGGTAGACGCACCAGGTTTAGGTCCTGACGCCAGCAATGGTGTGCGGGTTCGAGTCCCGCCCCGCGCACCAGCCACAACAACCAGCAACGTCTACATAAGGTCTCTTGATCATGGCAGTGACTGTCGAAACCCTTGAAAAGCTCGAACGGCGTATCACGCTGACCCTGTCCGCCGAGACGATTCAGAGCGAGATTTCAAACCGGCTCAAGAAGCTGTCGCGCACCGTCAAGGCCGACGGCTTCCGCCCAGGCAAGGTGCCGATGAGTGTGGTGGCCCAGCGCTACGGGTACTCGGTTCAGAACGAGGTGATGAACGACCAGATCGGACAGGCGTTCGCCGAAGCGGCCAATGAGGCCAAGCTGCGCGTCGCGGGTGCCCCGCGCATCACCGAAAAGGAAGGCGCGGAATCGGGCACGATGTTGTTCGATGCGGTTTTCGAAGTCTTCCCGGAGGTCAAGATCGGTACCCTCGACGGCGTCGATGTCGAGCGCTATCACACCGACATCACCGAAGCCGCCATCGATCGCACGATCGACATCCTGCGCAAGCAGCGCCGCACGTTTGCGCCTCGCCCTGCGGGCGAGCCGGCGGTCGAGACGGATCGCGTGACCATCGACTTCGAGGGCAAGTTCGACGGCGTGCCGTTCGAAGGCGGAACAGCGCAAGGCTTCCAGTTCGTGATCGGTGAAGGCCAGATGCTTGAAACGTTCGACCTGGCGGTGCGTGGCATGAAGGTCGGTGAATCGAAGACCTTTCCGTTGCGCTTCCCCGACGACTACCAGAACAAGGAAGCCGCAGGCAAGGAGGCCGACTTCCTGGTCACGGTCAATGCCCTTGAAATTCAGCAGCTGCCCGAGCTGACCGACTACTTCGCACGCACCCTGGGCATCATCGATGGCTCCGTGGAAAGCCTGCGCAAGGACGTGCGCAGCAACCTGGAGCGTGAGGTGAAGGCCCGCGTCATGACCCGCAACAAGGGCTCGGTGATGGAGGTGCTGCTCAAGAACAGCGAACTCGACGTTCCGGCGTCATTGGTCGAAGACGAGGCCAAGCGGCTGGTCGAATCGACCATCGCCGACATGAAGCAACGCGGCGGCAAGGACATAGACAAGGCCCAGATCCCGACCAAGATCTTCCAGCCGCAGGCTGAGCGCCGCGTCCGTCTCGGTCTGGTGGTGAGCGAACTGGTTCGCGCCAACAACCTGCAGGCCAAGCCCGAGCAGTTGCAGGCCTACATCGAAGAGATGGCGCAGAGCTACGAGAAGCCTTCCGAAGTCGTGAGCTGGTACCTGGGCGACAAGCAGCGCATGGCCGATGTCGAGGTGGTCGTGGTCGAGAACAACGTGGCCGAATTCGTGATGTCGCGTGGCAAGGTGATCGACAAGGACGTTCCTTTCGACGAGCTGATGGCGTCCTGATCGCCACCGTCGTCCGCACAGGGGCACCGTGCCGCACAGGCCGGTGCCCCTGTGCATTTCCACACCCCCGTCTCGATCACGTTGTCACGACATAATTCGGCTTCATCTGGCAGTCGGGCTGGGCCAAAGAACTACGCAAGAGAACGACAACTAGGACATCACGCATGAGCGCAATTCACACGCAAGGCCTGGGCATGGTCCCGATGGTCATCGAGCAATCCGGCCGCGGCGAACGCGCCTACGACATTTACTCGCGCCTGCTGCGTGAGCGGGTGATTTTTCTGGTCGGGCCGGTCAATGATCAGTCGGCCAACGTCGTCGTCGCGCAACTGCTTTTCCTCGAAAGCGAAAACCCGGACAAGGACATTTCGTTCTACATCAACTCGCCGGGCGGCTCGGTCAGTGCCGGCATGTCGATCTTCGACACCATGCAGTTCATCAAGCCAGACGTCTCCACGCTTTGCATGGGCATCGCCGCGAGCATGGGTGCCTTCCTGCTGGCTGCCGGTGCCAAGGGCAAGCGGTTCGCCTTGCCGAATTCCCGGGTGATGATCCATCAGCCTTCGGGCGGTGCGCAGGGCCAGGCAACGGACATCGAGATCCAGGCCCGCGAAATCCTCAAGCTGCGCGAGAGCCTGAACGGCATCCTGGCTGACCGCACCGGACAGCCGCTTGAGAAGATCCGCGCCGATTCGGAGCGCGATTACTTCATGTCGTCGGAAGAAGCCAAGGACTATGGGTTGATCGACCAGGTGATTTCCAAGCGGTCCTGACGCGCTGAAGCGTTCGATCAGCGTATCCAACGGGGCCTTTCTTCACGGCAAGGCCC
>JAURWR010000086.1 GCA_030654805.1 Burkholderiaceae bacterium
AATCACATCCGACTGCTGGAGCCGATTGGGTATATTCCACCGGCCGAGGCTGAGGCAAACTACTATCGGCAACTCGCCGAGAAGACCGAAAACACGGTCTAACTTAAACCAACTGGCCTCCACGAAACCCGGGGCGATTCATCTATTGAAGCGGGTGAAGTTCAAACTTAGCGAATACGCCAACGTTTCCCTTGCGAATTGTCAACTGCGCGACCACAGCCATTGAGTCTAATTGTGGTCAGGCAGGCCTCACCATTTCAGTGGTTGCGTCGGTGGGGGCAAATCAAGTATGAAGCGCGACACCAAGTTTTGGAAAAGGAGTTTTCAATGGCCTTGGACTTTCAACATCAGCGATATACGTTTCCTTTGCATACGGGAAGTGCTCAAAGTATCGAACTAGCTTTCGTATGCGCCACCAATGAGCGGAAGGCACGGGCGGGTGGGTTTTTTTGCAGATTTCCGCCCAAAACCCCCAAGTCTGACTTTCGACGCTCAAATCGAGACCAGACTGAAACACCAAATTCAGCAAGTAAATCATTAACTTACGACGCTCCGACGTGACAACGTTGGGACGCTACTGATCCGCTGACTTCTTAGGTGATGACATGCATGCACAGCTAGCCCAGGACACTCAACCAACGCCCACAAGCGGCGCGACCATCTTCGTGGTGGATGACGATGCCTCCGTACGGCACAGTATGACGCGCCTGTTGGGTTCGGCGGACTGGGCGACCGAAGCCTTCGCCTCGGCAGGCGATTTTCTTGAGCGGGCTCCCTTCACTGGTTCGGGATGCGTGTTGCTTGACGTCAACATGCCCGGCATGACCGGTCTTGAGTTGCAGGCGCGCATGGTCGAGGCCGGCATCGCCATGCCGGTGGTGTTTCTCACCGGCAAGGGTGACATCCCCATGAGCGTGCAGGCTGTAAAGCATGGTGCCGTCGATTTCCTGGTCAAGCCCGTGGCAGAGGACGTTCTGTTCCAGGCCTTGGAGCAGGCCCTCAAGCTCCAGGCTGCCGGGGCGGCCGACCGGCAGCAACGCGATAGCATCCTGGCGCGACTGGCCCTGCTGTCTGATCGCGAGCGAGAGGTGCTGGAGCAGGTGATCAAGGGGCGTCTCAACAAGCAGATTGCCTATGACCTGGGTATCGTCGAAAAAACCGTGAAAGTACATCGCGGCCGCGTCATGGAAAAGATGGAGGCCGATACCATCGCCGAGCTCGTCCATCTGTATTACACGGCTACTACCGGTTTTTCAAGGCCAACCGACTGACGCGGTGCAGCGTCGATGCACCCCATCGGCCGCTTGCCCGTCTGCCGTTTGACGCCGCGCCCGGTGTGCCCGTAGCGCGGCGTGAGTGCTCAGAACAGGATGCCCAGGCGCATCCCGAAGATGTAGGTGGTGTCCAGGTCCTTGAAGCCGCCGCTGGCAGCGTCGAACGTCTTGTTCAGCGCAGGCGAGATGACCTGCAGGCTGGGGCCGACGCTCATCCAGGGTGTGATCGCAGCTTTGTAATACAGTTCGACCACATCCTCGTGATCGAGGCCAAGATTCAAGTTTTCACGCAGGAAGGGAACGAAGTCGTCACTGAATTTCGCGCGTGCCCAGCCGATCCCGAAATCGTCGTGCGGCCGGCCCGGCACCACGCCCTTGCCAACCAGTCCCAGTTGGAAGCTGTTCTTGATCGGATTTGCCTTGCCGTCGCTCACGCCGGCACTGAAAAACATCCCGATGCCGCGCTTGGGATCACCGGCAGGCTGCCAGAGAAACTGCTCAAAACTGTAGACGGCAGCCCAGGTTTCACTCTCCTTGTTCAAGGGCTGGGGGGCGCCCACAATAGGGGTGTGGCCGGCGGTTTCGATAAGTTCGCGGATGTGCCCGAGCAGGGGAACCCGCGCAGTCAGGAGCGTGTTCGCAATGTTCACCGGATCCTGGATCAGCGACGTGCGGTCTTTGTTGCTCCAGGCCAGCGTCAGGTTCTGGTGGCCGGGGAGCCCACCCGGCTTGACCTTGAGGTCGCCGCTGACCAGCGCCATCACGCCATCGTCAAAGGCGTCGCCCAGGTCATTGTTCTCGATGGTGCCGTTCGCGTCCAGCACCATGGCAGCCAGCGTGACGTCGTGCGAAGGCAGATACAGGGCACCTGCGCCGTAGGCTGACAGTGGCACCATGGCCAGCGCCAGCGGCATGTTGACCGAAGTGTTCAAAAAGCCGGTGGTGTAGTCGCCGTGCAGCAGGTTGGTCGGCGCGAGGGAGTTGATCTTGCCGAAGAACACCCCGGCATGCTGGCTGAGAAATTGCGTGTAAGTCAACTCCTGCAGGCCGGTATCGGTGTCGACGGGGCTTGGCAGCATCCAGGAGAGGTTGGCGGGCACCATGGCGCCGGTGTCCCGCATGACGTTGTCGCCGAAGCTGGTGACGGTCTGGACCTTGAAGAAGCCACCCGGCCAGAGGCCTGCCTTTTGGGTATCCACGTTGAGCGTGGTAATCGCGTTGCCCCAGGTCTCGCTGTTTTCATTCTTCCCCCCACTCGTGATCTTCTGCGGCATCACGTAGAGGTCGAAGTCGAGCACCACGCCTTTCTTGGCCATGGTGTCCCTGGCGCCGCCCCAGTCGCCGGTGAGCCGGGGGCGCGACGCCAAATCGCCGCCCCAGGTGTCGGGGGTGGCGACGGGCATGGCCAGCAGCGGTAGGGCTGTGCCAAGCGCAGCTACCAGGGCCGTCAGTCTTAGTACATTTTTCATTTTTTCGCTCCTTAAGTTTCGTAAATAGGGTGCGGTTCGGATGACGCGCCTGCTTGCCCGGCGGTCACAAGTCATGGACGGCGGGGGTCGCCACCCAGCCACCATCCACGCCGCCGGGCAGCATCTGCCCCACGTCCTCGCCTACTTCCTCGTCGATCAGCTTGTTCAGCTTGGCATTCATGGTCATGAGGAGGTCGGCGTTCTTCTCCCGATCCAGCGCGAGGTTGTTGAGCTCGTGCGGGTCGCTCTGCAGGTCAAACAGCTCGACGTCATTGAGTTCGAACAAGGCCTCGATCGAGGCGGGCAGGTTGTGCTGTTTGGGCGAAAAGTAGCGCGTGAACTGGTAGCGGCCGTCGAACACGCTGCGGAGGGCTCCGCGCTTGCGCATGTCCGGATGCAGGCCGGATGCCTTCAGTTTCGGTGGTCCACCTTCAGCCAGCAGGGCGCTTGCCTTTTTCAGGAAGTCGCCGTCCAGCGACGCGAACATGTTGAAGCAGTACAGCTGGCCGTCGCGCACCGCCTGGTGGCCGGCCTGCTCCGGGGCGGCGAGCACCGTCGAGAAATCCTTACCCGGCAGCGTCTCCATGATCGCCGCCTTCTTCTGCGGGCTGGCGTTGGTGAGCGACACCAAGGTCGGCGCGAGGTCGAGGTGCGTGGTGACGGCCTGACAACGCTTGCCGCCGGCAAACGCGGGATGCGACACGATCAGCGGCACGTTGTTCTGTTCGCGGTAGGAGCTGGGGCCCTTGCCGGTCATCTGGTGCGCGCCGTCGAGCTCGCCGTGGTCGGAGGTCAGGATGACGATGGTGTTGTCGGCGAGGCCGCGGTCTTCGAGCTCCTGCAGCACCGTCATGATGTGGCGGTCCACGTCGCGCAGCGCGTTGAGGTAGAAGTTGTGCCGCTTGCGCCAGCGCCAGGCGTCCTCCACGGGGACATGCCCGGTCATGACGGAATCGGCGATGAGGAAATCCGTGTGTGCGGCGGGGCGTCCGGGCGCGTCGACCGCCTGGGAGAAGCTGGCCGGAAGCTCGAACGCCCACTGCTTGCGGTACATCTCGTGGTCCGGGTCGCCGGCGAGGTGGGTCAGGGCGCCCTTGGACTGGACCGGCTTGCCCGGCTCGTCCGTGTTGTAGAACATCACGTCGTGCGGGTTAATCAGGTTCACCGCGAGGAACCAGGGCTTCTGCTCCTTGGCCAGATCCGCGGCCTTGCCGCGCAGCCAGTTGGCTGCGGCCGCGGCGATCATGCCGTCGTGCAGGTAACCGCCCTGCGTGTGGGCGATGATGTCGCCGACGCCCATGTAATCGGAGAAACCGTAGGCCTCCATCTCCTTGGTGAAGATCTTCATCTCTGTCGGCTCGGACAGCTTGTTCTCGGTCTCGAACTCCTTGGTGAGGTGCCACTTGCCCTTGTAGGCGGTGTAGTAGCCTGCTTCCCGCAGCAAATGCCCAAGCGTCTTGATGTCGGTGGACAGGCTCCTCGACCAGGGGAAGTTCGCGTTGTCGAACATCCCGGTCTGCTGGATGTGCTGGCCGGTATAGATCACCGAGCGGGACGAGGTGCAGACGCAGGAGTTGATGCGGTGGTTCTCAAACACCACGCCGCTCTTGGCCAGTCGCTCGTGGGCCGGCAGGCGGTAGTCCTTGGGGAGTTCATCCGGGCGAAAATGGCGCTCCTGGTCCGTCAGGATGAACACAATGTTGTAAGGTCCGCCTGTCGCTTGATCGGTTTTTGCCATGATTTCCGTTTCCTTAGATAGATCGCTTCCTGATGTACGCGTGGCCCAGCCAACACACGCAAACTATGGGGCATCGTAGATCAGAAGCAGGGGAGGGGGAATTAGACTTTGGTCTTATTGACCCCGCTACGCCAGAGGTCGCACCAGATCGTGCGATGAATGAGACCAAAGTCTAATTGTGCCGCGCACAGCAGATAACCAAACTAAGGCCTTCCCTCATACGCGCGGAGCGCCACTTGTGCCACCCAAAGCCCAGACACTTCATGTAAGCATCGTCGACGACGACGATTCGGTTCGCAAGGGCTTGTCACGTCTGATGCGGTCGGCCGGCATCCAGAGTCAGGCCTACGGTTGCCCGGAAGACTTTCTGGCGCAAGCGCACAACCAAGTTCATGCCTGCATCATCATTGATCTCACAATGCCGCGCATGAACGGCCTGGAGTTGAGCGCGCAGCTCAGGGCCAAGGGCATTACCGTGCCGGTGATCGCAATATCGGCGCGTGACGATGACGTCACACGCCAACTGGCCCGCGACCTGGGCGTCAAGTTTTTTCTGCGCAAACCGGTGGACGACCAGGCCTTGCTGGATGCGATTTCCTGGGTTGTGCATGAAGATATGCCAGACCACCAGGCGACGCCCAGGCCGGCGCGGCCCTGACGCTCAGGCGCTAGCCGTTTTGCCCTGCGCAGCGTCGCCCCCGACAAGCGGCAGGCTGAAGTGGAACGTGGCGCCACGGTCCGGGTTGGCCTCGGCCCAGATGGCACCGCGGTGGGATTCCATGATGGAGCGGCACACGTCCAGACCCACGCCAAGCCCCTGTGGCTTGGTGGTGTAGAAGCCTTCGAAGACCCGTTCCAGCATGTCTTGCGCAATGCCGATACCGCTGTCGCGAATCGACACCTGTGCCTTGCCCTCTTCGCGCACGGCGCAGATCAGCAGCCTGCGTCCCTCCTGGGGCTGATCCGCCATGGCCTCCAGCGCGTTGATCGTCAGGTTGAGGATCACTTGCTGCATCTGCGTCTTGTTGGCCCGCACGGTGAGATTTGCTTCCAGCCTGTGCTCGACGTCCACGCCGTGCAGGATCACCTCGCCATGCAGCAGTGTGAGGACCTCTTCGAGGCACTGGCCCAGGTCAAGGTCGGTAAAGGGGGTTTCCTGCTGCTGCAACATGGCGCGCAAGCCGTTGATGATGGTTCCGGCACGTTTGTCGTCGCGCACGATATCCTGGAAAATCTCGCGTATTTCCGCAAGGTCGACCGGATCATGGTTGAGGAAGCGCAGGCCTGCCTGGGCATTGTTGAGCATGGCAGCCAGCGGCTGACAGATTTCGTGGGCGAGCGAGGCAGAGATGGCTCCTGTGCTTGCCACCCGGTCGCTGTGCCAGAGTTGTCGGCGGAACTTGTTCAGCGCTGCATCTTTCTGCCGGCTTTCGGTGATGTCGACATATACGCCGCACACGGCATACACGGTGCCATCCGGCCGCAGCAGCGGAAACTGGTGGGTCTCATGGATATGCGGCACACCGTTCCACTCCAGAACGTGCTCCCTCTCAATGCCCTTGCCGCTTTCGATCGCCTGTTTTTCATCGATGCTGAAGCGCTGCGCCAGTTCCTGGGGAAGTGTGTCGAAAGCGGTCTTGCCCAGAAGATTTTCTTGCTCGACTTGGAAAAGCGTTTCGAATCCTTGGTTGGTCAACTGGAAGCGTCCGCGCAGATCCTTCAGGCAGATGGCCACGGGCAGTTGATCCAGCAGGTCACGCATTCGCCGTTTGTCGTTGCGCGATTCCCGCATTATCTCCAGGTCCATCATCACCAGCATGGCGAGGAATCCAAATTCGCTCAAATGGATGAATTCGATGATCCGCCAGTTGGCGGCCCAGTTGAACAAAATGAAGGTGAAAAAAATGCCCAGCGCCCACGCCAGTACAAGCGTTCTCATCTTGAGTCCGCGCCGGTATTGGTCGAAGCCCGCATAGACGCCGAACGCCATCACGGCAACAATGGCCAGCAGGGCGATCTTGTGCGCGAGGCTGGGATGGAAGACGCGCAGATCGACGACGCGCTCGCCCCAGGGCAGGTCGAAATAGGTGAGCGTCGGCAACTCGGCAAACTGGGCACCGTAGGGAAGAGTCAGATTGGTGGCCAGAATCAGACCCCAGACAACGCTCAGCGCAATCAAAAACCGGCGCGGCCGCACGCCTGTAAACCCGGCGATAAACCAAGGGAAAAGGATGTAAATGAGGCAGACCCCGGTAGCCTCCCACTTGCGCAGCGCCACCAGAGCCTCGACCGTGGGCGCCTGGTAGGCACCTGCCCGGACCAGAATGTAGGCCATGACCACCCCGCACAGCGCCGCGAAGGCGCAGACGCCGCTCATGGCGTACAGACTGGGGATGAGAATGGTGCTCATTGTGTGGATGCGGCGCGCTTCGGTCTGAAGCCCGATCAGTTTAACGAATAACCCCAGCAGCATGGCGTGTCATCGGATATGGGACCAAAGGTCAATATCGCGGCTGGCGCTGTGTGCCTATTCTCAACCGGTGCAAGCGGAATTTTAGCCCGCGGCGTCCTGCCTGGGAGATACGTTTCACATTCATCAGGAGCTTCGAATCATGATCAAACATACCCTCAACCCGTTTCGCGCTTTTTTCGCCGCGCTCATGCTGTCGTTCTTCCTGCTGCCCGTGGGGGTGGCACAGGCCAAGGGCACCGGAGAGATCGACGCGAGCGTTGCTGCCGCCTTGCAGAGCTTCAAGAAAGAGGTGAAGGGCGCCAATGACTATCTGGCCGTTGCCAAGGGCGTGCTCGTCATGCCCGACGTCACCAAAGTCGGCTTGGTCGTCGCCGCGCAATGGGGCGACGGTGCGCTGCTGGTCGGCGGCAAGACCGTTGACTACTACAAGATGGAGGTCGGATCGGCAGGCTTCCAGGCTGGTTATCAGAAAGCCAACTTCATCTTTATCTTCCTGACCCAGGAGGCACTGGACAGCTTCCGCGCCAGCAGCGGCTGGGGCGCAGGCGTGGACGCCGGCATCACCGTGGTGGATGCCTCCACCCCTACCATGTCGGTAGACACACTGAAGTCGAAATCCTCAGTCGTGGCCTTTGTCTTCGGCAAGGAAGGCCTGATGGGCGGCTGGTCAGGCAAGGGGACCAAATTCACCAAGCTGAAAAACTGATCACGTTATTCAATCAGTACAGGAGCTGATCATGCATGGAATACCTATGTTTGCCCTTCGCCTGGCGGCCTTGTCGGCGGGTCTTGCGGTCCTGCCGGCCACGGCAAGCGATGCCGAGCTTGCCAAGCAGGCACTGAACCCGATCGCCGCCCTCATCAGCCTGCCCATGCAGCTCAACTACGACGAGGGCATCGGCCCGGCCGAGCAGGGCAAAAAGTGGCAACTGAACATCCAGCCGGTGATCCCATTCTCGATTAGCGCGGAGTGGAACCTGATCTCGCGCACTGTCATTCCGCTGGTCAACCAGCAGGATGTTGTGCCCGGCGCCGGCACGGATTCCGGGGTTGGCGACATCACGCAAAGCCTGTTCTTCTCGCCCAAGAAGCCGACCGAAGGGGGCTGGATCTGGGGTGCCGGGCCAGTGCTGCTGTTGCCCACCGGCACCGAAGACCGCCTGAGCGCCGACCAATGGGGTATCGGCCCCACCGCCGTCGTGCTCAAGCAGGAGAACGGTTGGACCTATGGCGCGCTGGCCAACCACATTTGGTCGGTGGGTGGTGACGACAACCGCCGCGATATCAGTGCCACCTTCCTTCAGCCCTTCGTGTCCTACATCACCAAGACGCTTACCAGTTTCACCTTGAACACGGAGTCCACCTATGACTGGAAATCGAAGGAATGGTCGGTTCCTGTCAACTTCACCGTCTCCCAGATGCTCAAGGCGGGCAATCAGCCGCTCACCCTCCAGGGCGGCCTGCGCTACTGGGCAGACAGCCCCGCCGGTGCGGGTCCCGAAGGCTGGGGATTCAGAATGGCGGTGACTTTGTTGTTCCCGAAATAAGGGCGGCCGCTCCGCCTGCAGTGAGACCAAAGTCCAATCACTAGCGGACATCAGGATCACTATATTCATGTCAAGTGGTGCGGCTGTCATGGCCGTGCTGATCGTCAATTTTTTCGCGTAGGAGGAGTGATGGCACTTTTCTCAATGAAACAAGTGGTGGGCAACAGCATGAAGGGCGCAGCCGCCCTAGCGCTGGTCTTGGTGGCGGCGCAGCCCCAACCGGCGCTGTCGCAGCCCACCGGCGTCGCCCCGCAGGCGCAGCAGTTGCTGAAAGCGTCGACCGAGTTTCTCGCGCGCCAGCAGCGGTTCAGCGTGGACACCGAAAGCAGCATCGAGGTGGTGCTCGACTCTGGACAAAAGATCCAGTTTGACCACACCGCCCGCTCGTCGGTTGAACGCCCCAACAAATTGCGTGCAGAACGCACCGGTGACCTGGTCGATCAGGTCTTTTATTACGACGGCAAATCGCTCACCCTGCACAACCCCGACGGCAACTACTACGCCACCATCGCGGCGCCCGACACCCTTGATGAAATGCTGGACTTCGCTCGCGTGCGGCTCGACGTCGTCGCGCCTGCAGGCGACCTCCTTTACAAGAATGCCTTCGACATCCTGATGCAGGAGGTGACCTCAGGCTTCGTGGTCGGCAAGGGTGTGGTGGATGGCATGCGCTGCGATCACCTGGCTTTCCGTGCGCCCCACGTCGATTGGCAGATCTGGATCGAGGAGGGCAAGCATCCCCTGGTGCGCAAGCTGGTGATCACCACCCGGGACAAGCTCAACGCTCCTCAGTTCTCGGCCGTCATGAAGAACTGGGACCTCAAGCCCAAATTTAACGTCAAGACCTTCAGCTTCAAGCCGATTAGAGGCCTGCAGAAAGTCGAGTTTGTGCTCAAAAACACCAGCGAGCCAAAGGCCAATTGACAGGGTGCCACAACTCATCCAAGGAGACGACAAGATGAACATCAAACGCAACAAGTGGTCAAGCGGACTGGCGATCGGCGTGGCAACAGCATTGCTCTCGGCGGCGGTTCACGCCGTTGACCCCGGCATCAACCAGCCCGGTGTGAGAGGTGGCACCGCCGGCGTTGGCGCGCCCGGGGTCGGCACCTGGGATCCGGGCATCAACCAGCCAGGCGCCATGGGCAACGTCGGTGTCGGTGCACCCGGGGTGGGGGTCGGCGCACCCGGTGCGGGCGTGCGGGATCCCGGCATCAACCAGCCGGGTGCGGTCGGCAACGTCGGCACACCGGGGGTCGGTGTGGGTGCACCCGGTGTCGGCGTGCGGGATCCTGGCATCAACCAGCCTGGTGCCGTCGGCAACACCGGTCCGGCCCGTCGGACGATACGCCGCTAAGCTGCACGGCATCAGTCTGATTTGGTGGGGCGAGGCGGCTGCATCAGCTTGATCGATTGGACCAAAGTCGCATACCACTCTGCCGATGATTGGGCTAAATTCGAGTTTGAAAATGAGCAGAAAAGCCAATTCACGAGGTGCGGGTACTCTCAATCGGACGTGGTGAAGTGGTGAAAAGATCCCGAGCCGCCGGGGCGTATGCAAAGTCGGGCGCTATGTCTGCTTACAGTTTTTTTAGTCAACCGCCGAACCGGCAAGGAGATCGCATGAGACAGAAATCATTATGGAAGCGTGGCATTCTGGCCGCGTCGCTCGGGGCCGTGCTCGGCTTTCCGGCCGGATCGGCGTTTGCCGCCGGGGAGTTCAATCCGGATGCGGATCAGATTCTGCGATCCATGTCCAATTACCTCGCCGGCCTCAAGGCCTTCAGCGTGTCGGCGGACATCCGTAACGATGTCCTGACGACCGAAGGCCAGAAACTGCAGCTCAATGCCAGCTCACAGTTGTTGATGGAGCGTCCATCTCACTTCCGTGCCGCGCGCCAGGGCAAGTTTGCCGACATGGAGATGAGCTACGACGGTGCCAAATTGACGCTGTACGGGAAATTGTTGAATGCTTACGTGCAGCAGGATTTGAAAGGCACCACCGATGACGCGATTCGCGCGCTTGAGGCGGGTGCCGGCGTGACCCTGCCAGGTGCCGACCTGCTGCTTTCTGACCCGTATGCAGCGCTGACCTCTGGGGCCATCAGTAGCGGCTATTACGGCAGGGCTTATGTGGGTGGGGTCGAAACCTATCACCTGGCGTTCCGCACCCCCAAGGTGGATTGGCAAATCTGGATCAAGGCGGGTAATGAGCCGCTTCCCCTGCAGTATGTGATCACCACCAAGTGGATGACCGGTGCGCCGCAGTACAGCGTGCAGTTGAGCAACTGGAACACCAAGCCGACCATTGCAGCCAGCGAGTTCAAGTTTGTCGCGCCGAAGGGCGCGGAAAAGCTGCAAGCATTCCCGGTGGATGAAGCCGGCGAAGTCACCGGTAAACAGGAGAGCAAATGATGAAAAAATCGATATTTGGATTAATGGCTCTCGCACTGGGATTGGGTTTCGGTGATATTGAGCCGGGCGCTGGAATCGGTGGCGTGTCGCTGGTCAAGGAAGCCCATGCCATCGTTGGCCGTCCTTTGACGCCCGTGAGCGTCGCGGGTGTGGCACGGCGTACCACGCGGCGCGTCATTGCCACGACCACTTATGTTGCCACCCTGCCGCCTGCTTGCACGGTCGTCGTGATTGAGGGTACCACTCTGCAGAAGTGCGGGAACACTTACTACGCACCCCATGGTACCCAGTACGTGCTCGTGAAGGTTGAATGAAGCCCGGTGGCGCGGTGGGTTGAGCCATTGACCAGCCGAGAACACGATCGATGTCAATCCAGCTGTGGTAGACAGGTGTCGACGCACGGGTAGAGGAGTATTTCAATGAAAAAAATTCCCACAACGGCCTGGATGCAGGCTTGCGTCGCGTTGCTTCTGCTCGCAGGCTGGCAACACGCTGCCCAGGCCCAAGATGCGCCCCGTGCAGCCCCTCGCGTTGCCCCCGCCGCCCCGCCGGCCGCGGCCCAGTATTCACCCAGGATGAAGATCTATTTCAACCTGAGGCCTTATGGAGCCAACTACGGTGCCCGGCTCACCCAAGACCCGCTCCCCGGCTCTCCCCTGCGCCAGCCGCAGATCAATCTCAAAGCCGGCGATACGATCACCGCTCTTGACGGTCTTCCTCTGACCAGCCCGCTCCAACTCGAACAGCACCACTCGCAGACCTCAGTGACTTATCTGAACGTCCGCACAGGCCGGATTAGAACGCTCTGGGCCTATCTGCCGCCCCCGGGCGCAGGCGTGGGAGACGAAGGTGTCGGAGGCGGACCTGTTCCGGGGATGTCGCTCGGAATCATGGCGATGCCGGTGCAGGTGAACATGCCGGGCGTGGCCCCCGCGCCCCCGGGATTCCCGCCATCCGCCTGGCCAACCCGTTCGGCCCTGCGGATCACCGCCGTCACGCCTGGATCACCGGCCGCGCGCGCCAAGCTCAGGCCGGGTGACACGCTTCTCACCGCGGGACAGTTCTCGACCCGGTCGACCGATGACCTGCAGAATGCGCTCGCACAGTCGGGCGGCGTGCTGCCGATGACGGTCATGGACCGTTACGGCAAGGTTCGCAGTGTCACCGCCTATCTTGGCGGCGCAGGAGTAGCGCCAGCACCTGGGACGCCGGTACCTTTTAGTGCGCCCGGAAACTGACGTCTGAAGCCGTTCACCCCTGAATGAGTGCACCAGGCATGCACTGGACGGCAAGCCTTTTGCTGGCAGCTTGTGCGGCACTGCCCGTCAATGCCGAAGTGCCGATGGCGTTTCGCGGCTACTGGGTGCCTCAGGCGCAGCGCTGTGACGCGCAGCTTGGCCTGGTCGTCAAAAGCGATCGTCTGGTACTGAAGAACGGAACCGAGACGCGGTCTTTCCAGGACATCGTTGTCTGCCACTCGTGTGTCGGGGGGTCGAAATCTGACGGCATCGAGATCTGGCTGATCCCCGAGTTCGGTACGGCGCGGCCGTCGCCTTTCATCGTGCGCCTGAATGCCGACAGGGTGTTGGGCGAGGCCAAACTTGATATCAAAGAAGACGGTTTGAAGCAACAGTTCCCACTTGATGCGGTGCCAATAAAGCGTTGCGAGAACCGGATTCCGGCGAGCCGCTTACCTTAGCGGGCACGACTTCCGTTCTCGCCACCGGCAAGCCGCCGCCTCAAACAGACCTGGCTGCACATCCATCATTTCTTAGAAGCTGAAGAGCGGGCCGAGGAACAAGTAGAGGCTCCAGTCGCCGCGGTTGGTATGCCCATAACCAAGATACACCGGACCGACAGGCGTGTCCGTGCCGATGAAGGCACTGCCTGCCACGATCGATTTATTGAAGATGTCTCCTGAATCCTGCCATACATTGCCCAGTTCAAGGCTGACACCCGCATAGCCCTTGAACATTTGGATGTCGTTGATGCGGCGGAGGTAGATCAGCCGCGCCAGGGCGGCTTGCTGGCCGGTCAGTTGGTCCTGGGCCATGCCCGACAGGCGCAGGAAGCCGCCCATCCGGGAGAGGCTCTGGATCGGGGCGTTTTCGTCTGGTGTGAGGTTCATATACACACCGCCCAGTAGGGTGTTGCGCCCCCAACTGAAGGCGTGACTGTAGCTAAGGGTTGCCTGGTCGAAGTCGGTATCGGCACCGAACGCTTCGCGTGACATGCGCAACTCCACCTTGCCAGCATGACCTTTGGTCGGGAAATAGGCGCTGTCGAGCTTGTCGTCGGTCAGGCGCACCAGAAACTGCCCGATATCGTAGTCCTGGCCGGGGGCGGGTGCCCCAATGCCGACGTCGATTTCGCCCGTCTCGCGGCGGTATCCCAGCCGCACTTCGCCCCAGGTGCCGAATTGCCGCCCCACCCCCAATTCCAGCCCGATGCCGCGCGCTCGGGCCTGGGTGATGTTGTTGCCCGCACTGTCGAACAAATTGATGTTCCTGGAGGCATAGCCGAGCTTGCCCGTCACAAAATAGCGCGCAGCGGGATCGAGGGGCTGGAATATCTCGCCGAACAGCGCCGTCTCGTCGCCGATCTGGCCGCCGATGCGCAATTCACCGTTGAGTGGGTTGATCTGTGTGAGGGTGTAGGTCACGCCCAGCCGAAATGCGGAATCGCCCTCGAAGTTGCTGGAACTGATCAGGCCGGCCTGCAGATAGCCGGGCCCCCAGGGCTTTTCCTTGGTCCGGATGACCATGCCGGTCTGGCCGTCTTCCTCCATCAGTTCGTAGCGCACGGACTCGAACAGTTCAAGCCCATAGATTTGCTGGATTTCCCGTTCCAGCTGGGCGACGTCCAGGGGCTCACCCGGCTTGGCGGAGATCTGGCTGGCAATGACTGCGTCGCTGACCCTGGACTGGTTATCGATCCGCACGAACGCAAGCTTTCCGCCTCCTGCCGCGGGTTTCGTGCGCGCAGCCAGGTGGCGGTGGTAATCCTCCGGGCTGCCCGAATAGCGGCGCAGCGATTCGGTGGCCTGGCGCGCGGCCTGCTCGCCGATCGGCATGGCCTCGTCGATGCGGTCAAAGCTGCCGGCGCCGATGTCGCCCAGTCTGGAGGTGATGAGGACATCCTTGGGACCCAGGCTCCTGAGCTGTTCCTGGGAGTTGAGCGCGAACAGAAAGTTGACCATTTGTCCTGCGATGCTCAAGGCCGAGGTGATCTGGTCGCGCGTGAGCATGTCGCTGCCGAGGTCCGACACGATCACGATGTCCGCGCCCATCGCCCGCGCCACACTGACCGGCACGTTGTTGCTGATGCCGCCATCCACCAGCAGCTTGCCGTCGATGTCGACCGGGTCAAAGGCGCCCGGCACCGCCATGCTTGCCCTGAGCGAGCGGGCGAGGTTGCCGAATTTCAGGACCACTTCCCGGCCGGTTTCCAGGTCGGTCGCGATTGCGCGAAAGGGAATGGGAAGCCGGTCGAAATCCTTGATGTTGCTGACCCGCGCGGTGAGCCGATTCAGCTGCAGATCGAACTTTTGGCCATGGACGAGGGCCAGCGGCATTTCGATCTTGCCTTCGTTGAAGCCAGGCTTGGCCTTAAACACGTACAGTGCGTCGTCCTGCTTGCGTCGAAAGGAGCGGTCCTCCCGATTCGGATTGTCTTTGAACACGTCCTTCCAGTCGATGCTCTGGATTTCGCGCTCAATCTCCTGCGGGCTCAGGCCGGAGGCGTAGAGCCCGCCGACGATGGACCCCATACTGGTACCTGCCACGTAATCGACGGGGATGTGCATTTCCTCGAGCACCTTGAGCACGCCGACGTGCGCGGCGCCTTTGGCCCCGCCACCCGCCAGCACCAAGCCGATCTTGGGGCGGGCGACTGGACTCGCCTGCGGTTCTGACAAGGTCTGAGCCGAGGCGGGGCTGGCGAGTGCCATCATCGATACCAGGACGATCAGGACCTGCCCGAGTTTGTATGTTTTACGTGGGATTGGGTTCATGTTCTGACTCCGCTGGTTGTGCGTTCGACGAGGTGGGCCTACCCAACCCGCCCACCGGTGCTGTGTTGGCCTCCATGCCCGGTATCCCGATGCGGATGCGGCGCGAGAAATCGGCGGCCTGATCCGCTGCCTGAGCACGCCCATTGATATGCGCCTTGCTTTGCACTTCGTCGAATGGCGTGCCGGGCGCGAGCCTGCCTACCTCGTGCAGGTACTCCGGCACATAGCCGCTGGCCAGAATCTTCCATGACAGCGCCGGATGGCCGGGATTGACCCGCGTGTTCATCCAGATTTCAGTGGTGCAGTTGTCGGTCAGCGTGTTGTAAAACTCAGGCTTGTCTTTGAGGCGGTTGATCTGCTGGATGTATTCGAGAAACAAGCTGCGGCCGTTCTCGATGGGGCCGTTGAGCCGGTAGACGTAGACATCCTCGGGCGGGTCCTTGCGGTAGTTGCTGCGCACGCGGATGACATCACGTTCGTCAGCCACCACGTAGTACAACTCATACTGCTTGAAAAAGCCCTTGATCGTGGAATAGGCCTCGCCCTGTTCTTTGCGCGTCTCGATGGAGAAGGCCAGGTGGTCGCCGCCCTCGAAACCAAAGCTCAGGATGGTGTGGGCAATGGCTGGCCCCATCCAGTACACCGCGACGAGGTCGATGGACTCGAGCTTGCTGATGTCGAAGGTCTTGTCGTAGTACGAAGGGGTGAAGTCGGTCTCGCTGCGGTAGTCGAAATTGCGGATGTTGCGCACCGTGACCCGGTTACCGTCGATGTCGGCATAGGCCAGGCGTGCGACGTCCGTTTGCCAGTCGCGGTCGTTGCTCGGCTCGATGCTGAACCACCAGCCGAGCAGCAGTGCGAACAGGACAAGGGCACCCGCATAGGCCCGGCGCACTGGCCGCACCCTGAGTAGCAGCATCAGGGTGGCCAGCGCATACGCCCCCGCGAGCAGAGCAGCCAGCAGCCTGGAGGCGGGGCCATCGAACCACAAGGCCGCGCTGCCCCAAACAGTGGCCGCCAGCAGCACAACCCCCAAGATCAAGCGGCCAAGCACTTTCATGGGGCGGATCATGACGGACTTATTTCACATGTTCGACAACGAACGACGAACCGGTATCGATCCATCTGTCCAGCAACAGCTGCACGTCGGACAGCGTCAGGGCAGCCTTGTCACTCGCCAACTTGGCTCCCACGCCCTTGCGAACAGCAGCGCCCATGCGTTCACCGGACACGCTGTCCACCACATCGACCTCGATTTGGATGGCGGCTTCCTCGCCGCGGCCCTTAACGGACGAAGCGACGAGTGCCAACGGCATCAACTGGTAGGGTTTCAGCGCCACGTTCTTCGGGGCGACCGCCGTGATTGCGGGCCGTATCCGTAGCACGCCCGGCCCCGGCTGCGCCGCAATCACCACTTTTGAGCCAAGTGCATCACGCAGCCCCTTGTCCAGGTAGTTGCTGATGTCGGTGAGCGTGCGCGAACTGACCTGCTCGCCAGGTTTGGGTGCAGGGTAATATTGGGCAGGGTCGATCATGACAGCCTGATACGCGCCAGGCTTGAGATTTGGGTTCACGTAGCGCAGCACTGCATCGCCCCCCTTGTCCTTGCCCTCTTTCAACGCAGCGTAATCACCGAGGAAGCCGGATTCCTCGGCCTGCACGGTGCCGACCGATACCAGTGTGAATGCGGCCAACAAAGTGCCCATGGCTATGAATTTAACGACCTTGTTCATGTTTATCTCCTGAGTGTGAGTGTTCGGTCCGGGCGACTTGTCCGGAGCAATTTTGAGGTGCGATCCAAAAAGCCGAACGTTTCCGCCTGCTGGATAACGATACGTCGTGCAGGACAAAAGAGACATTAGACTTTGGTCCTATCGGAACGGCATGGCCGGCGGCGTTCCGACATTCCGCTATTGCGTGTGCACGGGGATGCGCACCGGGCCGACCTGGATGGCCTTCACCCCGGCGCGCGGAATCACGGCCATCGACATCGCCACCTTGTCTGTGATGGGAATCGCTGACATCGTCGCGGTAGCCAGCACTTCCGCCACCCCGTTCTTGAGCGTGACCTTGAAGATGCGGGTGCGGTTGTAGTAGGTCACGTTCCGGTGGAACACCACCGCCTGTTTGCCGAAGTCCACCGCCGGCACGGTTTCGCCCGGTTTGAAGGCAGCCCAGACGGGCGCGAATGCCGCGGCGCTGCCCAGGTAACCCGAGGCCAGCTGCTGCTGCTCGGGCGGCAGCAGCTTCAGTTCGGCCACGGGGTAGTCGCCGCTCCAGGACTGTTCGATCGCAAGTTCAGCGGGTGGGGTATTCGCCTCGGGCACAGTGCTGCAGCCGGCCATCACGGCCAGCAGCATCAGGGCGAGCAGGGTGCGTTGTGTGTTCTTATCGTGTTTCAAAACGTGCAACTGTAAAAATTCAAAAGAGATGGGCATTGCGCCAGCCATCAACCCGAAGACGACGGGCGTGAAGCGCGCCGCGCGACCGGCAGCCTGTTTTTGGCTGCCGGTGCGGACAGGGATCTACTGCCGTGCCATCGCCATACGGATGGCGTCGGCCGGGTCTACCAGATGGCTGTTGTCGTCATCGGCAATCGAGATCAGCACGCCCTTGACCTTGCCGTTGAACGCGTTGTCGCCGGCCTTGTAGTCCGGCGAGACGGCTGAGCCGCCATCCTTGCCCACGTCGAGGCCATCGTCAGCGGAGAAGATCATCGCCAGCGTCGCCCCGACAACGCATTCGCCGTCCTTCTTACCGTCGACGTACAGCGTGGCCTTGCCACCCTTTCCCAGGCCGCCGCCGTCGTAGGCGAACTCCATGCGCACCTGGTGGTCACCCGGCGCCAGCACCGTCGCACCCTCGGCCATGAAGTGCTTGAAGCCGCCCCAGTTGTAGCAGTACTTGAGCTTGCCGCCGTGGAGGTAGAGGCTCCAGCCGCCGATGTCGGCACCCTGGGCGATGATCACGCCCTGGCCGCCGCCCTGCGGCACCACGATCTCGGCCGTGACCGAGTGCGACTTGTTCTTGACGTTGAGGACGCTGTTCTCGGACAGGTGGGTCATGCCGCCGGCCAGCAACTGGTTCTTGCCCTTGACCAGCACCGGGCGACCGGCGGTGTCGGGATTGATCTTCTCGAACATGCGGTCATCGAGCGGCAGCACCTTGTAGCGCGTGGCCTCGATGATGAACAGGCGCTGCATGTCGCGCAGCTTGTCCGGCATCTCCTTGGCCAGGTCGCGCGCCTGGCTCCAGTCGGTGGTGGTGTTGTAGAGCTCCCAGACATCGTCGTCCAGCGGGATGCGCGGACCCTGGATCCAGGGGGTGTAATGCTTGGTCACCGCCGTCCAGCCCTTGTGGTAGATGGCGCGGTTGCCCATCACCTCGAAGTACTGCGTGTCGTGGACCTCGGGCGCCTTGGCGTCGTTGAAGGTGCTCAGCATGCTGGTGCCGTCGATCGGGTCCTGCGTGATGCCGTCCACCGACACCGGCTCGGGGATGCCCGCTGCTTCCAGGATGGTGGGCGCCACGTCGATGACATGGGCGAACTGCGTGCGGATCTCGCCCTTGGCCTTCACGCCCTTGGGCCAGTGGACGATGGTGCCATTGCGGGTGCCGCCCCAATGCGAGGCTACTTGCTTGGTCCACTGGTAGGGCGTGTTCATGGCGTGCGCCCAACCCACCGCGAAGTGGTTGTAGGACTCCGGCCCGCCCAGCTTGTCCATTCGTTCCGTCAGGTACTCAGCCGTCTCCAGGGCCTGCAGGCCGTTGAAGTAGCTCATCTCGTTGTAGCAGCCGTTGAACGAGCCTTCGGCCGAGGCGCCGTTGTCGCCGATGATGTAGTAGATCAGCGTGTTGTCAGTCAGGCCCAGCGTGTCGATGGTGTCGAACAGGCGCCCGACGTGGTGGTCGGTGAACGCCAGGAAGCCGGCATAGACCTCCATCTGGCGCCGCAGCACCGGCTTGAATTCCTCGGGCATGTCGTCCCAGGCCGGCACGTCCTTCGGCCGCGGGGTCAGCTCGGTGTCGGCCGGAATCACGCCCAGCTTCTTCTGCCGTGCAAAGGTTTCCTCGCGCAGCTTGTCCCAGCCGGCGTCGAACTTGCCCTTGTACTTGTCGGCCCATTCGGTGGGCACGTGGTGCGGCGCGTGAGTGGCGCCGGGCGCGAAGTAGGTGAAGAAGGGCTTGTCCGGAGCCAGCGCCTTCTGCTGCTGGATCCAGCTGATGGCCTTGTCGGTCATGTCTTCCATCAGGTGGTAGCCCTCTTCGGGCGTCTTCGGTGCCTCGATCGGGGTGGTGCCCTGGTACAGCGACGGATACCACTGGTGCGCCTCGCCACCGATGAAACCGTAGAAATATTCGAAGCCGCCGCCGCCCGTGGGCCAGGCGTCAAACGGACCCACCGGGCTGGACTGCCACACCGGCACTTCATGGCACTTGCCGAACTGCGCGGTGTTGTAGCCGTTGAGCTTGAGCGTCTTGGCCAGTGGCGACATCGAGTTGGGCAGCACCGAGCAGTAGCCCGGCTGGCCGGTGGCGATCTCGGTGATGCCGGCCATGCCGGCGTTGTGGTGGTTGCGACCGGTCAGCAGCGCCTGGCGCGTGGCCGAACAGATGGCGGTGGTGTGGAAGCGGTTGAACTTGAGCCCACCCGCGGCCAGCCGCTCCGCCGTCGGGGTGGCGATGGGCCCGCCGAAGGCGCTGGACGCGCCGAAGCCGCAGTCGTCGATCAGCACGATGAGCACGTTGGGCGCGCCTTCGGGCGGCCGCAACTGTTCGATCGGCGTCTTGACCATGTCCGGGTCCTTGGCGTCGTACGGGACGAAGCGCGCCGGCACCGTGTTACGCATGGGGAGATGGGAGCGGGGTTTTTTGTCTTCTGTGCTCATGTCTTGGACTCCTTGGTTATGAGGGTATTCATGGTATGCACCAGCTCCGTCGGTCGCAATTAGACTTTGGTCTCATGGGCGATCCGACGAGCAGCGGGCGCGTGGCAGCTCAGGTGCCGTCCGCTTGCTGCATGATCTCGTCGGCAAAGCGGCCCTGGCGGAGCAGCTCGGCCATGGTCTTCATCGGCGCATCAATGTGGGTGAAGAAGGCCTTGTAGCCCGCGCACAAGTAATTGAGGCCTTCCTCGCCGTCCGGCGTCTTGATGAAGCGGTTGCGCGGGCATTCGCCGTAGCAGGCGAACAGCACCGGGCATTCCTTGCAATATTTGGGCAGCGTGTCGTACTTGTTTTGCCCGAAGCGGCGCTGTTTTTCCGAGTTGACCAGCGCCTGTAGCGGCGTGTCCTTGATGTTGCCGAGCCGGTAGTCCGGCTCGACGAAGTGGTCGCAGGAATAGACGTCGCCGTTGTGCTCCAGCACCAGAGCGTTTCCGCAGGTGGGCGCCACGATGCAGGCGTTGTGCTGGCCCAGCCAGCTGCCGAGGGCGATGTCGATGGTCGTGACATAAACCTTGCCGACGTCGCGCTGCACCCATTCGTCGAAGATGCCGATGAGAAACGTGCCGAACTGTTCGGCAGTCACGCTGCGCCCGGTGACCAGATTCCCTTCCTGCCGGTACAGCGGCCGGTCCGTTCCCTTCAGGCCGCCCCAGCCCTGGTTGGCGAACGCGATCGTGTCCACGGTGGCGCGCTCGACGATGGGGATGAGCTGGATGTATTTCGCCTGCAGTTCGTCGCGGAAAAAGCGATACACCTCGCGCGGATGGTCGGCGTTGGCGGCATTGACGGTGCACAGGATGTTGACGTCGACTTGGTGACTGCGCAGGCAGTTCCAGCCGCGGATCACGTCGTCGAAGCTGCCTTCGCCTTTCTTGCTGACGCGGTAGGTGTCGTGCATGGCGCGCGGCCCGTCGATGCTGAGTCCGACGAGGTAGTTGTGCTGCTTGAAGAATGCCGCCCACTCGTCATTGACCAGGGTGCCGTTGGTCTGCAGCGTGTGGAGGATGCGCTGGTGGGGTTTGCGGTATTTTTCAGCCAGTTCGACCGAGCGCCTGTAGAAGTCCAGTCCGCGCAGCATCGGTTCGCCGCCCTGCCAGGCGACATCGACCTGTGGGCCGGGCGAAGACGCCATCAGCTGCTTGATGTAGGTCTCCAGCGTCGCCTCGTCCATCAGGTGGCTCTCGCCCTGGTAGAGATTTTCCTTGGACAGGAAGAAGCAGTACTGGCAGCCCAGGTTGCACGCTGCGCCCGCGGGCTTGGCGAGAAGATGGTAAGACGTCAGGGGTGTTTGCATGTGGATGACCTGTGTGCGGGCAATGGTTTGTTGCAGAGATGCTGGGCGCGCACGCCGTCGGCCCGCGTCACCGTGACGGCACCGTCACGACCGGAGCGGCTGCGCTTTGGCCGGTTTCGGCAAGCGAGAACAGGATCAGCAGGAAGGTGAACGTGCTCTTGCTGGCGACATCGCTGTCGTCGATCCAGTACCAGCGGCCGCGGTAGGGCACCGCGACGTAGGCGTCCGCCGGCGCCTCGGCGCCCGAACGGATGTGCGTGAGCGGGGTGTAGGGTTTGCTGTCCACTTGGCGACGGCCGGGGAGCACGCGGCCGGCTTTGACGTGCGCCTCGGGCACCTCGATGCCGAAACCCAGCTCCAGCAAGAGTTCCAGCATCGAGCGGCTGAGCATGGCCACTTCGCTGCCGCTGCGCGGGAGCAGGCCGTAAGCGATCTCGAACTCGCTGATGTCACCCTTCAGTCCGAGCAGTTGCTGCACGCGGCGGCTGTCCTCGATCAGCGCGGGAAGGGTGCTGCCTCGGCGCAGCACGATGACGACAGCGCTGCCGCCTTGCCTCGGCTCGACCCGAATGCCCAGGCCGCCTGCCTGCTGGATGCGCGACAGGGTCTCGATCAGTTCATTGAACCCGGGGTCGGCCCCGACGCCGAGTGAATTATTGCGCAGGCCGTTGATCGAGCTGACCACGGTTCGCAGCACGATGTCTACCGACCAGCCACCCTGCATCAGCTGGAACACGGACGATGGCGGCACCGGTTGGAGCAGGGACTTGGTGAATCGGTCGCCCAGCAGCGGCTGGTAGGTCACGGTCGGCGTGTTCGACCAGGAGCGCTCGGTGCCAAGGTTGAACACATTCGGGTCGGCCTGACTCGGAAGCGTTGCCGCCGCGCTGGCCTTGCCGGCGAAGGAGTAGCTGTTGATGATGCTCCCGACGTCGAGGAACACCGGCACGTCGGCGTAATGCAGCCGCACCACGTTGAGCAGGGTCTGGCGTTTCCAGGATTCCGCGATCACCTGCCCGTAGTCCATGCGGTCCGTGGTGATCCGCTCGGGGGGGACGCTCACGCAGCCGGCCAGTGCCAGCAGGGCCAGGGCGCCCAGCAGTTTTGCAGGTTTCAAGAAGATTGTTCGCATCGTTGCTCCTTGGATCTTTTGACGGGGGTATCCACATCGCTGGTGTCGGGCTCAAGTGCCCTGGGGCGGCGCCTTATCTTCAACGGGTTCGGGGTCTGGGGCGGCCGAGGCGTTGTCTGAACGATGCCGGGCAATCCAGGTCCAGATCGAGATGATGGTGCACCCGGCGACGATGGCTTCGGCCCAGAGGTAGGACAGGTAATCGCTGAAGGCACCCAGCGGCGGCACGCCAGGCTGGGTATCGCGCAGCGCGGGCAGGCCGAAGATCAGGACGGGTGCGATGCTAAGCGGGTCGATCGCGGAGCCTTTGCCCTTCATCGTTCCGAACAGCACCATGGCCAGCATGCTCAGTGCCAGCAAGACCATCATCAGCTGGATGCCCAGCGAGGCGACGATCACGTTGTTGGCGCGCCTGAGCTTCAATTGAATGCCTGTCATCTGCTCTTGACCGGTTTCAACGACTTCCCCGTCGAACTTGAAACCAGGAATGGACGCTGACAGGTCGAACAACACCGGAACCTGCGTGCGGCTTGCCAGTTCGCTTTTGCCGACCAGCTTGACCTGGCCGGCGGGGGGCTCGTCCGTTTCCCCTGTGACCGCTTTCTTGAGTCGACCAAGGATGGAGGTGGATTTCCCGGCAGCCGTTCCCGCCGAGGAAGATGGCGCGGGCGCAGGCTTTGTTTCCTGCCCAGGTTTGGTGGCCACGAAGGCGAGGAGGGCCTCGTGGGTGTCGAACGGATACAGGCTTTGCTCTCCCACAAGGGGAAAAGTCACCATCAGCGGACTCACGCGTTCACCCCGTTGCAGCTCGAAGCGCTGCTGGCCCTGAAAGGCATTGACCAGAAACTGCAGGTTCACGGCCGGGGTGAACTCGTCCTTCGCAATCTTTCCGGACAGACGGATCCGCATGCGTGCGGTGATTTCCCCTCGGGCGACATCCAGGTTCACGATCTTGAGGCTGACATGCACGGCTTCGGTCGCATCAGGGATGTCGTGCTTCAAGTTCAGGGAGCGGCGATCACTTTCGTGCAGGTTGTAATAGAGTACGGCAAGATAGAACACGATCAGCAGTGGAACGGTGAGGATGCGCATGGCCGAGGCCAGTTTTCTCATGGCTTTCCTGAAGGCACTGACAGGCTTGTTCGTGGGTGTTCTCAGCGTTTCCATCACGACCTGCTTTTGAGCGCTGCTGCCAGCGGACCTGCGCTGAGCCCGTGGGCGACGATGCTGATCACGATGGTGCAGACCACGGTGGCGACCAGAGTGCCTCCATTGGGCAGGTGCGCGTCCAACACCATCACGCCGAACACGATGCTGGCCAGCCCGCGCGGGCCGAACCACCCGATGAACAGCTTTTCTTGGGTGCTCAGGCCCAGGCCGGCAAGCGCCAGGAAAACCGGCAGCATGCGGATCAGCGTCAGGCTGAGTCCGGCATACAGAACGATGGGCCAGGTGATGTGGTCGACCGCACGGGCGATCACCACCGCGCCGAAGACGACCCAGGTGATCAGGGCCAACGTATCGCTGGTACCTTCGGCAGCAAGCAGGAGCGTGTGCTTGCGCGCCTTCGCCAACCAGCCAAAAAGCAGTCCACCGGTGAACGCGGCGATGAACCCGCTGCCCCCAAGCCACTGTGCCACGGCCAGGCAGCTCACGGCGATGGCCGGAACGGACAACTGCCGCCAGCTGTCGCTGATCCATCCCAACTGATTGAACTGTTTGAAGAGCCCGGCGGCTACCACGGTCAAGGCAAGGCCGACGACGATACCCACGCCGATCTGGCTTGCGACCAGATCGAGCGCCATCCGGGAAACGCCGTGCCCGCCCGGCTGCGCGGCCACAGCAAGGAGCAAGATCAGGACTGGCACACAGATGCCGTCGTTGAGGCCGCTTTCCTGGTTCAGCCCCTCGCGGATGCGAGGCGCGACGGATTCGTTCGTGACCACCGCTTTCCCCAGCGCGGCGTCGGTCGGCGCCAGCATGGTCGCCAGGATGGCGAGCTCCAGCAGGGTCAGCCCATCGAACACGAGCACGCCGACACCGAACCCGAGTAGCAGGGTCAGCGGCAGCCCGATCAACAGCAGCCGTCCGGGAAGGTGAACATGTTCCCTGAGCACGCCAAGATTCGAATTGGCAGCATCGGTGAACAGGACCAGCGCCAGCGTCAGCTCGGCCAGCAGGCGTATCTGCTCGGCGCCCGCGTTCAGCTTGAGCAAGCCGAACCCGAGCGGGCCGAGCATCAGGCCAAAGGCGGTGAAGATGATCGCGCCGCTGATCGGCGACTTGGCAAGCCGCCCGCCCGCCAGGCTGTAGAAGAATATGAACAGCGCCAGAATGGCCATGTTTTCATACATCGCGATGTCCTTTCCGTTCGTTTGCAGATGGCGCCTGCCAGGCTCCCAGAACCTTGTGCAGGTTGAAGAACATGCGCTCGTGCCCTAGCGCCGCCCCAAGCGGCGAGCGAGCCAGGGTTTTCAGCAGGTCTGGATTGACACCGGCCAGCCACAGGCTGATGCCGCGCGCGCGCAGGCTCTGCTCGGCGTCGGTCAGCATGCTCAAGGCGGTGTATTCGATATCCGGAATCGCGCTGCATTCCAGCACGATGACTTTGGGCGCGGTTGCTGCCACCAGAGCCTTCATCTTGTCCCCTGCGTTGGCGGCGTTGGCAAAGGTCAGGCGGCCTTCGGCGCGCAGGATCAGCAAGCCGGGAAAGGTCTCGTCGTCCGCATGCTCGCCCGCGCGGCGGAAAATCTCCTTCGCGCGGTTGTAGGCGATGGCGTACACCGGCGGATGATTCGCCTGATAGAGGAGCGTCAGGATGGATATTGCCACCGCGATCAGAATGCCTTCGAGCGTGCCGATGAAGACGACGCCGGCCAGCGTCGCCAGCGCCCAGGTGAGTTCGAGACGGCGAACCCGGGCGATGTCGCGGAAGGCTTGCGGCTTGATCATCGAGAGGGATGCGACCAGGATCAGCGCGCCCAGGGCCGCCTGCGGCAGCAAGGCGATCACGCTTGAGAGCAGCAACAAGCACAGCAGGACCACGGCCGCGTTGACCCATTGCGCTATCTGGCTGCGCGCGCCCGCGCTGTCGGCAACGGCCGTCTGCGACGCCCCGCCGCCGACGGGCAGCCCCCCCACCATGGCCGATGCCACGTTCGCCGCGCCCAGCGCGAGCAGTTCCTGGTTGGCGTTGACCGGCGGGTCGCTGCTCTGGCAGAAGGTGCGTGCCGCCGCGACCGATTCGGTGAACGACATCAGTGCGATGCCCAGCGCGGCCGGCCACAACTGCGCGGCGAGCGATACGTCGGGCAAGGCGAGCGCGGGCAAGCCGGGCGGCACGCTGCCGACCGATTTGACGCCCAGCGCATCGAGACCCAAAACTGCGGAAGCCACGATGCTCAGGGCCACCCATACCAGCGGAGCGGACAGCCGGGGAAAGACGCGCGGCAAGGCGAGCAGTACCGCAAGCCCTGCGAGCGCCACCCACATCGTTGGTCCGTGCGCTGCAGCAAGTTTTCCCGGCAGTTCCAGCAGGATGCCGATGGTCGTCGTACTCGTGAGGTGGATGCCCAGCACCGATTTCAATTGCCCGATGATGATGACCATGCCGACACCGGCCTCGAAACCGACCAGCACCGGCAGCGAAATGAAATTTGCCAGAAATCCCAGCCGCAACACCCGCGCCAGGATCAGGAAGCCGCCCACCAGCAGGGCGAGGGTGGCGGCCACCGCAGTGGGCTCGGCGCCGGTTTGCGTGACGGTGAGCGCGATTTGCGCCGCCACCAGCATGGCGATGGCTGACGTGGTGGTGACGCTCAAGGGGCGCGAACTGCCGAGCAGCGGGTAGACCAGCATTGCGGCCAGCGCGGTGTACAGACCCACCTCGACCGAAAGACCGGCGATGACGGCATAGGCCATTGCCTTGGGGATCACCACGGCCGCAACGGTGAGGCCTGCGACGATGTCGGCGCGCAGCCATTCACGCCGGTAGGCGAACAGCCAGCTGGCGATGGGGAGCTTTTTTTTCATGCTGCTTATGCGGCGCGCGGGTGCCATGGTTGCGCCGCTGAATTCATTTCTTGCTGGCAATGCGCGTGACCAAGCCGCGCAGGATCAGATAGGGCAGGATCGCCAGCACGAATGCGGTGTAGATGGCCTCGCCCGGGTACACGAACTTCAGCACCATGACCTGGTAGATGACATCGAGCAGCAGCGCGATGAGGAACACCTTGCCGACGCTCTTCCAGCCGTCTTTGAGCATGTCGCTGCGTTGGCTTGGTTCGGTCAAAAGGGACCAGAAATAGGGCGGTTTGCCCGTCCTGGCGTCGTTTAATCCGGAACGGATGGCGAAAAATGCGGCCATTGCCGGCTGCAGCAGCAGCCGGAACTTCATCGGCCCGGTGACTCGGTCGTTCAGGTTCTCCAAGAAACGCATCCAGATATCGTCCATCTTGCTTCTCCTTTTTTATCCAAGTGGTAACAGAATCAAGCCATACACCAGGCCGCCCGCCATGAACGACAGGAAGCGCCCATCCTTCTCGGCAGGCAGTTCCATGATGAGACTGTTCATGATGATGGCGCCAGAAATGAACGCCAACAGCAGGGCCAGGATGTGGCCAGGCAGCGCAAACAGCACACCCATGCCCCACCCGAGCAAGGCCATGCCTGCGAGCACGTAGCGGCCGATCCGCTCGTAGGTATCGCCGTGTTCATGCCGCAGGGAATGGTCCAGCGACAGAAAATGGAAGGCGAGAGCCACCGCATAGAGTTCGATCGAGACCAGGCTGCTGCCAAAGTGGTTGACCAGCAGATACGCCGTCAGCCAGACGTAGGCTGAAAAACCGCAGATGTCGAGCTTGAAGGCCGGTCCAACGGCTGTGCCGTTTTCGTGGCCATCGCGCAGGCGATCACGTTGATGTTCCAGCCCATAGAAGAGCAGGAATCCCAGCAGCGCAATAAAGTAGATGGCCATGCCCTCATAGCGCAGGGTCATGTTGACGGATTCCACAAACGCATGACGAGCGTCGTGCAATTCCGGCATCACGTGGACGAAGACGTAAGCGGCCGACATGCCAGCACCAAACGAGAGAATGCTGCGCCTGTCGCGAATCAGCGATCGAAAAGGATGCACCCGGCCGCCGACCAGGAAGGTGGCGGCAAAAACGAGCGCAGCGGCGCCGGTTTGGAACAGGGTGCCAGCTTCTGAAGCCATGTTCAGAGCTGCTTGAAGACGATGCTTGCAAACACGAACAGGCCTACGGCGGACATGATCATGGCCATGACGAGGCTGGCTCGCCAGGTTTTGACGGCGTGGTATTCGCGCAGCAATTTGAGCCGCTCGAAATACTCGACCGTGCCGGCCGCCATCGCGACCGTGCCCAGGCCGGTCAGGAACAGGCCGACGGCGCGGGGACTGAGGCCATGCGCCATGACATCTCCGCTTTCCTGGAGGCCTTGAATAATCTTGTAGATGGTGAATCCGAAGCTGATCATGGAGAGCGAGGTCCGGATCCATGCCATCAGGGAGCGGTCCATCGCCATCAGGGTGCGTCCTGTCGCAAGATCGGTGCGGTCTTGCGCCAGTTCGGTGGCGGTTTTCGGTTGTTGGGTCGTCACGTTGATCTCCTCTTAGATGGCGTGGCTAACAAGCTTGGGCTGAACGCTGCAGCGCTCATAAGCCCGTCAGCCTGGTGAAAAATTTCTCGGCCAGGTCGGCAACTGGATACCTGAACAAGAGCAGCGGCAGAAACGGCAACAGCGCGGTCAACACGTAGTCCTGCAATAGAAACAGGCTGATCGGGACGAAGCGCATGTTCCTGACGACGCTGATGCTGTTGCCCAGATCGGCCAGGGACTGCAGGTCGGGTGTGCCCAGCAGGGGCTCCCGGCCCGGGTCGGCTGCGCCCAGCCATTTTTTATTGAAGCCGTTCACGTAATCCGAGCCCAACACCATGTAGTCGCTCAGGCCTTTCACCCGGCAGGCCCAGAGCCTGGACGTGAAAATAAACAGGGGGCCGAGGAACAATACCGCGATGACCACCAGCACCAGCGCGAACGCAGGGTAAATAGTCGCTTCGAAGCTCGCCGTGCCACCGGAGAGTTCTTCGGCCAGCATGGCGGCCTGAACCACCGAGATCGCCAGGATCAAGGGCGTGAAATGCGCATGCACCACTTCCAGGCCACCGAGACCAGCAGCGCCATCGGGATGGGTCGGCATGAGTTGAAGATCAAGCCTGGACACGCGCCAAAGAAAAAAACACCAGATTCCCAGCCGCAACAGCCAGCGAATCATCAGGAAGCGAAACAGCGTCAGGCAGATGATCAGGTACCACTGACCCGCCAGCATCAACTCGGTAGTGGCACGGCTCGGATCGTAGGCGGCCGTCGTGCCACCAAGAGACAGTTGCGAGGCAAACAACGAAAACCCCACGGCGGCCAGCAAGCTTGCTGTATCCGGCAGCCAGGAGTCGGTCCATCGATTGATGCGTGTGATCTCGGCGTCCAGAGCGGGTCGGACGTGCAGTGGCACGACTTCTGAGCGGATGATCGTGTCGATAAACACCGCGAACCTCGGGGCCAGCAGCGACTCGCCCAGGAAGAACAAGGGAATGGCCAGCAGCAGGCGCGCATGCGCGCCGATCACCGAAAGGGAAAACAGCAGATGCCCGGCGCCAACGATGAGTGCCAGCGACAGCAGGACGATCCAGGGAATCAGGCCGAGCGCCAACCCCAGCGCAACAGTGTTGGTTGCGCCGCGTACCAGGCCAAGGCGGCGACCTGTCCGGTGAAGCGGGCCGCCGAGTAGCGAGAATTCCTCAGAGATATTGACTTCTGTCATTGTTCTGGATGATCGTTTGCCGCAAGTGTCGTGAGCAGCGCCACGGCACAAAGGGCTAATTTGCAATAGGCGCGTTGGTCCGGTCTTCATGCCGCCGTCATCACGATACGCCGGGTTTCAAGGCGGTGATATTGGACTTTGGTCGTACGGATCAAGGTTTGGCGTCGCTTGACCATCGTTGCCGGAATTCACTGCACTGGCGAAGCTCCGGTCGTAGCCCCTGTAACGAAATCATTGGCGCTGTAGAGACCACTGGTTGATGTCAACCATCCTGACCGCCGTTGACGCGTGACCAGACGCTCACGCGCGACTTCGTGTGTAACGGCCAGCCGCTGCCGCTATCGCGCAGCTGGAACCGCACCATATTGATGGCGGGCATGGAAAAAGACCAGCAGTTCAACCTCGTGGGCAAGCTCTGGTACCGCATGCCCGAAGAAGCCTCGGACGATGACAATCCCGACATCAGCGACCTGATCGGCCGCGCTGAAGTGGCCGGCTTCTGGAATATCAATCCCGACAACACCGTCGGTCTGACGCTGCGCCACGCCTTGCGCACCAACAGCAACGGCTCGGTGCGCCTAGAGTGGCTTCGCAAGCTCGGCGAGAGCGGTCAGACCGGCTACCACAGTGGGCTGCGTTTTCACACCCAACTGTTCAGTGGCTACGGCAATTCGCTGATCGACGACAACCGCCGGCGCACGGTACTGAGCGTGGGGCTGAGCCTGGTGGATGGGTAAGCCCGCCCTACTTCACCAACTGATTCAACTGAATGATCGGCATCAGCACCGCCAGCACGATCAGCATCACCATCAGGCCCATCGCCACGATCAGCAGCGGCTCCAACAGGGTGGCCAGTTGCATGGCACGGCGCTGCACTTCGGTGCTGAGCTGTTTGGCTGCGCGCTGCAGCATCAGCGGCAACGTGCCGGTTTGCTCACCCAGGCGCGCAAACATGGCCAGCAGCCCTGGAAAGCGTTTTTTTTGTGCCAGCGCCGAGGCCAGCGGCGCGCCTTCGCGCACCAGCACCAGGGCATCCAGCGCGTCGGTGCGCATGGCGCGGTTGGACAGGGTCTGGGCGGCGGCCTGCAAGGCCTTCAGAATGGGCACGCCGGCCGAGGCCAGCATCGCCAGCGTGCTGGCAAAACGCGCCGAGTTGTAGCTGCGCGACATCTTGCCCAGGATAGGCAAATTCAGCCAGGCAGCATCAAATTTTTCACGAAAACTGTCTTTGGTCAAGGCCAAACGCAGGGCGAAGACACCACCGGCCAGCGCCAGCGCCAGCAGCCAACCATAACTGCGCAGGAAAGCACTGGTATTGATCATGATGACCGTGAGCAAGGGCAAGGCGCGCTTGCTGCTGGCAAACACATTGGCCACCTGCGGCACCACATAGGTCACCAAAAACAACACGATGACCACCGCCACCAGCGACACAATGGCCGGGTACAGGGCGGCACCGACCAGCTTGGCTTTCAGGGCGTACTGCTCTTCAAGGTCGTCGGCCAGGCGCTCCAGCACCAGCCCCAGGCTGCCGCTTTGTTCGCCAGCGCCGATCACCGCGACAAAAATATCCGAGAACTCACGCGGGTGCTGGGCCAGCGCCTTGGCAAAGGCCGTGCCGCCGTTGACCTCGGCACGCAGGGTGGCGACCAGTTCACGCTCCGGTGCTTTTTCAGCTTCGTCCGACAGGGATGAAAGCGCCCGCTCTAACGTCAAGCCCGACGACACCAGGCCCGCCAGTTGACGCGTCCAGATGGCCAGGGCGGTGGCGCTGAAAACGCGCGCACGGCGCCCGGACTTGCCCACCTGCGCCGAGTTGGCCGCCTGAGCGCTGACAATTTCCACCTTGAGCGGCACCAGCGCCTGCGCGCGCAACAAGCCCCGTGCCGCCTTGGCCGAGTCGGCCTCGATGACGCCCTTGCGGGTGTCGCCGGCGGCGCTGATGGCTTCGAAGGAATAGACGGGCATGGACTGATGGTTCCTGTGCCTAGTCGCGCGTGACGCGCACCAGTTCCTCGCGCGAGGTCAGCCCCAAGCGCACCAGGCGTTCACCGTCTTCGCGCATCAGCACCATGCCTGAAGCCAGGGCGGCGGCGCGGATGTCGGCTTCGGAGGCTCGGCTGTGGATCTGGGCGCGGATGGCGTCGTCGGTGACCAGCAACTCGAACACGCCACTGCGTCCGCTGTAGCCGGTCTGGCCGCATTGGGGACAGCCAACCGGAATAAAAACAGTGGATTGTGGCGCTTCGCTTGCAGTAACGGGGTGCGTTTTGCAATGCGGGCACAGCTTGCGCACCAGGCGCTGGGCCAGCACACCGAGCAGGCTGGAGCTGAGCAAAAACGGCTCGACACCCATGTCGGTCAGGCGCGTCACGGCGCTGGCGGCGTCGTTGGTGTGCAGCGTGGCCAGCACCAAGTGGCCGGTCAACGAGGCCTGGATGGCGATCTGGGCGGTCTCGAAATCGCGGATTTCGCCGATCATGATCACGTCCGGGTCCTGGCGCAGGATGGCGCGCAAGGCCTTGGCAAAGGTCAGGTCGATCTTGGCGTTGACCTGGGTCTGGCCGACCCCCGCCAGCTCGTATTCGATCGGGTCTTCGACCGTCATGATGTTGCTGCTGGAAGAGTCCAGCCGTTGCAGCGCGGCATACAGCGTGGTGGTTTTGCCCGAGCCGGTGGGGCCGGTTACCAGCACAATGCCGTGTGGTTGCGTCACCAGTTGCTCGAAACGGCGCAGCACCTCGCCCTGCATGCCCAGCGCCTCCAGACTCAGGCGACCTTCGGATTTGTCGAGCAGGCGCAGCACCGCGCGCTCGCCGTGGGCACTGGGCAGCGTGGACACCCGCACATCGACCGAGCGCGTGCCAATGCGCAGACTGATACGGCCATCTTGCGGCAAGCGGCGCTCGGCAATGTCGAGCTCGGCCATGATTTTGAGCCGCGAAATCAGCGCCGCGTGCAGCGCCCGATTGGGCTGCACCACCTCGCGCAGCGTGCCATCGACCCGAAAGCGCACGCTGCTGTGGCGTTCGTAAGGCTCGATGTGGATGTCGCTGGCGCCGTCGCGCGCGGCTTGTGTCAGCAGCGCGTTGAGCATGCGGATGATCGGCGCATCGTCCGAGGTCTCCAGCAGGTCCTCAATGGCCGGCAGCTCCTGCATCATGCGGCTCAGGTCAGCATCGCTCTCGACTTCGCTAACCACAGCCGCGGCGCTCGACTCGCCCTGGGCGTAGGCGGCGCTGATGCGCTGGATCAGTACCTGGGCCGCTTGGCTCTGCAACTGGCTTTGCGGGTATTTGCGCAACACCTCACCCACGGCGCCGGACGCGGACTCAGGGTGCACCAAGAGGGTGAAATTGCCGCCGTCTTCCTCCAGCAGCAGCTGGTGGGTTCGGGCGAAGGCATAAGGCAGGGGGTAACGCATGGGCCGGCTCGTTGGCTGAGGCTTACGGACGGGACACGCCCAGCGGCGCAGGTGTGCTGTTGCCCGTGGCCCTGGCAGGCGCTGGCGGCAGCAACGGCGCCTCGTTGATGGGCACCAGCGCATTGGGCACAGGCTGGGCCGCCTGCAGGCCGGCGCGCATCAGGTCATAGCGATCCAGCGACAACTGGCCGGTAGCCTGCGCGTCGCGCACCACCACCGGGCGCAAAAACACCATCAGGTTGGTTTTTTTGCGGGTGCGGGCCTCGCTTTTGAACAGGTTGCCAAACAGCGGCACGTCACCCAGGCCGGGTATTTTTTCCTCGTTGCCCGAGTATTCGTCCTGTAGCAAGCCGCCCAGCACCACAATAGCGCCGTCTTCCACCAGCACGTTGGACTCGATGGTGCGCTTGTTGGTGGTCGGCCCGTTGGGCGCATTGACACTGGAGGCCAGCACGTTGGAGACCTCCTGGTAAATGGCCAGCTTGACGGTGCCGTTTTCGCTGATCTGCGGTTTCACCTTGAGCGTCAGGCCAACGTCCTTGCGCTCGATGGTCTGGAACGGGTTGACGGAACCGCTGCTGCTGCCGGTGTTGGTGAACTGGCCGGTGACAAAAGGCACATTCTGGCCAATCACAATCTTGGCCTCTTCGTTGTCCAGCGTCAGCAAATTGGGGGTGGAGAGCACATTGCCGCTGCCGGAGTCTTCCAGAAAGCGCGCAAGGAAACCCAGCACATAGACCCCGTTGACTTGCTGCAGCGCCCCAAAATTAAGCCCGCGGGGTGGCTGGATGACCCCGCTCGCGCCGGCAGTGGCCAGGTTGATGATATTTTCGCCACCAGTGCCAAAGTTGCTGCCCAGCAAGCCAATAACACCGTCACCGGCCTTGCCCAGGGGACCCTGCCACTGAATGCCAAATTCGGCCGCCCGGTCGGCGCTGACCTCGGCAATCAGGCTTTCGACGAACACCTGGGCGCGCCTGCCGTCGAGCTTGTCGATGACGGCTCGCAACTGCCGGTATTGCGGCTCGGGGGCGGTGATGATGAGCGAGTTGGTCGCCACGTCAGCCTGGATCTGCCCGCCGGTGGTGGCCGCTTGCGCCACCGCGCCCGCTGGCGCGCCAGTTGCCCCGGTGGGGGCTGCCGCAGGGGCGGCGCTGCCGCTGATGGCGGCACGCAGGGTGGCTGCCATTTTGGTGGCATCGGCATTTTTCAGATAAACCACATGGATGTTGCCCGCCGCGCCGTTGTTGCTCGCCGCTTCGGGCTGGTCCAGCCGCGCCACCAGCGAGCGCGCCAGCGCGAGTTGCGCGCCGTTGGCGGCACGCAAAATCAGACTGTTGGAACGCGGCTCGGCGATCAGCGTGGTCTTGAACGAGGTGTCAGCCTGGCCGGCGGGGGCCGCCGAACCGCTGGAACCCAGCAAGCGCAGCACCAGCGGCGCCAGGTCGGAGGCAATGGCGTGCTGCAGCACGATCACCTCGACATCGGTGGCGTTGGCTACGTCCATGGCGGCAATGATGCGGCCCATGCGACGCAGGTTGTCAGCGTAGTCGGTGATCACCAGCGAGTTGTTGCCCAGGTTGGCGTTGATGGTGTTGTTGGGACTGATCAGGGGCCGCAGCACCGGCACCAGGTTGTTGGCCGATTCAAAATTGAGTTTGAAAATTTGCGTGACGATCTGATTGCCCGTCGCGAGATTGCCTTCGTCGCCATCACGCATGCTCACGCCGGCGCTTTGCAGCTTGGCATCGGCCTCGGGCACCACCTTGTACAAGCCGTCGGACTCCACCAGGGTAAAGCCCTGCAGGCGCAACGCCGCCACAAACTGGCCCATGGCGGCTGCGCGGCTCACCGGTCGGTCGGTCACCAGCGTCAGGGTGCCCTTGACGCGCGGGTCCACCACCACGTTGCGCCCGGTGATGGTGGCGAAGGTGCGCGCCACGGCGTCGATTTCGGCGTTGTTGAAGTTCAGCGTGACCGGCTCAGCCGACCTGGCAGCCGTTTGCGCCAGGACCCCAAGCGGGAATATCGCCATGCCAAGGGCCAGCAGGACGCCGGCTGCAAGGGAGAAAAGACGGGGATGGGAGTTCGATTTGGTCATGCTGGTTCAACCCACTTTGATGATGGAACGTGCGCCATTGCGCCGTCCAATGAGATTCAGAAGATTGGAAAGGGCCGCTTCGTGTTGCGGTGCGGCACTGGCCTCGCCGTTAAAACGCAATTGCCCGCCCACCCATTGGCCGCTACCCGAGATTTGCAGGCTCCCCTGCAAGGTGGTCAGGGCCAGCGTGACCGGCGTACCGCCTTTCAAGCTGAAGCGGTAGCTGCCCATGGGGCGCAGCGTGGACAGGTGCGAGGACATGTTCATGGCGTCGAGCTCGGCAGCACCGGTCAACAGCAACCTGCCCGCAGCCCAGGCGAGCGTCAGGCCTTGCGTGCTCAGATGCAGGGCACCCTGCGGCTGAACGGTATTCCAGGGCGTCCCCAGCCCTGACAGCAACCTGGCCGGCCACTGCGATTGGGCGTCTGCCAAACGCAGCTGCAAGCCATTCCAGCGCGGGCGCAGCTGCATGGCCCAGGCTTGCTGCATGCAGCAGTCGGCGTGCAGCTGCAAGTTGGCGCCCGCCAGCGCGGGCGCAAAAGTCCAGGCCAGCCGCCCCGGCAGCGTGGCGGAATCCTGGCTGCCCACGCCGCCCGTGAACGTGACGCGGCCCGAACCCGTCCACACCGTGCCGCGGGCTTCCACCAGCAGGATCTGGCCCTGGCTGGCCTGCCGCACCAGCGAAGAAACCCAGCGCGCAGGCGCAAAAAGCACCATGCTCAGCGTCAGACCCAGCAACACACCGGCCAGCGCCCAGCGCCAGGGGGTGGCCTGATGCCTCAGTTTCAAGACCGCCCGCCCAGGTTCAGCACCAGCGTGCCGTCCCAACTACCCGCCGGGTTGCGCACCAGATGCGCCTCCATGGGCGCGGCATGGGCGTTTTGCCGTGCCGTGGCAAGCCACTGCGCCAGTGCGGCCGCAGGGACCGCCTTCAGCGTGACGGTGGCACGGTCGACTTGCACTGCCATTTGCGCGCCTGGCCCGAGGGGCTTCAAGGCGGCTTCCAGCGCCAGCCGGGTTTGATCGACCGGGAGCACGGGTTGCGCCTGCAGGGCTTTGGCCTGGGCTTGCAAGCCCAGCATCTGCTGCAGCTGACCGTCCAGTGCCCGGTGCTGCGCCGGTGCCGCCCTGAGCACCGCCAGCGCCGGCGCCAGCGCCAGCCACCACAACAAGGCCAGGCTGGTCGCCAACAGCGCCAGCAGGGCCAGGCGCTGTTCACGGGCGGGCACGGCGCGCCAGCGGATTTGCCATTGTCTCAACAAGTTCATGGTGTCGACCCCGGTTTGAGCACCCACTGCGCACCGTCCCAGGTGGCAGACAAGCCCTGCTGTTTGAGCGCCAGGGCCACCCGCGCCTGCTCTGCGGCGGCGACGGCGGACGCCTTGGCCCGCAATTCCTGCGCGCCGTAGTCAATCGCCGTCAAAGTGTGCGTGACGGGCAACTGCGCGCCCAGCGCGGCCAGCATGGCTTCCATGTCGGTGCCTGAGGCGACACCGCTGGCACGCTGCAACACGGCAACTTCGCGCGCCATTTGCAGCGGCGCATCGACCACCACAGGTATTTTGGGGAAGGTGCTGCTAAGCACGGCGCGCACTGACTGACGCTTGGCCTGCAAGGCCGCTTGCTCGCGCAAAGCCCAGGCATTCAAGCCGACCAAATTGACCAACACCAGCGCCACCAACGCCAGGCGCGCGGCGCGCCACTGCGGCGCACGCCACAGACTTTTCATGGCTTGCGCCAGTTGCGCCCAAGCCCGTTGACGGTTGGCGTTGACCAAGTCAAACTGGGCCAGGTCCCAGGAGGTTTGCGCGGCTTGCAGCAAGCGCTGGGAACGCTGCTGCAGGATGACCGGCCGCTTGAGCAGCGTTTCAGCCTGCGCCGCCACGGCCGGTTCGGCAACCACCTCAGGCGGCCCGTCAGGACCGGACGAATCAGCCAGCAAAGCCACGGCGGAGGCCGACAAGGGACTCAACAACAAGCGCTCACCGACCAGCATCGGCTGTTGTTCGTCACCCACCACGTAGAGCCGGTGCGCGAGGGCTTCCGGCGTGAATTCGGGCACGATGCGACTGGCCGAAAAACCAGCCTGGGCCAGGGCCTGCAAGTGCGCGGTGAGCCAGGCCTTGTCGCAAGCCACCACCCAGACCGGCGCATCGGCCACCGGCTGGGGCTGCAGTGCCAGATGCAACTGGGCCGGTTCGTCAAGCAAGCGGTCTTCGAGCAATCCGTCGAGGATGGCGCGCAGGCGGCTGGCGCCCCGCTCCACGGTCAGGCCACGCGCCAGGCTGCCCTTGGGCAATTGCACCTGGTGCCAGGACAGGGCTTGCATGGGCAGCAGCACGACCACATCAGTCTGGCGATCCGGGGGCCGCGGCAACAAGGCCAACGGCGCACTGGCGCAGCGGGCCTCGGTGCCGTCGGCGGAACTCAGCAGGTAGTCATAGAGCGCCGTGGCGCCAACACTGGCCGCGGGGAGGGAAATGATGAAAGAGTTCATGGTGAGCAGCTTCGGATCATTGTAAGAGTGGCGAGCGCGATTGGACCACTTCTCGCGCACGGCTCAGAATTTTCACGTTCATGCCGTCGCGTTGCAGCACCGAGGTCTCCTGCAGCATCGCCTGGCCCACCCGGAGTTGGCCGGTGACACTGAAAAAGCGGCTGGCCACGGCGTGCAGGCCCGCGTCCAGTTTGATGTCGGTGCTCCCCAAACGCTTCTCGGCGTCCTGCAGCGTGCCCAGGTGGCGCGCGTCACGCGAGGTTTCCAGAAAGCGTGCCTGCGCCATGTCCAGCCCGGCAATGCTGGCCATCAGTACCTCGGGGGTCGCGGTATTGAGATTGACCGGCGTGCGCACCGGCAGCAGCGTCACAAACGGCCGCAAGGCCTGCAAGGAGGCAGGCGACAGCCCCAGCCAGACCAGGTCCGTCACAGCTTGCGGGCGCAAGGGTGTGCCCGCCTTGGCGTCCTGGTCTGCGACAGGGGCATGGGCCAACAGCAGTTGCTGCGTCAACACCGACAACTCGGACTCAGGCAGACTCAACTGGTTGAACAGCCTGGTCCAAGCCGCCAGGCTGGGCTCGTGCAGTTTGCCGTTGTCGATCAGGTTGGTGATGTTGAGACGCGCCTGCAGGTCCTGTAGGTGACCGGCCAGAAAAGCATCCTGCACGCCATCCGCGTCATCACCCACCAGCGCCTCACCACGCTCAGCGGCCAGAAAGGTGGTCAGGCGCGCGGGCGCCAACGCCACGGCCCAGGGCTCGGCCAGATAGTCAGGTCCGCCCTGGCGCGCGTCTTCGCGCAGGATCAGACGCGCCCAATCGAGGGCGCCGGTCAGGATCCAGGCCGCCTGCACGCGGGTGCGCTGGGCGGACTCCACCTCAATGGCGCGCCATTGCTGCCACAGCATGGCCGATGCCAGGGTGGCCACCAAGACCACCGTGAGCATAGCGGTCAGGATGGCCGCACCGCGTTGCCGCCTCATTTGCCGCCCCCGATCGCGCCGCGCACCCAGTCACGCGTCAAGGTGCCGTTGATGGCCTGGCCGGGCGCGAGTGTCAACACCAGTCGCACACCGTCAGGCACCGCGCTCAGGCCCGATGTCACGCTGGCTGCCGCGGCGGCGCTCGCGCCACTCGCCGCGCTGACCGCGGTAACGCCGTCAGCACTGGACAGCGGGTTGCTCCAGGCATTGCCGCGGTAATAAAAAATTTGCCACTGGTCCAGCGCCACCGTGCGGACTTCGCGCACCAGGTCATCCTCACTGGGCGTTTGCGCCCACGCTTGTGCTTTTTCCCAGGCCAGAACCAGTTCGCGGCGTGTCAGCAAGGGCGGCGACTGCCAGCGCAGCCACTGGCCCTGGCCCGCCACCACGCGACGGCTCCAGGCCACCACCTGCAAGCCCTCGCCAGGCGCCCCGCTGCCGCGTCGCACGATGCGCAGCGCACGGCCATCCCAGTCCAGGCTGGGCAGGTCGGGCTGCTCAGCCATGGCCTCCAGGTCGGTGCCCCATTGCGCCAGCGTGGCCTGCAGCGCCATGACGTCATCGGATTGCTCTTGCAAACGAACTTGCGCGCGGCTGACACCGTCCAGCCCGCGCCAACTCAACACCGTCATCAAGGCCATCAGACTGATGGCCAGCAGCAACTCGATCAGGGTAAAGCCCCGGCAGCCTGTGGTGCGGCGCATCAGTAACGCCCCACCACGGTGGTCAGGCGCCAGATGGGCGAGTCGCCATCGAGCACCCGGGCGTCGACCCGCCTGAAATTCGGGTTGGGCGTCGGGCGCACCCCGAGCGCCACCGTGAGGCTGCGGCCGGCTTGCGCACAAGTCACGCTGCTATCACCCACATCGGGCATCTGCTTGAGCAAGCGGATTCTGACCAGTTCGTTTTCAGCACACAACTGCGCCAACACCATGTCCGACTGGCGCTGCGCATGCTGGGTCAGCGCGGCCGTCGCCTGCAGGCCCGCCATCAGGGCAATGGCCACGATGGCCAGCGCCACCAGCACTTCGACCAGGGTAAAGCCGCGAGCCCGCCGCTTCATGGCCCGTCCGCCCGCACTGCAAACGGCCGCACGCCGTCAGTGCCCAGAAGCACGCGCCGACCGGGCTGGCTGCGCGACAGCAAACGCACGCTTTGCGGCGCAATGATGGGCTCGGGGCCCAACAGAACGGTGTCGGGCTGACCCGTGGACGCCGTCGCAGCAGCCTCCACGCTGGCCGTGGTGTCGGCATCCAGCCAGGCTTGCGGCAAGTCGTCTTCGGCGCGTTCGGACGGTGGCAAACCCTCGAACTGAAAACCGTCGGCTGTCACCCGCCAACGCACCGGCACGCCGCTGACCTGAGACCGCGCCCTGGCGGACTCAAACAAGGCGCTCAGGCGCAGGGCCTCACGTTCGAGTTGGGTTTGTGTGCCATCGCGCATGGCAAAGCCGATGCCCACTGACACCATGGCCACCAGCGCCAGCACCACCAGCAGTTCCAGCAGGGTGAAGCCGGACGCTGACCGGCAGCGGCGGCTGCGTGGCAACTCAGGGCTGCCAGCTGCCGATATCTGCATTGCGGCCTTCGCCACCGGCCTGGCCGTCGGCGCCATACGACATCACATCAACCTCGCCCTTGATGCCGGGATTGAGGTAAATGTAAGGCTGCCCCCAGGGGTCCTGCGGCAGTTTGTCGAGGTAGTTTTTCCAGTTGGCAGGAACCGGCGCCGTGGTGGGCTTGGCCAGCAGCGCCTGCAGGCCCTGCTCGGCCGTGGGGTAACGCTGGTTGTCCAGGCGGTAAAGCTTCAGCGCCTGCACCAGGTTGGCCACATCGGTTTTGGCCGCCGTCACGCGCGCATCGTCGGCACGGTCCAGCACATTGGGCACGATCAGAGCGGCCAGCACACCAATGATGAGCAACACCACCATCAACTCGATCAGGGTAAAGCCGCGCTGGAGGCCGCGCACAAGCAGGGAAAATTTATTGTTCATGGGCCCGATGTTGCCATTTAAAAATGACGCGCAAGCTGCGTTATGACAAATTTAGCCAGAAAAAGGCCAGGATGTCGGCCTGATCGGACACCCGCCTCACACCACCCGCTCCAGAATCAGCACGGCAAAAAAGCCGAACGCCGACAGCAAGGCCCACTTCAGGATCACCCAGCCGTAGCGCTTGAATCGCGGGTCACCGGTGCCGGCGTAAAAACCAAACGACACCAGCGCGCCCAACAGCATCAACAAGACCAGCCAGCGAAACAGCAGCATGGTCGGTCGTCCCTACCAGGCGCGCGCCAGTTGCGCAAAGCCGGCCGGCGCCTGCTTTTCATTCTCGAACGTCACCACGTCCCAGGCCTCGGGGTGGTTCAGCAGCTCGCGCAGCAGCAGGTTGTTGAGCGCATGGCCCGACCGGAACGCGCTGTAGCTGGCCAGCAGGGGCTTGCCCAGCAGGTACAGGTCGCCCATGGCGTCGAGGATCTTGTGTTTGACGAACTCGTCGTCGTAGCGCAAGCCGCCGGCGTTGAGCACCTTGTAGTCGTCCATCACGATGGCATTGTCCAGGCCGCCGCCCAGGGCCAGGCCGTTGGCGCGCATCATCTCTACATCCTTGGTAAAACCAAAGGTGCGGGCGCGGGCAATATCCTTGGAATACGAGTCCGTGCTCATGTCAAACAGCACACGCTGGCCGGTGGCGTCCACCGCCGGGTGGCTGAAGTCGATCTCGAAACTGAGCCGGTAGCCGTGATAAGGCTCCAGCCGCGCCCATTTGACGTTGTCGCCCTCGCCCTGGCGCACCTCCACCGGGGCCAGCACGCGAACGAAGCGCTTGGGCGCGTTCTGCATTTCGATGCCCGCGCTTTGCAGCAAAAACACAAACGACGAAGCCGAGCCGTCCAGAATGGGCACCTCTTCGGCGGTGATGTCCACATACAGGTTGTCCACGCCCAGGCCGGCACAGGCCGACATCAAATGCTCGACCGTGTGCACCTTGGCATTGCCATGGGAAATGGTCGAGGCCATGCGCGTGTCGGTGACGGCCAGCGCCGACACCGGAATATCCACCGGCACAGGCAGGTCAACCCGGCGGAACACGATGCCGGTGTCAGGCGGTGCCGGGCGCAAGGTGATTTCCACGCGCTGGCCGCTGTGCAGCCCCATGCCGACGGCACGCGTCAAGGTTTTGAGGGTTCTTTGTTTAAGCACGGGGCGATTTTACTTTTTCCACCCGGCTCTGCCTGGGTTTGCAACGGGGTACCTGCACGGGATACCCCGAATTGCGCCATGCGCCACCCGGGGTGTCCAAGACATTAATCCGCCTGCTTGCGCAAAAACGCCGGGATCTCGAAGTCGTCCATGCCGCCGCTGCTCAAGGCGTCGACCTTGGCCGCCGCCGAGGTGCGGTTGCGCCAGACGCTGGGGGTGCCCAGTGCGCCGTAGTCGGTCTGGGCGCGGCCGGCGTTGCTGGTCGCCATCGAGCTGATCGCCTGGCCCATGCTGCCTGCATTGTTCAGGGTGGGAATATGGAACGGCATGTCGTGCGTGCCGGTGCGCAAACCCATCTCGGGCTGAGTTTGTGTCACCACCAGTTTCGGACGCTGTGCCTGGCGGCTCAGGCCGGTGGCCACCACCGTGACGCGAATCTGGTCGCCCAGGTTGTCGTCGTAGGCGGTGCCATAAATCACATGCGCGTCCTGCGAGGCGTAATCACGAATGGTGTTCATGGCCACTTTGGACTCGGACAGTTTCAGGCTGCCCTTGGCGGCCGAAATCAGCACCAGCACGCCCTTGGCGCCCGACAGGTCGATGCCTTCGAGCAGCGGGCAGGCCACAGCGTGTTCGGCGGCGATGCGGGCGCGGTCCGGACCGGCGGCCACGGCGGTGCCCATCATGGCTTTGCCGGGCTCGCCCATGACGGTGCGCACGTCTTCAAAGTCGACGTTGACATGGCCCGGCACATTGATGATTTCGGCAATGCCGCCCACGGCGTTCTTGAGCACGTCGTTGGCGTGCGCAAAGGCCTCGTCCTGGGTGGCGTCTTCGCCCAGCACGTCGAGCAGTTTTTCGTTCAACACCACAATCAGCGAATCCACATTGGCTTCGAGTTCGGCCAGGCCGCTTTCGGCGTTGTCCATGCGGCGCTTGCCCTCAAACTCGAAAGGCTTGGTCACCACACCCACGGTCAGGATCCCCATTTCGCGCGCCACCCGCGCAATCACGGGCGCCGCGCCGGTGCCGGTGCCACCGCCCATGCCGGCGGTGATGAACAGCATGTGGGCACCGTCAATGGCTTCACGAATGTGCTCAATGGCCAGCTCAGCCGCCTCGCGCGCCTTGTCGGGCTTGCTGCCGGCGCCCAGGCCGGTGCTGCCGAGCTGGATGATGAGGTGGGCGTCGCTGGTGCTGAGCGCTTGCGAGTCGGTATTGGCGCAGATGAATTCCACACCCTGGACCGCGCTGGCAATCATGTGGGCCACGGCGTTGCCGCCGCCGCCGCCGACGCCGATGACCTTGATCTGGGTGCCTTGGTTAAAGCCTTCTTCGTCGATGAGTTCAATGGGCATGGTGTTCTCCTTGGGGTTCAATGAATAAAAAATAACTGGAAGTAACTTGCTGAAATGGGTTCTTGAAGTCGATCGGCGGGTCCATGCACCGCCATCGTCGACCCGGGCTGGCGCGGCAATGCCACAGGGTGGTGTGCATGATCAGAAGTTCCCCACAAACCAGTCCTTGACGGAACTGAAGGCGGTCTTCATGGAGCCGTTTTTCTGCCCCACCTTGATGCCGCGTAGACGTGCCATGCGGGCCTCTTCAAGCAGGCCCATGACGGTGGCGGCGCGCGGCTGCGCCACCATGTCGGACAACACGCCGGTGTATTTGGGCAGGCCGCGACGCACCGGCTTCAAAAAGATGTCTTCACCCAGCTCGACCATGCCGGGCATGATGCAACTGCCGCCGGTCAGCACGATGCCGCTGGACAGCATTTCCTCGAAGCCCGACTCGCGCATGATCTGGTGCACCAGGCTGAAAATCTCCTCGACGCGCGGCTCGATCACACCCGCCAGGGCCTGGCGGCTCAACATGCGCGGGCCGCGGTCGCCCAGGCCGGGCACTTCCACCTGCTGGTCCGGGTCGGCCAGCAGCTGCTTGGCGCAACCGTGTTCGACCTTGATGTCTTCGGCGTCCT
>JAURWR010000087.1 GCA_030654805.1 Burkholderiaceae bacterium
GAAGCTGCTGATGAAGATGCGCGCGTCTTCGAGCTGCAGCCGCTCGATGATGTCGGCGCGCGTCAGGTCATCGGCCGTTGCTGTGAGTGCAATCCGCGGCACGCCGGGGTAGCGCTCGTGCAGCACGTTCAGCGACAGGTAGTCCTCGCGGAAGTCGTGCCCCCACTGGCTGACGCAATGCGCCTCGTCGATCGCGAACAGGCTCAGCAGCCCGCGCTCGTGCAGCGAGTCGAGCTGCGCCAGGAAGCGCGGCGTGGTCAGTCGCTCGGGCGCGGCGTACAGCATCACCAGCCGCCCGCCCATCATCTCGCGCTCGATGCGCTGCGCTTCTTCGGAGGTCAGGCTCGAATTGAGGTAGGCCGCGTGCACGCCCGCCTCTTCGAGCGCGCCGACCTGGTCGTGCATCAGCGCGATCAGCGGGCTGACGACGATGCTGACGCCGCGCTCGGCGCGGTGCCGCACGATCGCCGGCACCTGGTAGCACAGGCTCTTGCCGCCGCCAGTCGGCATCAGCACCAGCGCGTCGCCGTCGGCACAGACGTGGTCGACGATCTGCGCCTGTGCACCGCGGAAGGCGGTGTAGCCGAAGACGCTCTGCAGCACCGACAGCGCGGCGCGGCCGGGCACGCCGGGAGGGTCCATCGAGCCCTCGTTCGGCCTCGCGTCGATCACTTCAAGCTCGGGGGTCATGGGCGGTCGCAGGCATGGGTGCCGATGGTAAGGGCGTCATGAAGTCGATAATCTGGCGATTCAAGAACCGTCTCCGGAGCTCGCACCATGGCCTCGATCAACAAAGTCATCCTCATTGGCAACCTGGGCCGCGACCCCGAAGTGCGCTACACGCCCAACGGCAACGCCATCTGCAACATCAGCGTCGCGACCACCCGCAACTGGAAGGACAAGACCAGCGGCGACAAGGTCGAGGAAACCGAGTGGCACCGCGTCGTGTTCTATGACCGCCTGGCCGAGATCGCCGGCGAGTACCTGAAGAAGGGCCGCCCGGTCTACGTCGAAGGCCGCCTGAAGACCCGCAAGTGGCAGGACAAGGAAGGCAAGGACGTCTACACCACCGAGGTGATCGCCGACAACATGCAACTGCTCGGCGGCCGCGAGGGCATGGGCGGTGGCGATGCAGGCGGCGATCCCGGCTACGACCAGGGCGCTGGCGGCCGCGGAGACAGCCGAGGCGAAGGCCGCAGCGAATCGCGGCCGGCCCCCGCTGCGCGCAGCGCCCCGACGAGCCGTCCTGCGCCCTCGAAGCCGGCGCCGAAATCATCGACCGGCTTCGACGACATGGACGACGACATTCCGTTCTGATCTGCGGCACCGGCCGTGGCGCTCGTGCCAGTTCAGCGCGCGCCGCTGCCCCGGTAGCGATTCACCTCCACCGACGACACTGCCTGCGCGCGGTTGCCCCAGTTGCTGCGCAGGTGCGTGAGCAGCACGGCGATGTCGTCGTTGCTCAACGTCTGCCCGAACGGCGGCATGCCGTAGGGGCGAGGATGGCCAGAGGTGGACGGCGCGAAACCGCCTTCGAGCACGATGCGCACGAGGTTCGCCGGTACCGTCATCGTCACCGCGCGGTTGCCAGCCAGCGAGGGATAGGCGCCCGCGACGCCGTCACCTTGCTCGCCGTGACAGGCCGCGCAGTGATCCTCGTACAACTTCGCGCCGCGTCCGGCGACCGCCGGCGTCGATGCGCTCGGGCTGACGGCTTCCACCGCTGCGGCAGGCGCCGTTCCCAGCGTCTTCAGATAGGTGGCCATCGCGCCCAGATCGGCATCGCTCAGGTGCTGGGTGCTGCGCAGCACGACCTCGCCCATCGGGCCCGACGCAGTGACGCGCGAGCTGCGGCGGTCGACCACACCTGTCTTCAGCAGCGCGACGATGTCAGTTTCGGGCCAATCGGCCACGCCGGCTTCGCGCGGGTCGGTCAGCGACGGGGCGTACCAGTTCTGGATCGGGATCAGGCCGCCACCCAGGTCCAGCGGCCCCGCAGTCGCGCCGAGCGCGTTACGTTTCGCGTGGCAGGCATTGCAGTGGCCCAGGCCCTGGACGAGGTAGGCACCCCGGTTCCACTCGGCTGAGCGCGTCGCGTCAGGCTCGAAGACGCCGGGCTTGAAGTAGAGCGCGCGCCAGACCGCCAGCGCGGCCTGCGTATTGAACGGGAAACGCAGGTCGTGGGGCTGGGCCGGACTCACCACCGCCGGCAGGCTGCGCAGGTAGGCGTACAGCGCGTCCGAATCGGCGCGACTGACCTGCGTGGTGCTGGTGTACGGGAACGCCGGCACCAGCAACCGGCCGTCGGCCGAGCGGCCGTGGTGCAGCGCGCGCCAGAACTGGGGCGCCGACCAGCGCCCGAGGCCGGTTTCGGCATCGGGCGTCAAGTTGCTGCTGAAGACGGTGCCGAACGGCGTGTCGATGCCGCGGCCACCGGCATACGGCTCGCCGCCGCGTGCGGTGTGGCAGGCCATGCAGTTGCCGGCTCGTGCGAGGTAGGCGCCCTGTGCGATCTGTTCGGCGGGGACCTGCCCATCAGGCGCAGGCGCTCCGGTGTACTCGAGCTCGGCGTCCAAGTTGGCTTCGCCACGCAGGTTGAGCGCGACCACCGTCGCGGCGAGTGCGGCGAATCCGATGACACCCACCGCCAGCAGGCGCAGACCCAGGCGGCTCATCTTGACGACCCAGAAGATGGAAGCGAGTCCACGCTGACACCACCGCACGCCACCGGCAGCTTCTGCCCTGCAGGCAGCCCGCCCAGCGGCTTGGCACCAGGCGGCACCGGTTGCACCGCCAGCCACTGCGACACCGCATCGATGTCGGCCAGGCTCAGTTGCTTGGCCACCTGCGCCATGCAATCGGGCGACTGCGCGCGCCGCTTGCCGCTGCGCCAGGCCCCGAGCTGTGCGTTCAGGTAGTCACGCGGCAGGCCCAGCAGGCCGGGGATGGCCGGCGCGATGCCCATCATCGTGTCGCCGTGGCATTGGTTGCAGGCGGGCACGCGAGCGTCCGGATCGCCCTGCCGCACCAGACGCTCGCCACGCAGCAAGGTCTCCGCGCTGGCGGTCCCCCGTCGAGGTGCTGGATAGGGCACCTCAAGCGCCGCAAAGTGGGCAGCGATCTCTCGCAGGTAGTCGTCGCTGAGCGGATCGACCAGCGCGGTCATCGGCCCGTAGTCGCGGCGACCGTCGCGGAAGTTCAGCAGCTGGTGGAACAGGTAGCCTGCAGGCTTGCCGGCCAGGCGCGGCTGATAGCCGCCCGGCGTGGCGCGGCCCTGCTCACCGTGGCAGCCGGTGCAGGCCTGCAGCCGCTGCGCCAGCGTGTCCTCGAACGGCGGGGCGGCCGACACGCCAGCGCACAGCAGCAGGAGTGCACCAAGAGCAAGCATCGATCGGGCGGCCCACCCCCTGCATGCACTCGAGGGAGTACGGAAAACGGTCGAAGTCGTGTCGTGCATGGCGGAAAACGGACGGGTTTTCCCTGATTATCCGATGCCGACCCGCCCGTCATCCCCAGGCGACTCGCGGCGCTGAGAGCGCATCGCACGGTTGCGGGGCATCTCACGCCTGCGCCGCACCAGCGCGGGTCGCACGGGTCAAGCTGGTGCCCCCGGCCCCGGATCGACCCAGGCGGCGACATCGTCGTGCCCCGCAGCCGCCAGCCCCTGAACGACGCCGGCGCGGTCGGCTGCCGAGCGGTTCTGGCTCATCTTCCATTTGCCCTTCAGCGCGGTGAGCTCGACCTCGATGCCGACGATCGCGCGCTGGGTCGCGGCGATGTAGTCGGCGGGCGCATCGGCCACCTTCCAGGGCCGCGCCTGGGTGGCCTCGTGGAGATCGGTCAGGCCGGACACCAGCGCATGCACCCAGGCCGCATCGTCGCGCACCACCAGCCGGCCGCGCGCCTCGACCAGGATGTAGTTCCAGGTCGGCACCACCTTGCCGGTCTCGGCCTTGGTCGCGTACCAGCCCGGCGAGATGTAGGCCTGCGGGCCCTGGAACACCACCAGCACCTCGGTGTCGGTGCGCGCTTCGCGCCACACCGGGTTGGCGCGGGCCACGTGGGCGACCAGCGTGCCGTGGGCGCCGCGGGCCGGGTCCAGGTGGAACGGCAGTGCGTTGGCTTCGAGCGCCGGGGGCTCGCCCGGGCCCTGCGTCACGAGCAAGCCGAGCGGATGGCCGCGCATCAGTTCGTGCAGCACCTCGGTGCGGGACTCTTCGAAATGGGTCGGCAGGTACATGGAGATGCTCTCGAAGCCAGCTCGCGATCGTAAATCCATGGTCGAGCAGACCCGCCGCCCGACCGATCTCTTCCCGTCAGTGCAGCATCAAGGCCGCCGCAAGATCAACGGAAGGAGACCGTTGGGCCAGCCAGCCGGCCGACCAGTTCGAGAAGGTGTCCGCCGGCATCGGCTTGCCCATGTGGTAACCCTGCGCCTGGTCGCAGTGGAGGTCGCGCAGCATGTTCCAGACGTGCGCGTTCTCGACGCCCTCGGCCACGACGGTCAGGCCGAGGTTGTGCGCGAGATCGATCGTCGAGCGGACGATCTTCGCGTCGTCAGGATCGGTTTCCATGCTCTTGACGAACGACTGGTCGATCTTCAGCTCATCGACCGGCAACCGCTTCAGGTAAGCGAGCGACGAGTAACCGGTGCCGAAGTCGTCGATCGACAGCTTGAAGCCCATCGCGCTGAGCCGCTCCAGCGTGGCCTGAGCCCGCTGCGGGTCGTCCATGATCGCGCTCTCGGTGATCTCCAGGCAGAACGCCTCGGCCGGCACCTGGTGCTTGACCAGCAAGGCGTCGAATTTCTGCGGCAGGTCCTGATCCAGCAGATCGCGCGTCGACAGGTTCACCGACAGCGTGATCAGCAAGCCTTCGCTGTGCAGCATGCGCCAGTGGCGTGCGGCTTCCTCGAAGATCCACATCGTCAACACGCGGATGAAGCCGGTCTGCTCGGCGAACGGGATGAACTGCATCGGCGGAACCAGCCCGCGTTCCGGGTGCTGCCAACGAACCAGCGCTTCGGCGCCGACCACCAGGCCGGTGCTCAGCGACAGCTTGGGCTGCAGGTACAGGCGCAGCTGGTTGTCGCCAACGGCCAGGCGCATTTCGGTCAGCAGCGACAGCGTCTGGGCGCTCGAGGCGTCGATCGACGGGTCGTACATCAGTGCGCCGGCGCTGCGCTGCTTCGCCGAGTACATCGCCACTTCGGCGCGGCTGATCAGCGCATCGGCGTCGTTGGCGTGTTGCGGCCAGCAGGCCATGCCGATGCCGGCGCCCATGTCGACCGTGTGTTCTTCGAGGTTGAGCGGTTCGTCGAAGGCCGTCGCGATGCGCTGCGCCACCGACTGCGCCAGCTCGGCATCGCCGTGTCGCAGCAGGATCGCGAACTCGTCGCCGCCCAGGCGGGCCACCAGATCGCCCTCGCGCACCGATTGCTGCACCAGTCGCTCGGCGACGCGCATCAGCAGCAGGTCGCCGAAGCGATAACCGAGCACGTCGTTGACATGCTTGAATCGATCGAGATCGAGCATCAGCACCGCCACCGACGGCGCAGCGCCCGCGCCGTCGGACGCCGCCTTCTTCTGAGCCACCGCGACCGCAGCGCGCACCGCGTCGCGGAACTGCGCTCGGTTGGGCAAGCCGGTCAGCGAGTCCCAATACGCGAGCTTCAGGATCTCGTCCTTCTGCGCGGACACGCTGACCCGCATGCGTTCGAAGGCCTGGGCCAGCTGGCCGATCTCGTCCTGGCATTTCTCGCTGTCCATCGGCGTCGTGTAGTCACCGGCACCCAGGCGGTCGGCGGCCGCGGCCAGCCGGTGCAGCGGCTGGGTCACGCGGTGCGCGGTGAACGCGCTGCCGATGCCGAACAGCGCGCAGCTCAGCACCGTGACGACCAGCAAGGCCAGCTGAAGGTCATGGGGGATGCGCGTGGCCTCGTCCACCGACAGCGAGGTCAGCGCGAGAACACCGCCGCCTTGACGGACGGCACCGGCCACCGCAGGGGCGGTGAGCCAGCTCGGGTGCACGCCGATTTCCTCACCACGCACATCGACCGAGGTCATGCTTGGCGCCGCAGCGGTGCGGGCCCAGGAATAGGCCGACAGACCCGCCGCCTGTTGCATGTCCATGCTGGACAGCTCGACCCGCCAGGGATCGGCGGCACTCGTTCGCGTCAGCAAGGTCACCTGCAGCGCCGCCAACGCCTGCATGTCGGCCACCAGCCGCTGATCGATCGAGAAGCCCATCAGCACCCAGCCGACGACGACCGGCGCCTTGATCGGCACCATCACGAATTGGTAGGGCTGGCCCGAGAGCATCGCGATTTCGCCCTGCGCAGCATCCGCCGCGCCGAGCCGTTGTGCGCCGGACAGGCCCGACAGCCGCTCGGCCAGCGGGCCCAGCGACTCCAGGTGCGCGCCGGTGGTGGCCTTCAGTTGCAGGTCGGCGCCGTACAGGGCCACCTGGGTGGCCCCGATGCGTCGGCCGTGGTTTTCGAGCACCGAGGCGATGGTGTCGGTATCGTTCGAGTTCACCGCGTCGCGAAAGCCGTAGTCGGCCGCCAGCAGCCGCGCGCCGTCGGTCAGTTTCTGCGCACGCTGTGCCAACAGGCTCTGCAGCACGCGGTCGCCCACGTCGAGGCGGCCCGGCAGTTCGCGATGGGCATGGCTGGACAGGCTGGCACGGATGGCACTGAAGCCCACCACCTGGACCACCAGCAGCAGCCCGAGGAACAACGCGATGATTCGCGCCTTCAACGAGCGCTGCATCAGCCGCGCGAATGAATTCATGGGCCCGGCGCCAGCGGGTTGTCGCCGACCTTCAGTTGCACCGCCTGGTCGATGTCGTTGGCGCCGACGGTGACGGCACTGACCACGCCATCGGTCGTCCCGGACAGCCCGGGATGCCACACCTTCAACCGGTAGCTGCCCGCGGCGACCGCCGGGACGCGGGCTTTGCCGTCGGCACCGGTGACGCCGTAGTACGGCGTGTCGAGCACCGCGATCCAGAGCGCCATCTGGTCGTGGATGTTGCAGCCGATGACCGCGACACCGGGCTTGTCGAACACCACCGGCGTGTTGGGCACACCAGCGTAGAGCTTCAGCTCGAAGGTCTTGGCCGGCGAGAACGAATAGACGTGGTGGCGCACGGTGTCGAAGTTGGCGAACACGACCGGCGTACCGACGGTCACCGCCATGACCTGCGGATTGAACTGGCGCTTGACCTGCGACACCTCGATCGACGGAATCGGTTTGACCGGCAGCTTGCCCGCCACCGACTCGAGCGACACCACCGCCCGCAGCAAGGGCCTGCCCGCTGCATCGGTCACGCTGACGTTGACACCGCCAGCCTGCACGGCACCGCCGCACAGCACCGAGGCGATGACCAGCGACCGGGCGGCGCCGTGGGCCACCCGTCGAATGCACTCAAGGACAGGGGCGGGATCGGCAGAGGCGACGAGATTCATGGGCACGAACACCAAGGCGGGGACACCGGAGGGACACCAGACCCGACCGGGCAAACACAGACCGGGACACCGTGTTGTCGGCGATTCAGCGGTCGACTTGAACCTCGGCGATGACGCCGCCCCCCAGGCACACCTCGCCGTCGTACACGACGGCCGATTGCCCCGGCGTGACGGCCCATTGCGGCGCAGCGAAGCGCAACTCGAACGCGTCGGAGGGCGCCGGCGACGCGCCCAGCACACACGGTGCGTCGGCCTGTCGGTAGCGGGTCTTGGCCGCCAGAGCGCCGGCAGCCGGCGGGCGGCCGGCAACCCACTGGGCATCGTCCGCCACCAGCACCGACGACAGCAGCCACGGGTGGTCGTGTCCCTGCACGACGTACAGCGTGTTGGTGGCCATGTCCTTGCGGGCGGTGAACCAGGGGGCATGGTCACCCCCACCGCGCACAACGGCGCTCCCATTTCCGCCACGGGCCGCCCCTCGCGCCTTCAGCCCGCCGATGCCGATGCCCTTGCGCTGGCCCAGCGTGTAAAAGCTCAGTCCGACGTGCTCGCCGATGACGCGACCCCGATCGTCCTTGATCGGGCCGGGCGTGTGCGCCAGGTAGCGGTTCAGGAACTCGCGGAACGGCCGTTCGCCGATGAAGCAGATGCCGGTGCTGTCCTTCTTTTTCGCGTTCGGCAGGCTGATCTCGGCCGCGATGCGCCGCACCTCGGTCTTGGGCAACTCGCCGACCGGGAACAGCGTCTTCGACAGCTGCGCCTGGTTCAGTCGGTGCAGGAAATAACTCTGGTCCTTCAGCGGGTCGAGGCCCTTGAGCAGCTGAAACTCGCTGCCCATTTCGCTCACCCGTGCAGCCTCAGACGTGCGTGAACCCGCCGGAACCCGCCGGACGCGCGCGTAGTGCCCGGTCGCGATGGACTCCGCGCCCAGCCGCATCGCGTGGTCAAGAAAGGCCTTGAACTTGATCTCGGCGTTGCACAGCACGTCGGGATTCGGCGTGCGGCCGGCCTGGTATTCGCGCAGGAAATCGGCGAACACCCGATCCCGGTAGTCGGCCGCGAAATTGACGTGCTCGATCTCGATGCCCAGCACGTCGGCCACCGACGCAGCGTCGAGGAAGTCCTGGCGCGAGGTGCAATAACTGTCGTCGTCGCCCGGTCCGCTGGCGGGTCGGTCGTCATCCTCCCAGTTCTTCATGAAGATGCCGATCACTTCGTGACCCTGCTGCTTCAGCAGGTAAGCACTGACCGCCGAATCGACACCGCCGCTCAGGCCCACGACGATGCGCTGGTGCGCAGTCATGCCTTCAGGACCGGGCTGTAGACGCTCGCCTCGGTGCTGATCAGGTCCAGCGGATGCCGGCGCCCCGCCACGTGGTCCTCGATGCTCTGCAACACCATGCTGCTGCGGTGGCGCGGCTCGCACGCGCGCAATTCGTCCAGCGTCATCCACACGGTGCGCACGATGCCGTCGTCGAGCGCTCGGCCCGGCAACGGCTCGCCCACGGTGCCGGCATAGGCGATGCGGAAATAGGTGACGTCCTCGCCTCGCGCGGGTCTCTGAAACCGCCCCAGGTAGACACCGACGATCGATTGCGGCGCGAAGACGCACGCCGTCTCCTCAAGCACCTCGCGGACCACGCCTTCCTGCGGCGATTCGGCCTGATCGAGGTGACCGGCCGGGTTGTTCAGGCGCAGGCCTTCGGGCGTGTGCTCTTCAACCAGCAGAAAGCGGCCGTCGCGCTCGATCACCGCGGCCACGGTCACATTGGGCTTCCAGCGTTCATTCATGGAGCACGATGGTAGCGGCGGAGCCACTTTCGAACGGCTTGTCGGGGGCAACAAGATCGGCTCAACCCTATGCGCGGCCTAGTTCGAGTTGTGTAAGCTGACATCGGTTAAAACGCTCACCCTCGCGCCCACCGCGCGCATCCCACAGGCCGGAGGAGGCTTTCATGCTGATAGGGGTTCCGCTCGAAACAGCGGCCGGCGAAACGCGCGTGGCCGTCACGCCCGAGACCGCCAAGAAGCTGAAAAGCCAGGGCCACACGGTGCGCATCCAGGCCGGTGCCGGCGTGGCTGCCAGCGCCACCGACGAGGCCTACAGCGCCGTCGGTGCCGAGATCACCGACGCAGCCGGCGCGTTCGGCTGCGAGCTGGTGCTGAAGGTGCGGGCACCTGGCACCGCCGAACTGCCGCTGCTGAAGCCGGGCGCGGCACTGATCGGCATGCTGAACCCGTTCGATGCCGACGGTCTGCAGCGCCTCGCGACGGCCGGGGTGACCAGCTTCGCGCTCGAAGCCGCGCCGCGCACCACGCGGGCCCAGAGCATGGACGTGCTGAGCTCGCAGGCCAACATCGCCGGCTACAAGGCGGTGATGATCGCCGCCGACAAGTACCAGCGCTTCTTCCCCATGCTGATGACGGCGGCCGGCACGGTGAAAGCCGCGCGGGTGGTGATCCTCGGCGTCGGCGTGGCCGGCCTGCAGGCCATCGCCACCGCCAAGCGCCTCGGCGCGGTAATCGAGGCCAGCGACGTGCGGCCGAGCGTGAAGGAGCAGGTCGAGTCGCTGGGCGCCAAGTTCATCGAGGTGTCGTACGACACGCCGGAAGAGAAGGAAGCCGCCGTCGGCGTCGGCGGCTACGCCAAGCCGATGCCGCAGAGCTGGCTGGACCGGCAGAAGATCGAAGTCGCCAAGCGGGTGGCGGCAGCCGACATCGTGATTTCCACCGCATTGATCCCGGGCCGCGCCGCGCCGACGCTGATCACCGAAGACATGGTCAAGTCGATGAAGCCGGGCTCGGTGATCATCGACATCGCGGCCGGCAAGGGCCCGAATGGCATCGGTGGCAACTGCCCGCTGTCCGAGGCCGACAAGACGGTCGTCAAGCACGGCGTGACGATCGTCGGCGAAACCAACCTGCCGGCGCTGGTCGCGGCCGATTCGTCGGCGCTGTACGCGCGCAACGTGCTCGACTTCCTGAAGCTGGTGATCACCAAGGAAGGCACCTTCAACGTACCGATGGACGACGACATCGTGGCGGCCTGCCTGATGACTCAAGACAGAGAGATAAAACGCAAATGAACAGAGTGATGTTGCGCGCGAAGTTGCACCGCGCGACCGTGACCGAGGCCGACCTGCACTACGAGGGGTCGTGCGGCATCGACAGCGCCCTGCTGGAGCAGGCCGACATGAGCGAGTTCGAACGCATCGAGCTCTACAACGTGAACAACGGCGAACGCTTCTCGACTTACGTCATCAAGGCGCCGCCCGGCTCGGGCGTGATCTCGCTGAACGGCGCGGCGGCGCGCCGGGCCCAGGTCGGTGACCTGCTGATCATCTGCACCTACGCCACGATGACCGAAGCCGAGGCCGCCGCCTACAAGCCAAAGGTGCTGTTGCTCGACGAGCGCAACCGCATCACGGAAGTTCGCAAGTTCTGACACCCCTTCACCAGGAGACCGCCAGATGGACCTCATCTCGCCGACTATCACGAACCTCATCATCTTCGTGCTCGCGATCTACGTGGGTTACCACGTCGTGTGGACCGTGACGCCCGCGCTGCACACGCCGCTGATGGCTGTGACCAACGCCATCTCCAGCGTGATCATCGTCGGCGCCCTGCTGGCCGCCGCGGCCCATGGCGCCGGCGCCGACCTCTCCGGTGGCGGCGCGACCCCGGCCAACGTCTGGATTTCAAAGGGCGCCGGCGCCCTGGCCGCCGCCTTCGCCGCGGTGAACATCTTCGGCGGCTTCCTGGTCACCCAGCGCATGCTGGCCATGTACAAGAAAAAAGAGCCCGCCAAGGGCAAGAGCGGCCATTGAGCGCGCGTTCGGGGGATTTGAAATCATGAACGCCAACATCGCCGCCATCGCCTACATCATCTCGGGCGTGCTGTTCATTCTGGCGCTGCGGGGGCTGTCGAGCCCCGAGACCAGCCAGGCGGGCAACCGCAACGGCATGATCGGCATGGCCATCGACGTCGGCGTGACCCTGCTGACCCTGTTCAGCCAGGGCGTTCTCGACGCCATCACGCTCGGCCTGATCGGCGCGGGCGTCGCCGTCGGCGGCGTGGTCGGCGCGGTCATCGCCCGCAAGGTCGCCATGACCTCGATGCCGCAGCTGGTCGCCGCCTTCCACAGCCTGGTCGGCATGGCCGCCTGTCTGGTGGCCGTGGCCGCCATCTACACGCCCGCCGCCTACGGCATCGCCGAGCCGGACGGGACCATCCACCTGCAGTCGCTGATCGAGCTGTCGCTCGGCCTGGC
>JAURWR010000088.1 GCA_030654805.1 Burkholderiaceae bacterium
GTGGCGTAGGTCGAGAACTTGTAGCCGCGGCGGTATTCGAACTTGTCGACCGCCTTCATCAGGCCGATGTTGCCTTCCTGGATCAGGTCGAGGAACTGCAGTCCACGATTGGTGTACTTCTTCGCGATCGAGATCACCAGGCGCAGGTTGGCCTCGATCATTTCCTTCTTGGCATCGCGCGAGGCCTTCTCGCCCTCGTTCATCCGCTTGTTGATCTTCTTCAGGTCGTCCAGCGGCACCACCGCGCGAGCCTGCTGGTCGGTCAGCTTCTTCTGCAGCTCCTGCACCGGCGGCAGGTTGCGCGCCAGCACGACGCTGTACGGCTTGTTGGCCGCAACTTCCTTCTCCGCCCACTTCAGGTTCAGGATGTTGGGCGGAAAGTTCTTGATGAAGTAGTCCTGCGGCATACCGCACTTGTCCACCAGGATCTTGCGCAACTCGCGCTCGTAGCGGCGAACGTCGTCGACCTGCGAGCGCAGGATGCCGCACAGCTTCTCGATCGTCTTGACGGTGAAGCGGATCGTCATCAGCTCGGCGCTGATCGCCTGCTGCGCCTTGCTGTAGGCCGGCGACTGGTAGCCCTCTTTCTCGAAGGCCTTGCGCATCTTGTCGAAATTGATCCGCAGGTTGGCGAATTTGACCAAGGCCTGGGTCTTCAACTCTGCGAGCTTTTTGGTCAGCGCCTTGCTGCCACCGTTGCCATCGTCGTCGTCTTCTTCGTCGAAGAAGTCGACGTCTTCCTCGGCCACGTAATCGTCGGCCTCGCCCTCGGACACAAAGCCGTCGACGACTTCCGAGATGGTCATCTCGGCCGCGCCGATGCGGTCGGCGTAGACCAGGATCTCGGCGATCGTCGATGGCGATGCGCTGATCGCATACATCATCGCCTGCAGGCCGCCTTCGATGCGCTTGGCGATCTCGATCTCGCCTTCGCGCGTCAGCAGCTCGACAGTGCCCATCTCGCGCATGTACATGCGCACCGGGTCGGTCGTGCGGCCGAATTCGGAATCGACGGTGGACAGCGCCGCTTCGGCGGCTTCCTCGGCTTCTTCCTCGGTCGCGGTGGTGGTGCCGCCGCCGGCGATCAGCAGCGTCGCGGCGTCGGGCGCCTGCTCGTACACCGCGATGCCCATGTCGTTCAGCATCGACACGATGGCTTCGAGGATTTCGTTGTCGACCAGTTTCTCGGGCAGGTGGTCGTTGATTTCCTGGTGCGTCAGGAAGCCGCGCGTCTTGCCCATCTTGATGAGCGTCTTCAGCTCCTGACGGCGCTTCGCAACTTCTTCTTCGGTGAGCGCGGTCTCGTCGAGACCGAACTCACGCATCAGCGCGCGCTCTTTCGCGCGCGACACCTTCATGCGCCGCGGCGTGACCTTGACCTTCGAATCAACGTCGTCGGCCGACTCGGCAACCTCGGCCTCCGGTTCGCCTTCGAGATCGGCTTCCAGATCGGAGAAATCCTCGTCACCGAGTTCCGCTTTCTTGGCCTTGTCATCGCCCTTGGCAGACTTGCGACCCCGCTTGGCCTTCTCGTCACCCGGGCCTGCCTTCGCCGCGCCATGGGCCGCTGCAGCTGGTTTGCCTGCCGTTGCCGACGAACGCGTCTTCGCAGCAAGCTCGTCCTTTGTGCCACCGGATTTCGATGCGGTGGTCTTCACAGGGGCGGCAGGCTTGGTGGCCGCTGCGGGCGCGCTTTTCTTCGCAGTCATGCAATTCCTCAAATGGTCGGCGACTCAACGCCGGAATCTCACAGGTGGTGCCGCAGGTGTCGCCTCACAAGATCGGCGCTTGTCGGACGTTGAACTCGCAACTCCCAACAGGCGGTGTCGCAACGGACGTGCCCGGCGTGTCGAAGGGGCGAAAAGGGCCGAAGACGATCTGAATGGCGAGCTTTGCGGTGGTCGAATGTCCCTGTCATCACAACCTAAAACAGAGAGCAACCGTGCCCCAAGGGGGCCGCAATCACTGTCGACTCAGTCGGCGCAGCCGTGGATTATACCGTCAGCTTCGCGTGAAATGAGGTTCGGCGCTGCCTGCAAGGCGGATGGCAACGGCTACGCCGGCAATGTTGTGATGCTGCTCAGCGCGGCCTTCAGCCGGGCACGGCTTTGCATCAGTTCGGCGCTTCGGGACTGGATGTCCGGCGACATCAACCCGGACTCGAAGAGTTGCTCCAGCTCCGCATCGACGTCTCGAAGTCGCAGGTGATCGAGGATCAGGTCGAGCTGCTGACGCAGGTCGGTGTTGGGCTCCGGCTCGTGGAATTGGGCGATCCGCTCCAGTGTTGAACGCGCGTGCTCGTCGTCATGCACCGATTGCGTCAGGTCGTTCAGCAGGGCCGCCGGAGCCAGTGGTCCTTGCTCGTGCAGGCAACGCTCGAATCCACCGAAGAGTACGGCATAGGGCGCGACGCGGTCAGCCAGCAAGTCGTGGCAATGACCGTCGAGATCCCACCACATTTCCGCGCGATGCAGCAACAGCCAGAGAGCGCGATCGAGTTGGTTTGCTGCCCCCTGGCGTGCGGCGCGCACGAGGCGTGGTCTCGGCGCAGCCGCGTCACTGACCTGCGGGCGTGCCTTCGGCGCCGAGGTCTGCCACAGCCCCGCCAGTTCGGATGTGTCGAGCTTGGCCACGACGGCCAGATCGCCAAGCAGCTGGCGCTTCAGGGCACCTTCCGGCAATGCCACCCACAGCGGACGGGCCAGCGCCAGGAAGCGCGCCCGGCCTTCGGCGGTCCCAAGGTCGCACCCTTCCTGCGCCACCGCAACGACCTGGCGTGACAGCGGAACCGCCTGCTCGATGCAGGCAGCGAAGCCTTCGGTGCCGTGCTCGCGCACATAAGAGTCAGGATCGTGCTCGGGCGGAAGAAACAGGAAGCGCACGCTGCGCAGGTCGGTCGCATGCGGCAGTGCAGCCTCGAGCGCGCGCCCGGCGGCGCGCCTTCCGGCCGCGTCTCCGTCGAAACTGAACACCACCGAATCCGCGAAACGAAACAGCTTCTGCACGTGTTCGGCCGTGCAGGCGGTGCCCAAGGTGGCGACCGCATTTGGAAATCCCAACTGGGCCAGCGCCACCACGTCCATGTAGCCTTCGACGACGAGGACAAATCCGTGCTGCCGGATGGCGGTTCGAGCTTCATACAGACCATACAGCTCGCGGCCCTTGCTGAAGACGGGCGTTTCCGGCGAGTTGAGGTACTTGGGTTCGCCGCGATCCAGCACGCGCCCGCCGAAACCGATCACCTCGCCCTGCACCGACCGGATCGGAAACATGATGCGGTCGCGGAAACGGTCGTAGCGTTTCGAGTCGGCACCGGAGTCCGCCTCGGCATCCTGGGAGATGACCAGCCCGCTTTCGTCGAGCAGCGGATCGTCGTAGCGGGGAAACGCGCTGGCCAGCGCGCGCCAGCCTTCGGGCGCGTAGCCCATCGCGAAGCGCGCTGCCACCTCGCCGCTCAATCCGCGCTGCTTCAGGTAATCGATCGCCCGAGAGTTGGTCTTCAGTTGCTTGCGGTAATGCTCTGCGGCTTTTGCCAGAACATCGATCAAGGTGCTTTGGCGCTCCTTGGTTTTCAGCGCTCGTTCGCGTTCCTCCGGTGAGCGGTCGTCCTCCGGGACCGAGAGGCCCACCTGCTGGGCGAGGTCATGTACTGCATCGACGAAGCCCATCCCGGAGTGTTCCATCAGGAATCCGATCGCGTTGCCATGCACGCCGCAGCCGAAGCAGTGGTAGGTCTGGCGACTGGGGCTGACAGCGAAGCTGGGAGACTTTTCGCCGTGGAAGGGGCACAAACCCATGTGGTTCGCGCCGGATTTTTTCAGCTTGACGTAGCGCCCGACGACATCCGAAATGTCGACTCGACCGAGTAGATCCTGAATGAAGGTGGGCGATATCACCTGATCAGTTTAGCGGCCCGCTCCATGGCCCGGGAGTCTGCAAATCGACAAAAATGCCGCGAAGACCTTCAGGTCTTCGCGGCATTTTTCGGCTGCGTACTAGTGAGACTCAGACCGTGAATTCGCTCAACTGGTGACCGGTGGACAACGCCGCCTTCAACCACTTGGGTTGCAAGCCGCGGCCGCTCCAAGTCTCGCCAGTCGCCTTGTTCCGGTACTTGGCGGCGACCTTGCCGCCTTTGGTTGAACTCGACGCGCGGACCGGCACCTTGTTCGAGATGTCCGCGATCGTCAACCCGTGTTCCTGCATCAAGGCGCGGACTTTTTCGATGGCATTCGCATGCTCTTGCTTGCGAGTCGACTCGATCTCTTTGTCCAACGCTGCCTTGCGGTCCAGCAATTCCTTCAGTGTCGACATGGGGATTCCTCGTGGGTCGATTAATAAACCGTCGAATAACGACAAACACCGACAGTATACAAAAATCGACTTGGCGCTTAAGCAAGCACCCGGGAATGCATGTTAATTAATCCATAAAACGACACGCTGCGTGAAATATTCGGGTGCCAAAACGAGAATCATGAATTCGGTTATGCAGAAGGCGGTACGTAGCCTGCCGGTTGTTCGGCACCGGTTCCAAAAAAGAAATTCTCCATCTGACGTGCCAAATATTGCCGCGCCCGGAGGTCTGCCAGATTCAATCGGTTTTCATTCACGAGCATGGTCTGGTGTTTCATCCACAACTGCCAAGCTTCCTTGCTCACCTCGTTGTAAATGCGTTTGCCAAGGTCACCCGGATACGGTGCGTAATCGAGGCCTTCACCTTCCTTTTTCAGGTGGATGCAATTGATGATGCGTGGCATGTGGTGACTCCGAAAGTAAAGTTTTCAACGAATGTTGTTGCGGGCATGACCAGAGGCGAGGGCATCAGGACAGCGTCTTGACCAGCACCTGAGATCTGCGATCCCAGTTGTATTTGCGTTGACGTGCCTCGGGCAACCACTCCGGGCCGACTTGCTCGAAACCGCGCTTGATGAACCAGTGCATCGTGCGCGTGGTCAGCACGAAGATGCTCTTCAGGCCCATCGCGCGTGCGCGCTGTTCGATGCGCTTGAGGATGCGCTCTCCATCTCCTTGCCCTTGCACGTTGGGCGACACCGTGAGTGCAGCCATCTCCCCCGTCTGTTTCTCTGGATAAGGGTATAGCGCTGCGCATCCGAATATCACGCCGTCGTGTTCGATCACTGTGTAGAAATCGATATCGCGTTCGATTTCCGTTCGGTCTCGTTTCACCAACGTGCCGTCGTTTTCGAAAGGCTCGATCAACTGCAGCACACCGCCTATATCGTCGGCAGTTGCTTCACGCAGGCTTTCGAGTTTTTCATCGACGATCATCGTGCCGACACCGTCGTGTGTGAATGATTCGATCAGCACGGAACCATCGACGGAAAACGGAACGATATGCACGCGGTCGACGCCGCTCTTGCTGGCCTTGACTGCATGCTGCAAATAAAACGCGGTGTCCGTCGGTTGCTGCGGATTGGGCAGAGAAGCCAGCAGTTTCTCCGCGTCCGCGAGCGCGAGTTCCTGATCGATGTCGCTGTGGGGATCGGTGATATCGAGCGGTATTCCTTTGACCTCGGTGAGATAAATCAACTTATCAGCTTGCAATGAAATTGCGGTGCTCGCAGCCACGTCTTCCATGCTGAGATTGAAGGCCTCACCCGTCGGCGAAAAACCGAACGGGGACAGCATCACGAGCGCGCCGAAATCGACAGCCTGCCGAATGCCGACCGCGTCGATCTTGCGGACCAGGCCGGTGTGGATGAAGTCGACGCCATCGATGACGCCCACTGGTTTGGCGGTGATGAAGTTGCCCGACACCACCCGGATCTGGCTACCCGCCATCGGGGTGTTCGGCAGGCCTTGCGAGAACGCGGCTTCGATTTCGTAGCGCAGCTGGCCTGCGGCTTCCTGCGCGCAATCGAGCGCCACCGCATCGGTCACCCGCATCCCGTGGCTGTAACGTGAAACGTGGCCTTTGGCCTTGAGCTGTTCTTCGACCTGCGGCCGAAAGCCGTGCACCAGCACGACCTTGATGCCCATCGCGTGGATCAGCGCCAGGTCCTGTGCAAAGGTGTTGAGCTTGCCGGCCGCGATCAACTCGCCGGCGATGGCGACGACGAACGTCTTGCTGCGATGGGCGTGGATGTACGGCGCGACCGAACGGAACCACGGGACGAACGTGTGAGGGAAGACCAGGCTCATCGCGGTGCTTTGAAATAATGCTCAATTTTGCATGAACGCCCGATGACGTCTGCCCCGCGAGTTCGGTCGCCCATCCCTGCGAACCCCATCCCTCCGATCACCTTTGCGGACACGCTGCCGGTATCCGCCCGCCGTGACGAGATCGCGACGGCCATTCAGGATCACCAGGTGGTCATCGTGTGCGGTGAAACCGGGTCGGGCAAGACCACCCAACTTCCGAAGATCGCGCTGACGCTCGGACGAGGCCGCGGCGCAGGAGGGCGCGGCCTGATCGGCCACACGCAGCCGCGGCGTATCGCTGCGTCGAGCGTGGCCAAGCGCATCGCTCAGGAACTGAACTCGCCGCTTGGCGATGTCGTCGGCTACAAGGTCCGCTTCCAGGACCGGCTCTCGCCCGGCGCCACCGTCAAGCTGATGACCGACGGCATCCTGCTGGCCGAAACACAGACTGATCCGCTGCTGCGTGCCTACGACACGCTGATCATCGACGAGGCGCACGAGCGCAGCCTCAACATCGACTTCCTGCTCGGCTACCTGCGCCAGTTGCTGCCGCGCCGGCCCGACTTGAAGGTGATCGTCACGTCGGCCACCATCGACGCCGAACGCTTTGCCGAGCACTTCGCGGGCAAGACCGGGCCGGCGCCGGTGATCCAGGTCTCGGGTCGCCTTTTCCCGGTCGAGCAGCGCTGGCGCCCATTCGAGGACAGCCGTGAGTACGGACTGAATCATGCGATTGCCGATGCCGTCGACGAGTTGTGGGCGACGGGCGGCGCCGGCTCGGGCGGTGACGTACTGGTATTCCTGCCGGGCGAGCGCGAGATCCGTGATGCGGCCGACCACTTGCGCAAGCACCATCCACCGGGTGTCGAGGTCGTGCCGCTGTTCGCGCGGCTCAGCCAGGTCGAGCAGGATCACATCTTCGAGCCGCACAGCGCGCGACGCATCGTGCTGTCGACCAACGTTGCGGAAACCTCGCTGACAGTGCCCGGCATCCAGTACGTGATCGATGCTGGCACGGCGCGGGTCAAGCGCTACAGCTACCGCAACAAGGTCGAGCAGTTGCTGATCGAGCCGACCAGCCAGGCAGCCGCCAACCAGCGCGCCGGTCGCTGCGGGCGGGTCAGCAACGGAATCTGCATCAGGCTTTACGACGAAAAGGATTTCGCCGGCCGCCCCAGGTTCACCGATCCGGAGATCATGCGTTCGTCGCTGGCCGGCGTGATCCTGCGGATGAAGTCTCTGGGACTCGGTTTGGTCGAGGACTTCCCGTTCATCGAGCCGCCACCACGTCGTGCCGTCGCCGACGGCTATCAGTTGCTGGCCGAACTCGGCGCGGTCGATGAGCAGAACGAACTGACGCCGATGGGGCAGGAACTCGCGCGCTTGCCGCTCGATCCGCGTGTCGGCCGGATGATCCTCGAAGCGCGCAGCCGCCAGGCACTGACCGAGGTGCTGATCGTCGCCAGCGCGATGAGCGTGCAGGACGTGCGCGACCGCCCGCTCGAAGCGCAGCAGGCGGCTGACGAGGCCCACAAGAAGTTCGACGACGACCGCTCCGAATTTCTCGGTGACCTGAAGCTGTGGAAGTGGCTGGAGGCTTCGCGCGGCGCGGGCCTGACCCCCGAGCATCGTGAGCACAAGTTGAGCGTGCGCAAGCAGGAGCAACTGCTGCGCGAGAACTTCATCTCGCCGCGCCGGGTGCGCGAGTGGCGCGACATCCATTCGCAGTTGCTCACCGTCGTCGCCGAGCACGGCTGGCGTCTCAACGCGTCACCGGCCACCTACGAGCAGCTGCACCTGTCGTTGTTGGCCGGACTGCTCGGCAACATCGGCGTCAAGAGCGACGAGGACGAGTGGTATCTCGGTGCGCGTGGCATCCGGTTCCACCGCCACCCGGGCGTCAACCTGTCGAAGAAACCGGGCCGCTGGATCGTGGCCGCCGAACTGGTCGAGACGACGCGTCTGTACGGCCGCGGCATCGCAGCGATCGAGCCGCAGTGGTTGCCGCAGATCGCCGGCCACGTTATCAAGACGCAGCTGCTGGAGCCGCACTGGGAGAAAAAGGCCGCCGAGGTGATCGCGCTCGAACGGGCGACGCTGTACGGCATCGTCGTCTACAGCAACCGGCGCGTGAACTTCGGGCTGATCAATCCGGCCGAGGCGAGGGAGATTTTCATACGCGAGGCGTTGGTCGCCGGCGACTGGGAGACCCGGCTGCCGTTCGTCGCAGCCAATCGCAAGCTGATCGCTCAGGTCGAGGAACTGGAGCACAAGTCTCGTCGTCAGGACGTGCTGGTCGACGATGAACTGATCCATGCCTTCTACGACCAGCAGCTGCCGGCCGAGGTGTGCAGCGGCGCGACGCTGGAGCGCTGGTATCGCGACGAGATCC